>NZ_CP009533.1:2985000-3285000 GCF_000761155.1 Pseudomonas rhizosphaerae | reverse complement strand
GCCAACAAGGGCAGCGAGGTGGTGAACAACACCATCCAAGGCATGGACAACATCCGCGAGCAGATCCAGGACACGGCCAAGCGCATCAAGCGGCTGGGCGAATCGTCCCAGGAAATCGGCCACATCGTCAGCCTGATCGACGACATTGCCGACCAGACCAGCATTCTTGCGCTGAACGCGGCGATCCAGGCTTCCATGGCGGGCGAGGCCGGGCGTGGCTTTGCCGTGGTCGCGGACGAAGTGCAGCGCCTGGCCGAACGGTCATCGTCGGCCACCCGCCAGATCGAGACGCTGGTGCGGGCGATCCAGGCCGACACCAACGAGGCGGTCATTTCCATGGAGCAGACCACCTTCGAAGTGGTGCTCGGTGCGCGCCTGGCACACGACGCTGGCATCGCCCTGGAAGAGATCGAAGGCGTTTCCCAGGATCTGGCCGAGCTGATCCAGATCATTTCCAGTGCGGCCCAGCAGCAGACCAGCTCGGCCGGGCAGATCTCCCACACCATGTCGGTGATCCAGCAGATCACCGAGCAGACGTCTTCGGGCTCCAGCGCCACGGCCGAAAGCATCGGCAACCTGGCGCAGATGGCCAGCGAGATGCGCCGTTCGGTGTCCGGCTTCACCTTGCCGGCGCCCAGCGTCGAAGCGAAAGCGGAGTGATCATGGCTGAACGGCACGAATACGTACTCCCGGCCTTGTGCGAGGAGTTGCTCAAGGTCAAGGAGCAGTTGGACCTGTTCGTGCGCGGTGGGCGCGAGTACACCCAGGAATTGAACGCGCTGATGGCGCCGTTGCGGCAGATTGCCGACGCCCTGGCGGTGCTGGGCTTTGGCCAGCCACGCAAGGTCATCATCGACCAATTGGCGGTGATCCAGGGCCTGGTGCAGGGCACGCGCGAGCCCAACGACGCCGTGCTGCTGGACGTCGCCGGAGCGCTGCTCTATGTCGAAGCCACCCTGGCCGGCATGGCCGGGCCCAGCGATGCGTCCGGCCGCGACGAGCCGCAGGCCTCCAGTACCGACCTGACGCAGATTCGCCAGGTGGTGATGCGTGAAATCCGTTTCGGCCTGCAAGAGGCCAAGGACGTGCTGGCCGATTCCAGTGACGCACAGTGGGATCCGCAACGCCTGCAAACGCTTGCCCCATTGCTCACGCAGTTGCGCGGCGCCCTGGTCATGCTGACCTTGCCTCGTGCTGCTGCCGTGCTGCAAGCCTGCAACCACGTCGTCGAGGCCAGCTTGCCGACCGGCTCGACGCCCTCGACGCGAGCCCCCCTGGAACGAATAACGGCCGCTCTGACGGCGGTCGAGCACTACCTGCAGCGCACCAGCGAGGCACCGCAGCTTGCCCATGAAGCGTTGCTGGAAGTGGCCGAGGCGGCCCTGGCGCTGACTGCGCCGCAACTCGACTTACCTGTGCCGCTGGTTGCTGACCAGTCACCTGCTGCAAGCAGCCCGGAGCCCGAACCCCTGGATACCCAGCTGCTGGAGATTTTCCACAGCGAGGCGCTGAGCCATCTGAGTGCGGTCGAGCGCTTTCTGGCGCTGGACGAACAGGGCAACGACGTGGCCGTCAGCGACGAGTTGCAGCGCGCCTTGCATACCCTCAAGGGCAGTGCGCTGGTGGCCGGGGTGACGCCGTTGGCCGAGCTGGCCACTGCATTCGACGTCATGGCCCGCGAACTGCGCGCTCACCGGCTGCCGTTCCAGGCTCGGGAATTGGGCCTGCTGGGCGATGCCCACTACCTGATGCGGCAGAAGCTGCTGCAGTTGCCGGCACAGCCGCTGGCGCCCATTCCAGGTGCCGCAGCGTTGATCCAGCGCGTGCAGGACTGCGCCGCCGAGCGCTTGCAGGGTGTCCAGGCGCAAGGCGATACCCGGCGGGTCCAGGCGCCGCAACTGATCGAGCGGTTGCTGGACGAGGGCATGGACATCCTTCTCGATGCCGAGCGGCTGCTGCAGCGCTGGCAGCAACAGCCGGCCAGCCGCCAGGCGTTGCCGAGGTTGCTCGACCAGTTGACGCTGTTGGGCGAACAGGCGCAATTGACCGACGTGCAAGCGCTCGACGAGTTGTGCGAGGCGCTACTCGATCTTTACGGCGCGGTCGAAGAAAGCAGCCTGAGCGTCAGTCCTGGCTTTTTCCAGCAAGCCGAGCAGGCTCAGGAAGCCATGATCGGCATGCTCGACCAGTTGGCCGCAGGCCAGGAGGTCAAGCCGCAGCCCACTCACGTGCGCGCCCTGCGGACGTTGCTGCAGGGGTCTCTGGACCCGCAGGCCATGGGTGTCGTGCAGCGCGACGGCGGCGCGATGGTCGATCTCGCCCGGTTCGGCGACGCTGTCGCGACCGGGGACGACGAGGCGTCGCGGCTTGAAGAGTCCATCGAGCAGACCCAGCGACGCTGGCTGAGCGAGCCGCGTTCGGAAAGCGCGCACGCGGACGACGCCGACGGTGAGCTGCTGAACATTTTCGTCGAGGAAGGCGTGGACATCGTCGAGAGCGCCGGTGCGGCCTTGTTGCGCTGGCAGACCGAGCCCGCTAACCATCTCGAAGCGGAAAACCTGCTGCGCGACCTGCATACGCTCAAGGGCGGTGCACGCATGGTGGAGATCGGTCCGCTGGGCGATCTGGCCCATGAGCTGGAAGCGGTCTACGAACGTGTCTCCCAAGGCCAGTTGCAGGCCTCGCCGCAACTGTTCGGCTTGTTGCACAAGGGGCACGACCGCCTGGCCCAGATGCTCGACGCCGTACGCGCCCGGCAACCCTTGCCGGCGGCCGGGAAGCTGATTGCCGCAATCGCCGAGTTTGCCGCTGGCAGCGAGCCTGGCGTGCCTGCCACCCTGCCCAAGCCCGTGGCCGCCGAGCCGGTGGCCACGGAGCGTGGCCCGGTCGACGTGATCAAGGTCGGGGCCGAGCTGCTCGACGAACTGGGCAACCTGGCTGGCGAGACCTCCATCTTTCGCGGGCGCATCGAACAGCAGGTCAACGATGCCCAGGCGGCGTTGCAGGAAATGGAAACCACCATCGAACGCATGCGCGACCAGTTGCGCCGCCTCGATACCGAAACCCAAAGCCGTATCCTCAGCCGTCAGCATGTGGATGGCCAGGGTTACGAAGACTTCGATCCGCTGGAAATGGACCGCCATTCGCAACTGCAGCAGCTCTCGCGGGCCTTGTTCGAATCGGCTTCGGACCTGCTCGACCTCAAGGAAACCCTGGCTGGGCGCAACCTGGAGGCGCAAACCTTGCTGCAGCAGCAGGCACGGGTCGACAGTCAGCTCCAGGAAGGCTTGATGCGCACTCGCATGGTGCCGTTCGAGCGACTGCTGCCGCGTTTGCAGCGGGTGGTGCGGCAGGTGGCCGAGGAGCTGGGCAAGGAGGTCGAGTTCGAAGTCAGCGAGGCTCAGGGCGAGATGGACCGCAGTGTGCTCGAGCGCATGATCGCCCCGCTCGAACACATGCTGCGTAACGCCGTCGACCATGGTCTGGAACCGGTGGAGATGCGCCTGGCTGCCGGCAAACCCGCCGTGGGGCACATTCGCCTGGCCTTGCTGCATCAGGGCGGCGACATCGTCATCGAGATGAGTGACGACGGCGCCGGCGTGCCCCTGGCTGCCGTGCGCGCCAAGGCCATCAAGCGCGGCTTGCTGGATCCGCACAGTGAACTCAGCGATCACGACGTGATGCAGTTCATCCTCCAGCCCGGCTTTTCCACGGCCACCAAGGTCACGCAGATTTCCGGCCGTGGCCTGGGCATGGACGTGGTTCACGAAGAGGTCAAGCAGCTGGGTGGTGCCATGAGTATCGACTCGCGGCCGGGGCAGGGCGCGCGCTTCCAGATTCGCCTGCCGTTCACCGTGTCGGTCAACCGTGCTCTGATGGTGCAGTGTGGCGAAGAACAGTATGCGATACCCCTGAACAGCATCGAGGGGATCGTGCGGGTCATGCCCGGCGAGTTGCACGACGCCTACCAATCGGCACCGCCGCGCTATGGCTATGCCGGACGGGTCTACGACCTGCGCTACCTGGGTACCTTGCTGCATGGCCGCGCCGTACCCTCGTTGACGGCGCAAAGCCAACCTTTGCCGGTGCTGTTGGTGCGTGCGTTCGATCAGCAGGTGGCGGTGCAGGTGGATGCCCTGGCCGGCTCCCGCGAAATCGTGGTGAAGAGCCTGGGCGCCCAGTTCGCGGCCGTGCCGGGGCTGGGCGGTGCGACCATCCTTGGCGATGGCAGTGTGGTGCTGATTCTTGATCTGCTGGCCCAGTTGCGTGCGCGGCAAGGCGTGGCGGTGGCGCGCACCGGTTACCAGCACGGTGCGCAGGTACGACGCTTGCAGGTACTGGTGGTCGACGACTCGGTGACGGTGCGCAAGGTCACCAGTCGCTTGCTGGAGCGCCACGGCATGCAGGTCCTGACCGCTAAGGACGGGGTCGATGCCATGGCGCTGTTGCAGGAGTACAGCCCCGACATTCTGTTGCTGGACATCGAGATGCCGCGCATGGACGGTTTCGAGGTGGCCCGGCGTATCCGCCAGCACCCCACGCTCAAGGCTCTGCCCATCATCATGATCACCTCGCGCACCGGGCAGAAGCATCGCGAGCGAGCGATGGCCATCGGCGTCAACGAATACCTGGGCAAGCCCTATCAGGAGAGCCATTTGCTGGAATGCATCGAACGCTGGGGAGCAACCCATGCTTGACCGCGCGATCGGCCGCCGCGACAGCCTCACCGCACTGCTGCTGCCCCTTGCCGACCGCAGCCTGTTGCTGCCCAACGTGGCGGTCGCCGAGCTGATCGACTATGTGCCCGGCGAGCCGGTGCTGGGGGCCGCGCGCTGGCACCTGGGCATGATCGAGTGGCGCAACCTGCGCCTGCCGCTGGTCAGCTTCGAAGCCGCCAGCGGTGGCGAGGCCGTGATCGGCGAGCGGGCCCGCATCGTCGTGCTCAACGCCTTGGGCGAAACCTCGACGCGCTTCATGGCCGTATTGATCCAGCACGTGCCGCGCTCGTGCCGAGTCGACAGTCAATTGAGCTACGTCGACGTACCGCTCAAGCCGCTGGAGCTGGCAGCGGTGCAGGTCGGCGAAACCGTGGCCCGAGTGCCTGACCTGACCGCCCTGCAAAACCTGCTACACAACGCGTCGTAGACAGGTTGTCGCGTAATCGTTGCAGAGCTTTACAGCGCTCGGTGCGCCCGGCACTCTGGCCATTGTCATTGCTGCTGGGACCTCGTAATGCTCGACCGCGCTTTTCTCGCCTTCGTCTTCTGTGCTGCTCTGTTCGGCGGCAGTGCCGTGCGCGCCGAGATCCCGGCGGGATACTCGATGGTGTTGCTGACCGAGAACTTTCCGCCCTACAACATGGCCAGCAACGACAAGAACTTCGCCCAGGAAGACAATATTCGCGGCATCGCTACCGAGCTGGTGCGGGAAATGTACCGACGTGCCGGCATTCCCTACAGCATGACCCTGCGCTTTCCCTGGGACCGCATCTACAAGCTGGCCCTGAGCAATCCGGGCTATGGCGTATTCGTCACTGCACGCCTGCCCGAACGCGAGAAGGCCTTCAAATGGGTCGGCCCGCTGGGTCCGGACGACTGGATCATGCTGGCCCGCGCAGACAGCCCGATCACGCTGGAAACCCTCGATCAGGCTCGGCCCTACCGGATCGGCGCCTATAAAGGCGACGCCATTGCGCAGAGCCTGGCCGAGCGCGACATGCGCCCGATCGTCGCCCTGCGCGACCAGGACAACGCGGGCAAATTGCTGGGCGGGCAGATCGACCTGTGGGCCACGGGCGACCCGGCCGGTCGCTACCTGGCACGCCTGGAAGGGGTTACCGGGCTCAAGACGGTGCTGCGCTTCAACAGTGCCGAATTGTACCTGGCGCTGAACAAGGAGACGCCGCAGGAGGTAGTGGACCGCCTGCAACGGGCGCTCGACGACATGCGCCGCGAAGGCGTGGTCGATCGGGTGTTCGCCGATTATCTATGACACCCGGCAGATACCAGTCAGTGGTAGATGCCACCCTTGCCGTGGGCGGCGGTGGCGCGGTTGCCGCGCTCGCCGATCATCTGCCGGACCGGTATCCATTCGACTCCCCTGGCCTTCAAGCGCGGTAGCTCGCGCTCCAGCACTTCCAGGGTCTGTGGATAGGGGTGGCCGATGATCACCACGGTGCCCTGCTTGTGCGCCAGGGCAATGGCCTTTTCAAGCTGGCCGGCGATGGCCTCGACGGTGCGCGTGTCATCCAGGAAAACATCTCGCGACAAGCTGGCCAGGCCAATGCTCTGAGCCTTGGCGGCGGCCACGGTGGCGGCGCTGGTGCGGCTGTCGACGAAGAACATGCCGTGCTGCTGCAGCTCGTTCATCAACAGGGCCATGGCTTCAGGCTGCGAGGTCATGCGGCTGCCCTCGTGATTGTTCAGGCCGGCGGCATACGGCACGGCCCGCAAAGCGGCCTGCAGGCGGCCGAGCAATCCACTGGCGGGCATATCGGGACGCCAGGCGAACGGGCCAGTCGCTGGGTCCATCGGCATGTGCACCATCACGGTCTTGCCGGCCTTGTGCGCCTGACGGGCAAAATCCGCGGCATGCGGGGTGTCGGGCATGATCGCCAGGGTGACAGGGCCGGGCAGGGCGAGGGTGCGGCTGTCTCGCGCGGGCGACTGGCCCAGGTCGTCGATGATCAGGGTCAGGTATGCCGGCCCGGCGAGGACGGGTCCGGCAGTCAACAGCAGCATGGCGAGCAACAGGACGCGGCCCATGTCAGTTGCCGCGCGTCACGCTCAGGCCCTTGAGCAGGCTGAGTGCCTGGCTGATCTGGAAGTCGTCGTCCTGTGGCCGGGCCTTGCGGGCGCCGATCACGGCCTTGCCCGAAGGTCGGTCGGCGCCGCCGTTGCCGTTGCCCAGATGGCCCTGCAGGTCGGCTTCCTTGAAGCTTTCGGTATCGGCATCGCGGGTCAACTTGCCCTGACGCACCTCGACATCTGGAATGATGCCCTGGGCCTGGATCGAACGGCCGTTGGGCGTGTAATACAGCGCCGTGGTGATCTTCAGGGCACGATCGTTGTTGAGCGGCAGCACGGTCTGTACCGAGCCCTTGCCGAAGCTGTCGGTACCCATGAGGATGCCGCGCTTCTGGTCCTGCAGCGCACCGGCGACGATTTCTGCAGCCGAGGCGCTGCCGCCGTTGATCAAAACGACCAGAGGCACGCGCTCGCTGGCATCGGCCGGGTCGGCGGAGAAGCGCAGTTCCGAGTTGGCGATGCGGCCCTTGGTGTAGACGATCAGGCCCTTGGTCAGGAAGTGGTCGGCCACTTCCACGGCGCTTTGCAGCACACCGCCGGGGTTGTTGCGCAGGTCGAGGATCAGCCCCTTGAGCTTGCCGTTGTTGTCTTTGCGCAGTTTCGCCAGGGCCTTGCCGACTTCTTCGCCAGTCTTGACCTGGAACTGGGTGATGCGCAGGTAGCCATAGCCGTTTTCCAGCAACTGGGCCTTGACGCTCTTGACCTGGATGGTGGCGCGGGCCAGGGTCACGTCGAAGGGCGTGCCGCCGTCGCGCACCAGGGTCAGGGTGATCTTCTCGCCGAGCTTGCCGCGCATCAGGTCGACGGCTTCAGTCATGCTCAGGCCCTGGGTGGGCTGGTTGTTGATCTTGACGATCAGGTCGCCCGCTTCGATGCCGGCCTTGGAGGCGGGCGTGTCGTCGATGGGCGAGACCACCTTGATCATGCCATTGTCGCTGCCCACCTCAATGCCCAGGCCGCCGAACTCGCCGCTGGTGCTTTCCTGCAACTCCTGGAAGTCTTCAGGGCCCAGGTAGGCCGAGTGCGGGTCGAGGTTGCTGAGCATGCCCTTGATGGCGTTCTCCAGCAGGGTCTTGTCATCCACAGGCTCGACATAGGCCGCCTTGATGCGGTCCATCACCTCGGCGAAGGTACGCAGCTCGTCGAGTGGCAACGGCGCGGCGGCCGGCGCCGCACCGCCTGCCCGGACAGGCTGGGGGGCCAGATCGGCGGCGACCACTGCAGGCGCGGCGGCGGCCATGGCGATCGTCAGGGCCAGCGAGGTAAGGCGGGACAGATGCGGCATGTCTAACAGACTCCTGATACGGGTTCGCGCCTTGAAGGGCTGCTTTTGAACGACTGCGCCAATCACCCCCGACACCACTGTGAGGGGTCGGTGGGTTTGCCTTGCTGGCGTATTGCAAAATACAGCGCTGGCGTGCTCTGCCCGCCGCTGGTACCTACGGTGGCGATGGCATCACCGGCCTTGACCACGTCGCCGGCCGATTTGAGCAGGGTCTGGTTGTGACCGTACAGGGTGAGGTAGCCATTGCCATGGTCGAGAATGACCAGAAGCCCGGCGCCGCGCAACCAGTCGGCGAACACCACGCGGCCCCCATGCACCGCATGCACCTGGCTGCCGGCCGGGGCGCTGATCATGACACCGTCCCATTTGGTGCGCACATCGTCGCCGCGGGTTTCCCCGAAGCGTGCCAACAGTCGACCATCGACAGGCCATGGAAGTTTTCCCCGCGCCGAGGCAAATGCGCCGCCGAAGCTCTCGCCACTGCTGGACACCAATGGGCCGGTCGGTGCGCGAGGGGTCTGAGGCGCCGGTGCCGGCGCTTCTCGCGTCGCGGCCGCGGCGGCCGCTTCACGCTGGCGCCGTTGTTCAGCCTCTTGGGCCGCCAACAGGGCCTTCTGCCGGGCTTCCTCGGCTTCACGCGCCTGACGCGCCAGGGTTTCCTCGATGGTCTTGAGCACCTTGGCCAGGTCTTCCTGGTCCTGCTGGCGAGCCTGGAGCTTCTGGTCGCCCTGCTTGTACTGGTCGTTGAGCTTGGCCAGTGCGACCTGACGCTCCTTGCGCACCTTGTCGAGGTCTTCGCGCTGGCTGTCCAGATTGCCTTGCTGCACCAGCAGTTGAGCCTGCTGCAGGTTGATGTCCTTTTCCACGCCGGCCAGTTTCTGCAGGGTCTGGTTGAAATTCTTCAACTGTTCCAGACGGGCTTGGCTCAGGTAGTCGTAATAGGTCAGGGTGCGGGCGAACTTCTCCGGATTCTGCTGGTTGAGCAGCAGTTTCAGGTATTCCTGGCGCCCGCTCTGATAGGCCGCACGGGCCTGGATGGCAATGAGGCGTTGCTGTTCGACCCGGGCGGCCTGGAGCTTGGCTTTTTCGCCATGCAGACGCTCCAGTTCGCCCTCAGTCTTTTTTAGTTCTTTTTGCAGGGCCTCCACCTGCTTTTCCAGCTTGCCCATCTCGGTTTCGGTCGTGCGCAGCTCTTTCTGCACCCCGGATCTTTCTGCCTGCACCTTGCCAAGGGTTTTCTGCAGCTCGGCGATGTCTTTGCGGGTGGCGTCGATCTGCTGCTGGGTTTGCGCGCGCTCGTCGGCGAAGGCCGGGCCGAGCAGGCAGGTCAGGGTCAGGAACATCAGGGTGCGGAGCATGGGTCAGCCTTGTACCAGGATCGAAGTGCCGGTCATTTCTTCGGGCTTGGGCAGGCCCATCAGCCAGAGCATGGTCGGCGCCACGTCGGCCAACACCCCGCCTGGGCGTACCTTGACGTCACGCTGACCGACGTAGATGAACGGCACCGGTTCGGTGGTGTGCGCGGTGTGCGCCTGGCCGGTGCAGACATCTTCCATCTGCTCGCAGTTGCCGTGGTCGGCGGTGATCAACGCTTCGCCACCGACTTTGTCGAGTGCGGCGGT
The DNA here is from genome assembly GCF_000761155.1 of Pseudomonas rhizosphaerae. Taxonomy (NCBI): domain Bacteria; kingdom Pseudomonadati; phylum Pseudomonadota; class Gammaproteobacteria; order Pseudomonadales; family Pseudomonadaceae; genus Pseudomonas; species Pseudomonas rhizosphaerae. The sequence continues at coordinate 3,275,287 of NZ_CP009533.1, read as the reverse complement.
GATACGGCCCACACAGGTGTCCAAGCATTCCACCGCCTGGATCGCCGCAGCCATGATGCCGCTGTGGCCGACCATGTCGCCGTTGGCGTAGTTGACCACGATGACGTCGTAGCGCTGCTGCTCGATGGCTTCGACGATGCGGTCGGTCACTTCCGGGGCGCTCATTTCCGGTTGCAGGTCGTAGGTCGCGACTTTGGGCGACGGCACCAGGATGCGTTCTTCACCGGGGAATTCTTCTTCACGTCCGCCAGAGAAGAAGAACGTCACGTGGGCGTACTTTTCGGTTTCGGCGATGCGCAGTTGGGTCTTGCCGTTCTTCGCCAGGTACTCGCCCAGCACGTTGTTCAGGCCGGTAGCGGCGAATGCCGCCGGTGCCGGGATTTTCGCCGAGTATTGGGTCAGGCCCACGTAGCCGGCCAGCTTGGGCTGGCGGTTGCGTGGGAAATCGCTGAAGTCGTCTTCGACGAACACGCGGCTGAGTTCGCGCGCGCGGTCGGCGCGGAAATTCATGAAGATCACGGCGTCGCCGTCTTCCACGCGAACAGGCTCGCCTACCGTAGTGGCCTTGACGAATTCGTCGCTCTCGCCGCGCTCGTAGGCGGCCTGCAGACCCTGCACGGCAGTGGCGGCATGAAATTCCGATGCGCCATCGACGATCAGGTTGTACGCCGCGCTGACGCGATCCCAGCGGTTGTCGCGATCCATGGCGAAGTAACGCCCGATCAGGCTGGCAGTGCGGCCGTGGCCGAGGCGGGCGAAGGTCGCGTCCATCAGCTCAAGCGACGCCTGCGCGCTCTTGGGCGGTGTGTCGCGGCCATCGAGGAAGGCGTGCAGGTAGAGCTTCTGCGCGCCGCGACCGGCGGCCAGTTCGGCCATGGCCACCAGGTGGTCCTGGTGGCTATGCACGCCACCGTCGGACAGCAGGCCCATGAAGTGCACCGCCTTGCCCGCCGCCACGGCCTTGTCGACCGCCGCGCAAATGGTCGGGTTGGTGAAGAACTCGCCATCGCGGATGGCCTTGGTCACGCGGGTGAAATCCTGGTAAACCACACGCCCGGCGCCCAGGTTCATGTGGCCGACTTCCGAGTTGCCCATCTGCCCGTCGGGCAGGCCGACATCCATGCCCGACCCCGAGATCAAGCCGTTGGGCTGGCGTGCCATGAGTGCATCGAGCACCGGCTTGCGAGCCGAATAGACCGCGTTGTACTCGTGGTTTTCACTGTGACCGAAACCATCGAGGATGATCAGGACCAAGGGTTTGGGCGTGGCTGTCATGGATCCCACTCGCTATGTCAGAAGAGCATTCAGGAGAAGCCCGGCATTTTAGGGCATTGCGGGCCTGCGTGACGAATCATGGCGGTTTATTTCACCACAAGCGCAAGAACAACCATCACAGACCCGCAATGATGCCGAGCGGTTCCGTCCGGCGGGCTTTGGCCGGACTTGGCGGCTGTGTATACTGGCCGACATTTTAACGCCCTGGAACCCGCTGATGGTTGCTCACCTGATTGAATTCGCCACAAATCACTATCTGCTCGTGACCGCGTTCGTGGTCCTGCTGGTCATGTTGATCATGCTGGAAATGAGCAAGGGTGCCAAAAGCCTCAGCCCCCGTGAGCTGACCGCTCTGGTCAACAGCGAGCAGGGCGTCGTCGTGGATATCCGCAACAAGAAGGACTATGCCGCCGGCCACATCGTGGGCGCATTGAGCATTCCCCAGGACAAGCTGGCGACCCGTATCGGCGAGCTGGAAAAATACAAGGGCAAGACCCTGATCGTGGTCGACGCCATCGGCCAGCACGCCGGTACTGCCTGTGCCGAACTGGTCAAGGCCGGCCACACCGCCGCCAAGCTGGCCGGCGGCGTATCGAGCTGGCGTGCCGACAACCTGCCCGTGGTGAAGTGACATGAAATCGATCGTCGTGTACTCCAGTGACTACTGCCCGTATTGCTCGCGGGCCAAGTACCTGCTGGAAAGCAAGAAGGTGCAGTTCACCGAGATCAAGGTCGACGGCAAGTCCGAGCTGCGTCGCGAGATGGCCGCCAAGGCCGGCCGTACATCGGTGCCCCAGATCTGGATCGGCGACCTGCACGTCGGCGGCTGCGACGATCTGTTCGCCCTCGAGCGCGCCGGCAAGCTGGACGCGTTGCTGAAGGCCTGACCGGCCTCCTTACCCCCACACCTCTGAAGATCACAAGGATCTGCGATGACCGACCAAGCGAACAATGGCGCTGCCGCCGAAAACGAACCGCAGTTCTCGCTGCAGCGCATCTACGTGCGTGACCTGTCGTTCGAGGCCCCGAAAAGCCCGGCGATCTTCCGTCAGCAGTGGGAACCCAGCGTTTCCCTGGACCTGAATACCCGCCAGAAAGGCCTGGAAGGTGACTTCCACGAAGTCGTGCTGACCCTGTCGGTTACGGTCAAGAATGGTGAAGAAGTCGCGTTCATCGCTGAAGTGCAACAGGCCGGTATCTTTCTGATCAAGGGCCTGGACGAAGGCTCGATGAGCCACACGCTCGGCGCATTCTGCCCCAACATCCTGTTCCCTTACGCCCGCGAGACCCTGGACAGCCTGGTGACCCGCGGTTCGTTCCCGGCGCTGATGCTCGCCCCGGTGAACTTCGACATGCTTTACGCGCAGGAACTGCAACGCATGCAGGAATCGGGCGAAGCGCCTACGCCGCAGTAAGCATTGCCGTGCCGTGAGCAAAAAGCGCCCTTCGGGGCGCTTTTTTTGTGGGAGCGGGCAGGCCCTTTAGCGGGCATAGAGCTCGCCGCCCGCCCCGCTCCCACAGGTCAAGCCCACCTCTAAAGGTTGCAGCATTACCCTGTGGGAGCGGGCTCTGCCCGCGAAGAGGCCCTCAAGCCCTACTCAAACCCCAGCTGTCGCCAGGCTTCATAAACCGCGACCGCCACGGTATTGGACAGATTCAAACTGCGGCACCCTTCGCGCATCGGCAGGCGCAGCTTGTGCTGGCTGTCCAGCGCATCCAGCACCTCGGCCGGCAGCCCACGGCTTTCCGGGCCGAACAGGAACGCATCGCCCTTCGCGAAGCTGGCATCATGGAAGGGTCGCGAACCCTTGGTGGTGAACGCGAACACCCGTGGCTGCCCCAGGCTTTCCAGGCAGCTAGCCAGGTCGACATGGCGCTGCAAGGTGGCGTATTCGTGGTAATCGAGACCTGCCCGACGCAAGCGCTTGTCGTCCAGCTCGAAGCCGATCGGCTCTATCAGGTGCAAGGCACAACCGCTGTTGGCACACAGCCTGATAATGTTGCCCGTATTGGGCGGAATCTCTGGTTGAAAAAGGATCACGTGAAACATGCGCGGCACCGAACTGAAGGACGGGCAGCATTCTACTCCTGATCCGGGCGAGCGTTCGCAACTGTGGCCACGGGTTTTGGGCTCGCTGGCGATCGTGGGCCTGCTGATTGGATTGATGATCGGCCGCCTGGCCAATCCCGATCCTGCACGGCTGGACAACATCGAAGTACACCGCGACGGGTTGGTGTTGTGGTTTAACGACGAGCCCCGAGTGCACAGCGAAGTAGTAGAGGGCACGGTGGCAATGCTGTTCGATGCGACCGGCGCGCCGGCCAGCGGGCGTTTGCTGGTGGGCGGCAAGCCGGTGAGCTGGCGCATTCAGCGCAGTGATGAGGGGTTGTTGCTGACGGCGGTGGCGGCGCGCCCTTTGCAGATGCAATGGCGCGGGGTACAGCTCGAAGGGCGCTGGCAAACCACCATCGAGCTGCGCGAGCAATAAAAGAGGGGACCCCGGCCTGCCTGTACCGGAGCCCCCCAAGCGGGGTGGAACACTTGGCTTGCGGCCAGGTGTTTCGGTGTAAAGAAGGGGAGTCCCGGCCTGCCTGTACCAAGGTCCCCAAAACAGTTGTGCGGTGTTCCAGCCTTGGCTGGAGTCGCGGTGTAAAGAGGGAATCCCCGGCCTGCCTGTACCAAGGTTCCCGAAACTGGGTAATGGTTAGTACATTGCAGGTGGCGTGCCAGTTTTGTTGCAGAAGCTTTCTGAAAGCCCAAAACGTTCGGCAGTCCTATCTATCTAACTGAACTGTAAGGAAAAATTATTTAGATCGGATCACAGTTTCTTGGCCTGATGAAGCGAACGAGGTTTTATCCAGGCGATAAGCGATGTTTAACAGCGCATCCTGTGGGTGCACTGCACAAGGCGAATGCACAAAAGCAGAGAGTTTCTTCAAGCCCCCTGTAGCAGCGGCGCGAGCCGCGTCGGCGGTATGTGCGGTGTACCAGACCCCCCGCGGTGAGGCCGGACGCGGCTTGCGCCGCTGCTACAGAGATCACGTACGCCTGTGGGGGTGTGTGCGGGGCATCTGACGTACCCCTGTAGCAGCGGCGCGAGCCGCGTCGGCGGTACGTGCGGTGCACCAGACCCACCACAGTGAGGCCGGACGCGGCTTGCGCCGCTGCTACAGGGATCGCGTACCCTGGGGGGTATGTGCGGGGCGTCAGGCTTCTTCGACTTCGTCCTCGTCGGCGCCATCGACCTTCATGCCCAGTTCCTTGATCTTGCGGGTCAGGGTGTTGCGACCCCAACCCAGCAGCACGGCGGCGTCGCGACGGCGTCCGGCGGTGTGCTTCAGGGCTGTCTCGATCATGATCCGCTCGAAGCTGGGCACGGCGCTGTCGAGCAGGCTCGACTGGCCGCGTGCCAGGGCCTGATCGGCCCACTGGCGCAACGCCTGCTCCCAGTTGGTCACCGGCGCCGCGTCCTGCGGCAGGCTGAGCAGCTCGGGCGGCAGGTCGCCAGTGTGCACTTCGCGCCCGGACGCCATTACCGTAATCCAGCGGCAGGTATTCTCCAGCTGGCGCACGTTGCCGGGCCACGGCAAGTTCTTCAGGTATTCCTCGGTCTCGCTCTTGAGCAGCTTGGGCTCGACTGCCAGTTCCTGGGCAGCGCGGCTGAGGAAATGGCGGGCCAGGGTCGGGATGTCTTCGCGACGGTCCGACAGGCGCGGGATGTGGATGCGGATCACGTTGAGGCGATGGAACAAGTCTTCGCGAAACTTGCCGGCGTGCACCAGGGTTTCCAGGTTCTGGTGGGTGGCGGCGATGATACGCACGTCGACCTTGACCGGAATGTGCCCACCAACGCGATAGAACTCGCCATCGGCCAGCACGCGCAGCAGACGCGTCTGGGTATCGGCCGGCATGTCGCCGATCTCGTCGAGAAACAGCGTACCGCCGTCGGCCTGTTCGAAGCGGCCACGGCGCAGGTTGGCCGCGCCGGTGAAGGCGCCCTTTTCATGGCCGAACAGCTCCGATTCCATCAGGTCCTTGGGGATCGCCGCCATGTTCAACGCAATGAACGGCGATGCGGCCCTTGGGCTGTGCCGGTGCAGGGCGTGGGCGACCAGTTCCTTGCCGGTGCCCGACTCGCCGTTGATCAGCACGGTGATGTTGGAGTGGCTGAGTCGGCCGATGGCGCGGAAGACTTCCTGCATGGCCGGCGCTTCGCCGATGATCTCGGGCGTGCGGGTCAGCGCCGGGACTTCGGTCAGGCCCTGCTGTTCCTGGGCATGCTGGTTGGCGCGCTTGACCAGCGACACCGCCTCGTCGACGTCGAACGGCTTGGGCAGGTACTCAAAGGCGCCGCCCTGGTAGCTGGCCACCGCGCTGTCCAGGTCCGAATGGGCGGTCATGATGATCACCGGCAGGCGCGGATGCTGCTCGCGAATGCGCGCCAGCAGGTCCAGGCCACTGGCGCCGGGCATGCGGATGTCGGAGATGATCACGTCGGGCTGCTGGCGTGCCAGCCGGCTCATGACGCCATCGGCGCTGTCGAAGCTCTGGGTGGTCATGCCTTCTTGCTGCAGGGCCTTTTCCAGGACCCAGCGGATGGAACGGTCGTCATCGACGATCCAGACAGTTTCACTACGGCTCATGACGAAGCGGCTCCTTGTTCCAGCGGCAGGAAGATCGAAAACGTGGTGTGGCCGGGGTGGCTTTCACATTCGATCAAGCCTTGGTGCTGACTGATGATGTTCTGGGTAATGGCCAGCCCCAGGCCGGTGCCGTCGGGACGGCCACTGACCATGGGGTAGAAGATGGTTTCCTGCAATTGGGCAGGAATGCCCGGCCCGTTGTCGGTGATCTCGATCTTGCTGACCAGGCGGTGGCGCACGTGGCCGATGGTGAACTGGCGCATGGCGCGGGTGCGCAGGCTGATGCGGCCCAGGCGCAGCTCGTTCTGGCCGCTGATGGCCTGCATGGCGTTGCGTACGATGTTGAGCACGGCCTGGATCATCTGTTCGCGGTCGATCAAGACATCGGGAATGCTCGGATCGTAGTCGCGCACCAGGGTGATGCAGCCCTGGCTTTCGGCCTCGACCAGGTTGGCCACACGCTCCAGCACCTCATGGATGTTGGTCATCGCCAGCGAGGGCAGCTTGTTCGAGCCGAGCATGCGGTCGACCAGGTTACGCAGGCGGTCGGCTTCCTCGATGATGACGTTGGTGTAGTCCTTGAGGCTTTCTTCGGGCAGCTCGCGAGCCAGCAGCTGGGCCGCGCCGCGGATGCCACCCAGGGGATTCTTGATTTCGTGTGCCAGGCCGCGCACCAGCATTTTGGTGGTTTCCTGCTTGGACAACTGCGCCTCTTCCTTGGTGATGCGTAGCAGGCGATCGCGTGGATGCACCTCCAGCAGCAGCCAGGTCGCGCCGTTGCTGAGGATCGGCGTCACGGCATAGTCGACCGTCAGCGTCTGGCCGGCCAGTGCGGTCAGCATCGCTTCGCGCTTGGTGAAGGGGTGAGCCTGTTCGACGGCCTGGCGCAGGGAATTCAGCGCTTCGGTGGATTCGGTGAACAATTCGCTGATGAACTGACCATGGCTGCGTTGGCCACTGATCGCCAGCAACATCTCGGCTGCGGGGTTCATGTACTCAAGGCGCAGGTCGGCGTTGAGCAGAATGGTGGCAGTGGTGAGGTTGTCGAGTAACAGTCGGTGCAGGGCATCGCTGATGGTCATGGGGACGGGTGACCTCTTTTGGCACAGGGCGCCCGTGGCAATGCCCGGGTTCGCGCGCGAAACAAACTCGCTGGTGCAAGGAAAATGCAAGAACCAAACCAAGGCTCCGAAAAGAAGCGCCGATCGTACAAATGCGTGCCACAGGTGCTCGACCGGTATGCCGCGAAGCACCGCGCGCAGCCATTTCGAACCAAAATGGAACCGCACGCCTCACGATGAGCATGATAGCGCACCATATGGGTGCGCATGTGTTACCGGATATTTAGCGACCGAGAGCTGCTCAGTCGTCTTCCGGCTTGTCCTTGAGCGGACATTCGGGGCGCACACCGTAGTCGGCATTACGACAAGGGTGAACGCGCCGTTTCTGGATCAGCGATATACGCTGCAGATGCACGGGCTGTGCGGGCGTACGCTCGATCACATGGTCGTCCTGATCGATGATCTCGGCGGCCAGGCTATGGGTGCCCCGGTCGACATTGCTCAACGCGAACACCGGACTGCGCCCGGGTGCCTGGGCAACTTCGCCGTCCAGCAACAGGCGGTAGCGATGATTGGGCTGCAACGCCGGTTCGCTGGTGAGGGTCACGATCAGTGAGCCGTCTTCTTCGCGCACGGCGGTGTCCGGCAGTGGCCCCAGAATACGCAGCATCTGATAGCGCATCGCAGGCGCCTTGTTCGGCACAGGCACCTTGCTGGTGCGTGGCGGCGCAACCGTGGCCGGTGCGGCGGAGCTGGAGCGCTCCGGCATCGGCACGCGCTTGGCGCCCTGGCCGGGCTGGTCGGTGAACACCCGGTTGCCGTTGGCGTCGACGTAGGTGTACACCGCAGCCTGGGCCGACGCGGTGCTCAAGGCCAGCCAGAGCAGCGCCCAATACCTCATGGAAGATGAACCCGCTGCACCGTGAAGGTGACGGTGGCGCTTTCCTGGACGACCGCGTCCTGGCTGTCGACGACCTGCACTGCCAGGCTATGTTCGCCGCGATCGACATTCACCAGTTGCAGGCGCGGTACGTTGGTCGGCTGGCCATAAGGCTGGCCGTCGAGGACCAGGCGCAGCCGGTCTCCGGAGCGCAGGCGGGGCACGATCGCTACGCCGACATCGAAGGTACCGTTGTTGGCGCGAAGCGCTTCATCGCTAGGCAGCCCGGTCAGTTCCAGCTGGCTGTACTGAGTCTGCGGCACCTGGACGGCGGTGCTCGGCAGGGTCACCGGCGCCGGCTTGCGCAGCGATTCGACGCTGTTGAGCGGCGGTAGCTCGACCGTCTGGCTCGCACGCCCCTCGGGTGGTTGATTGCTGTAGGCGGTGTTGCCCTGGGCGTCGGTGTACTTGTAGATCTGCGCCGCGGCAGGCAGCGAACACAGCAGTAGCAACAGGCAGGCTAGGGGTGAGCGCATGGAGACTTCTCTGAGTGGCGCTTGCATGGGGGCCAGCATAGAGCAAATGGCGGCGCGGGTGCATCGTTGCCACGGCAGCCGCCCAACGAAAAAAGGCCACCCGAGGGTGGCCTTTCTGTCACATCACAGGGATCAGACGCTGTAGTACAGGTCGTATTCCAGTGGGTGTACGAAGGTACGAACCTTGATTTCTTCTTCGCTCTTCAGGTGAATGAAGGCATCGATGAAGTCGTCGCTGAACACGCCGCCCTTTGTCAGGAACGCACGGCCCTTGTCCAGCTCTTCCAGGGCTTCCTTCAAGCTGCCGCACACCTGTGGGATTTCCTTGGCCTCTTCAGGCGGCAGGTCGTACAGGTTCTTGTCGGCAGCGTCGCCAGGGTGGATCTTGTTCTGGATGCCGTCCAGGCCAGCCATCAGCAGGGCTGCGAAAGCCAGGTACGGGTTGGCTGCCGGATCCGGGAAACGGGCTTCGATACGACGGCCTTTAGGGCTGTTGACGTAAGGAATGCGGATCGAGGCGGAACGGTTGCGAGCCGAGTAGGCCAGCATCACTGGAGCTTCGAAACCTGGGACCAGACGCTTGTAGGAGTTGGTCGACGGGTTGGTGAAGCCGTTCAGTGCCTTGCCGTGCTTGATGATGCCGCCGATGAAGTACAGGGCGGTGTCGGACAGGCCGGCATAGCCTTCGCCGGCGAAGGTGTTCTTGCCGTCCTTGGAGATCGACATGTGCACGTGCATACCCGAACCGTTGTCACCGTACAGTGGCTTGGGCATGAAGGTAGCGGTGCGGCCGTAGGCGTCGGCAACGTTGTGCACGACGTACTTCAGGGTTTGCACTTCGTCGGCCTTGGCGACCAGGGTGTTGAACTTGACGCCGATTTCGTTCTGGCCGGCAGTCGCCACTTCGTGGTGGTGAACTTCGACGACCTGACCCATCTCTTCCAGTGCGTTGCACATGGCGGTACGGATTTCGTGGTCGTGGTCGACCGGAGGCACTGGGAAGTAGCCGCCCTTGACGCCCGGACGGTGGCCCTTGTTGCCGCCTTCCACATCCTGGTCGGTCATCCAGGAAGCCTGTTCCGAGAAGATCTTGAACATGGAGCCGGAGATGTCCGACTTGAACTTCACTTCGTCGAAGATGAAGAATTCAGGTTCCGGACCGACGAACACGGTGTCGCCGATACCGGTCGACTTCAGGTATTCCTCGGCACGGTGGGCGATGGCGCGTGGGTCGCGATCGTAGCCTTGCATGGTCGACGGTTCGATGATGTCGCAGACCAGGATCAGGGTCGGCTCTTCGGTGAACGGGTCGAGCACGGCAGTGCTGTCGTCGGGCAGCAGGATCATGTCGGAGGCTTCGATGCCTTTCCAGCCTTCGATGGAGGAGCCGTCGAACATCTTGCCGACTTCGAAGAAGTCGTCATCCAGAGCATCGCGCGCTGGCATGGTCACGTGCTGCTGCTTGCCTTTGGTATCAGTAAAGCGCAGATCAATCCACTTGACGTCATGATCTTTGATGAGTTGAACCGACTTCGACATGTTGTCCTCCGGGGTGGAATAGGGCCAATTATGAAAGGGGCCCCCAAATATGAGTGATGCCGGGCCCGATAGTCGGCCAAGGCAACCTGCCTCACAAGGGAGCAATTTGCATGCCAGTGCCCCGTGATGGGCGCAACGCCGCTGTGCACGATCCCTATGTTCGAGCACATTCCCCTGTAGCAGCGGCGCAAGCCGCGTCATGCTCTGTTTCAGGCATCGGTGCGTATAAAGGCTGGACGCTGCATGCACCACTGCAACAGGGGGCTGTGGTGAATGTGGGTGCGCTGGTTTGGTGCGGGGTGTTTGTGGGTGGTCCAGAATGGTGCGTTTGGCCGTTCGTACGATAACTGGTCAAACCTTGAGCAATTTCCGCTATAATCCGCGCCCCTCTTTTCAGGCTGGCATTTCGCGCGCTGTTTTCATGAAACTTATCGTAAAAGTCTTCCCAGAGATCACCATCAAGAGCCCGCCGGTGCGCAAGCGCTTCATCCGCCAGCTCGCCAAGAACATTCGCATGGTGCTCCGTGACCTGGACCCGCAGCTGATGGTCACTGGCGTGTGGGACAACCTTGAAGTCCAGACCAAGCTGACGGACGCCAAGGTGTTGCGCGAGATGAACGAGCGCCTGAGCTGCACGCCAGGTATCGCGCATTTCCTGCAAGTGGACGAATACCCGCTGGGCGACATGGATGACATCGTGGCCAAGTGCAAGGCGCACTTCGGCCCGCTGCTGCCTGGAAAGATCTTTTCGGTGCGTGCCAAGCGTGCCGGCAAACACGCGTTCAGCTCGATGGACGTGGAGCGCACCGTCGGCAGCCAGTTGCGCCGCGAGTGTGGCGCCGCCGGCATCGACCTGAAGAAGCCCGACGTCGTGGTGCGCCTGGAAATCCGTGACCAGCGCCTGTTCGTCATCCATGGCCAGCACGATGGCATGGGCGGCTATCCGTTGGGCGCCCTGGAACAGACCCTGGTGTTGATGTCCGGCGGGTTCGACTCCACCGTTGCGGCCTACCAGATCATGCGCCGTGGCCTGATGACGCATTTCTGCTTCTTCAACCTGGGCGGTCGCGCCCACGAACTGGGCGTGATGGAAGTCGCCCACTTCCTGTGGAAGAAGTACGGCAGCTCCCAGCGCGTGCTGTTCATCAGCGTACCGTTCGAAGAAGTGCTGGGCGAGATTCTCGGCAAGGTCGACAACAGCCACATGGGCGTGATCCTCAAGCGCATGATGCTGCGTGGGGCCACGCATTTCGCCGACCAGTTGAAGATTCCTGCGCTGGTCACCGGCGAAGCCATCTCCCAGGTGTCCAGCCAGACCCTGCCCAACCTGTCGGCGATCGACAGCGCCACCGACAAATTGGTGCTGCGGCCACTGCTGGCCAGCCATAAACAGGACATCATCGATCAAGCCGTTGAAATTGGGACTGCCGATTTTGCCAAACACATGCCAGAATATTGCGGCGTGATTTCGGTCAACCCGACCACCAGCGCAAAACTGCCACGTGTCGTGCATGAAGAGAAGTCCTTCGACATGGCTGTGCTTGAGCGAGCGCTGGAACGTGCCAAGCTGGTGTCCATCGATGAAGTCATCGACCAGCTGGGCCGGGATATCGAAGTCGAAGAGGTCGGCCAAGTGCTGCCCGGACAGGTCGTCATCGATATCCGCCACCCCGATGCCCAGGAAGACCAGCCGTTGTCACTGGCCGGCATCGAGGTCCAGGCAATGCCTTTTTATGCCCTGAACAGCCGCTTCAAGGAACTGGACTTCACCCGTCAGTACTTGCTGTATTGCGACCGGGGCGTCATGAGCCGACTGCATGCTCACCATCTGTTGAGTGAGGGACATGCCAATGTGCGCGTTTATCGTCCGACATAGAGTTCCGGGGTTGAATGGTGGATCCATCCGCCATCGCCCCCCCGACCACAGGGTCGGTTGCAACATCGTTGATTAATATTCGCCACGTAGAATGCGCGGCAACCGAATCCTCTGATCGAGATACACAAGTGATCGAAAATCTACGCAACATCGCCATCATTGCTCACGTTGACCATGGTAAGACCACCCTGGTAGACAAACTCCTGCGTCAGTCCGGCACTCTGGAGCGCAACGAGCTCAACGACGAGCGCGTGATGGACTCCAACGACCAGGAAAAAGAGCGCGGCATTACCATTCTGGCCAAGAACACCGCCATCAACTGGAACGGCTACCACATCAACATCGTGGACACCCCGGGCCACGCCGACTTCGGTGGTGAAGTAGAGCGCGTGATGTCGATGGTCGACTCCGTGCTGCTGCTGGTCGACGCTCAAGACGGCCCTATGCCGCAAACCCGTTTCGTGACCAAGAAGGCGTTCGAAGCCGGCCTGCGTCCGATCGTCTGCATCAACAAGGTCGACCGTCCTGGCGCGCGTCCTGATTGGGTTCTGGACCAGATCTTCGATCTGTTCGACAACCTGGGTGCCACCGAAGAACAGCTGGACTTCAAAGTCGTCTACGCCTCGGCCCTGAACGGCATCGCCGGTCTGGACCACGCCGACATGGCCGAAGACATGACCCCGCTGTACCAGTCGATCGTCGACAACGTTCCAGCGCCAGCCGTGGACCGTGAAGGTCCATTCCAGATGCAGATCTCCGCTCTGGACTACAACAGCTTCCTGGGCGTCATCGGCGTTGGCCGTATCGCGCGTGGTTCGGTCAAGCCGAACACCCCGGTTGTGGCCATCGGCGCCGATGGCAAGAAGCGCAACGGCCGTATCCTCAAGCTGATGGGTCACCACGGTCTGCACCGTGTAGACGTCGAAGAAGCCGCTGCTGGCGACATCGTCTGCATCAGCGGTATGGACTCGCTGTTCATCTCCGACACCCTGTGCCACCCGGACACCGTCGAGGCGATGAAGCCGCTGACAGTCGACGAGCCGACCGTTTCCATGACCTTCCAGGTCAACGACTCGCCTTTCTGCGGTAAAGAAGGCAAGTTCGTCACCAGCCGTAACATCAAGGACCGTCTGGACAAGGAACTGCTCTACAATGTGGCCCTGCGCGTTGAAGAAGGCGACTCGGCCGACAAGTTCAAGGTCTCCGGCCGTGGTGAACTGCACCTCTCGGTACTGATCGAAACCATGCGTCGCGAAGGCTTCGAAATGGGTGTCGGTCGTCCGGAAGTGATCATCCGCCAGGTTGATGGCGAGAAGCAGGAACCGTTCGAGAACGTCACCATCGACACCCCTGAAGAATCCCAGGGCAAGGTCATGGAAGAAATGGGTCTGCGTAAAGGCGACCTGACCAACATGGTGCCGGATGGCAAGGGCCGTGTTCGTCTGGAATACAACATCCCTGCTCGCGGTCTGATCGGTTTCCGTAACCAGTTCCTGACCCTGACCAACGGTGCTGGCATCCTGACCTCGATCTTCGATCGCTACGCTCCGATGAAGTCGGGCCACATGTCAGGTCGTCAGAACGGCGTACTGGTTTCGGTCGAAACCGGCAAGGCGCTGACCTACTCCCTGGAAACCCTGCAGGCGCGCGGCAAGCTGTTCGTCGAGCACGGTCAGGAGATCTACAACGGTCAGATCGTCGGCCTCAACAGCCGCGACACCGACATGGGCGTCAACCCAACCAAAGGCAAGAAGCTGGACAACATGCGTGCCTCGGGTAAAGACGAGACCATCGCTCTGGTTCCGCCTGTTCGCTTCACCCTGGAACAGGCCCTGGAATTCATCCAGGACGACGAGCTGTGCGAAGTCACGCCGAAGTCGATCCGTCTGCGCAAGAAGATCCTGGACGAAGGCGAGCGTACCCGCGCTGCCAAGAAAGCCAAGAACTGATACGTAGTTCCGGTTGATCGAAAAGCCCCCGGCGCGAAAGCGTTCGGGGGTTTTTTTATGGCTGTGGGTGCTAGCAGGTCTGGCCTCTTCGCGGGCAGAGACCCGCTCCCACAGGGGGCTTGGGTGTGTCAGGGAGGCCTTCGCGGGCAGAGGGCTCGCCGCCCACGGATGATCGCCGCCATTGTGGGAGCGGGTCTCTGCCCGCGAAGAGGCCGGCTTTGGCACCGTAAAGCCCTCTATCGTTCGCCCTCCAGTTTTCCACCCCCAGGCCGATAGTGCAGGCAATATCGATTCCCTCAGAAGGGGGCCCTGTGAGCCTGTTACCTACCAAGATCATGTCCCGCTTCAGCCTGGGCATCGTGTTCATCCTGCTGGTGACGGCAGCGGCCATCTATGCGGTCATGGTGCTCAGTGGCGAGCCCAAGCTGATCCAGTCCAACACCAAGAGCGCCGAGCAGTCGGCCACGGCCATCGCGCGGCAACTGTCGGTCGAGCTGGCCGAGATCGAAGGTCGTGTCGCAGCGCTGGCGAGCCTGGGTAGCACGCTGCCGACGGATGTCGAGCTGGTAAAAGGCACCTTGGCGCCGATCATCGATTCCCAGGGCGATACCGCGATTGCCGGCGGTGGCCTGTGGCCCGAGCCGGATGCCTTCAGCGCAGGCGTGGCGCGGCGCAGCTTCTACTGGGCGCGCAGCGGCCAGAGCCTGGGCTATTCCGAGGAATACAACGCCAGCGCCGTGGATGACTATCACGCCGCCGACTGGTATGTGCAGGGCAAGGCCTCCACGCCGGGTCGCTGCGCCTGGTCGGATGCCTACGAGGATCCGGTCAGCAAGATTCTGATGACCACCTGCACAGTGCCCTACAGCCGTGATGGCCGTTTCGCTGGCGTGGCAACCATCGACCTGACCCTCACAGGTCTGGCCAACTTCCTCAAGTCCAACGGCCAGGTTACCGGCGGCTATGCCTTCGCCATCGATCCGTCGGGCAAGGTCCTGTACTTTCCGGCCATCGGCGAGCAGCCGGCGCCTGCCGACGAAGCGGCACTGCTCGCTGCCTATCCCTGGTTCAAGGCCGTCGCCGATTGGCGCACCAGCGGTCAGCGCGAGGCGCAGACCTTTCATGTGGAACATGACGCGCAGCTGGATGGTGCAGGCTACATCAGCCTCACGCGGGTGCCTGCCAGTGGCTGGGTAGTGGGCCTGGCCACGCCGCAGGCGCACATGACCGGCATCGCCAGCAAGTTGACCGTCGATATCCTCACCACCTTGCTGCCGATCCTGGCGCTGGTGTTCGGCCTGGCCTGGCTGGCCGGGCGCGCGGTGTTCAGCCAGATCAACGAAACCACGGCACAGATCGACACGCTGGGCGAGCAGGGCGGTGGCGCCAGCG
Source organism: Pseudomonas rhizosphaerae (assembly GCF_000761155.1). Classification (NCBI taxonomy): domain Bacteria; kingdom Pseudomonadati; phylum Pseudomonadota; class Gammaproteobacteria; order Pseudomonadales; family Pseudomonadaceae; genus Pseudomonas; species Pseudomonas rhizosphaerae. The sequence continues at coordinate 3,260,135 of NZ_CP009533.1, read as the reverse complement.
CCGAACTGGACGTGGTCCGGGCCGACGAGATCGGCCTGCTGCGTGGCGCGGTCAACCGCTACGCCGGCAACCTGCGCAACATGCTCAAGGCGATCGGCGACGAGGCGCTGCGTTTGCAGAAACAGTCCGATGACGTGGCGCGGCTATCGGTGATCATGGCCGAGCGCGCCGAAACCCAGCGTCAGGACAACACCTTGCTGGCCACTGCGATCACCGAGATGTCGTCCAGTGCTCAAGAGGTCGCCTCCAACACCACGGAATGTTCCGACACCGCGCAGCTGTCGCTGTCCACGGCGCGGCAGAGCCAGGGGCATGTGGAGCAGAACAGTCAGACGATCAATTCCCTGACCGGTGACATCGCCAGCGTGGCGCAAGCCATCACCAGCCTGGGCCAGGACATCGAGAGCGTCAGTGGCGTGCTCGACGTGATCAAGTCGATTTCCGCGCAGACCAACCTGCTGGCGCTCAATGCCGCGATCGAAGCGGCGCGTGCGGGCGAGCAGGGCAGAGGTTTTGCGGTGGTGGCCGACGAAGTGCGCACCCTGGCGGGGCGTACCCAGGCTTCGGCCGACGAGATTCAACAGATGATCGGCGAGCTGCGCCAGGCCTCGGTCAAGGCGGTCGATACCATGGTCGCGGGCGAGGACCGCACGCGCACCGTGGCGCAGCAGGCCGATGTGTTGAGCGTCTCGCTGGGCAGTACGGTGGTGGGCTTCGACGACATCGTCCAGCGCACCCAGCAGATCGCCGTGGCGGCCCAGGAACAGAGCCATGTCACCCAGGAGATCACCGAGCTGGCGGTACGCATTCACGCGGCCAGCGAAGACGGCGCCCGCGACGCGTCCAGTCTCAGCGAACTGAGCCAGGGCATGCAGGCACTGTCGACGCGCCTGGCGGGGTTGAGTCGGCAGGGGTAGGGCAGGCGGGTAGTTGTGGGAGCGGTCACCGGCCGCGAAGGCAGCACCGCGGTCCGGCTGACACACCTCGCAGGTCTCTTCGCGGCCACAGACCGCTCCCACAGGCACTCAGCCCTGGCGCGATACCGGCTTGGGCTGATAGGCGCAGTAGCCGGGGCGGGGCCCGATTCTGGGATGGTTGCGGCAGGTGTCCGGACGCTTTTCATAGATCGTGCACAGGCGGCTTTTCTTGTCCAGGTACAGACAATCGTTGTTGCTCATGCGCGTCAGGGTGAAAATGCCTGACTTCTGGTTGAAGCGTTCGACGATGCCGTCCTTCTGCAAGCGCTTGGCGACGTTCTTGGGCGGATCGCCTATCTCGAACTCATCCACCACACCGATACGGATAAGGTCCTTGATCTTCACTTCCACCGGCAGCGTGCAGCAGGTCGAGATACAGGCACCGCACATCGGTGCGGAATATTTCTGCCAGGTGTCTAGGCGGTCCACTTCGGCGGCGGCAATCAAAGAGCTTTTCATCGTCAGGTCATCAGGCAAGATGGAACAGGGCGCGCGATCATACCGGCATTGGTGAAAAAGTGAACAACCTTCTGCCCGAAACTGCGCGTATGGTGCAAAGTTACGAACCTGAGCTTTCGGCGTGTGTCGAAGCGTCTAGGCTCAGGTATTCCATCCAGTATCGTCAATTTCCCCGAGGACGCATTGCATGTCTCAGGAACCGCTTGTCCGTGACGCCGAGGTGGCCGATTTCCGCGCTGCTGTACTCGCCAAACTCACCTATGCGGTGGGCAAGGACCCCGATCACGCATTCGACCACGACTGGTTCGAGGCCATTGCTTTGGCCGCGCGCGACCACATGGTCGAGCACTGGATGGATCACACCCGGCAGATCTACCGCAAAGGCCAGAAACGGGTCTATTACCTCTCCCTGGAATTTCTCATTGGCCGGCTGCTCTACGACAGCCTGAGCAACCTTGGCCTGCTGGACATCGCCCGCGAGGCCCTGACCGATCTGGGCGTGGATCTGGAGCGCATCCGCCTGCTCGAGCCCGATGCGGCGCTGGGCAACGGTGGCCTCGGGCGCCTGGCGGCCTGCTTCATGGAAAGCATGTCGACCCTGGGCGTTGCGGCTCATGGTTATGGCATCCGCTACGAACACGGGCTGTTCCGCCAGGCCATCGTCGATGGCTGGCAGCAGGAGCAGACGGAAAACTGGCTGAATTTCGGCAACCCCTGGGAGTTCGAGCGTCCGGAAGTGATCTACCCGATCAGCTTCGGCGGCCATGTGGAAACCGTCACCGACAGCGAAGGCCAGCAGAAGCAGGTCTGGTGGCCCAGCGAAACCGTGCGCGCCATCGCCTACGACACGCCGGTGGTCGGCTGGCGCGGCTCCAGCGTCAACACCCTGCGCCTGTGGCGCGCGCGCGCGATAGAAGACCTGCACCTGGAGCGCTTCAATGCCGGCGACCACCTCGGCGCCGTCGCCGAAGTCGCCCGTGCCGAGAGCATCTCCCGGGTTCTGTACCCGGCCGACAGCACCGAGGCCGGCCAGGAGTTGCGCCTGCGCCAGGAGTACTTCTTCGTTTCGGCCTCCCTGCACGATTTGTTGCGTCGTCACCTGAACGGTAACGACAGCCTGCTCAACCTGGCCGACAAGGCGGCGATCCAGCTCAACGACACGCACCCTTCCATCGCCGTGGCAGAGCTGATGCGCCAGTTGGTGGACGAATATGGTCTGGCGTGGGACACGGCATGGGAAATCACCGTCAACACCCTGGCCTACACCAACCACACGTTGTTGCCCGAGGCCCTGGAAACCTGGCCGGTGGGCCTGATGGAGCGCATGCTGCCGCGGCACATGCAGATCATCTACCTGATCAACGCCTATCACATCGATTCGCTGCGCGCCAAAGGCCAGCACGATGTCGATGTACTGCGCGCCGTGTCGCTGATCGAAGAAGACAACGGTCGCCGCGTGCGCATGGGCAACCTGGCGTTCCTGGGTTCGCACAGCGTCAACGGGGTGTCCGGCCTGCACACCCAGTTGATGCGCAGCACGGTGTTCTCCGAGCTGCACAAGCTCTATCCCGACCGGATCAACAACAAGACCAACGGCATCACGTTCCGTCGCTGGCTGTATCAATCCAACAGCGAGCTGACCGCGATGCTGGTCGACAAGCTCGGCCCGGAATTGCTCGACAACCCGGAAGGGCTGCTCAAGAACCTCGAGCCGTTCGCCGAGCAGCCCGAGTTCCGCAGGGCTTTCGCTGCACAGCGTCTGAACAGCAAGAAGGCGCTGGCGCGCATCATTCACGAGCGCGTCGGCGTCACGGTCAATCCCGAGGCGATGTTCGACGTCCAGGTCAAGCGTATCCATGAGTACAAGCGGCAACTGCTCAACCTGATGCACACCGTGGCGCTGTACCAGGCGATCCGCGCCGAGCCTGAGACGGACTGGGTGCCGCGGGTTAAGATTTTCGCCGGCAAGGCGGCGGCCAGCTATCACCAGGCCAAGCTGATCATCAAGCTGGCCAACGACATCGCGCGGGTGGTCAACAACGATCCGACCGTGCGCGGTTTGCTCAAGGTGGTGTTCCTGCCCAACTACAACGTCAGTCTGGCCGAAAGCATCATCCCGGCTGCCGACCTGTCCGAGCAGATTTCCACCGCTGGCTACGAAGCGTCGGGCACCAGCAACATGAAGTTCGGCCTCAATGGCGCGTTGACCATTGGTACGCTGGACGGCGCCAACGTGGAAATGTGCGATTTCCTGGGCAAGGAGAACATGTTCATCTTTGGCATGACCGCGGCCCAGGTCGAGGAACGCAAGCATGCCGGCGGTTTCAGTGCCTATGGTGATGTAGCGGCCTCCCATCGTTTGAACGATGTGCTGCAGGCCATTCGCGGTGGGGTGTTCTCGCCCGACGATCCGTCGCGCTACGCGGGGTTGATCGATTCGCTGACCAGCTACGACCGCTTCCTGCTGTGCGCCGATTTCGACGCGTACTGGGATGCGCAGCGCAAGGTCGAAGACACTTGGCATGACGCCGACAAGTGGTGGCGCATGGCGGTGCTCAACACGGCCCGCATGGGCTGGTTCTCCTCCGACCGAACCATCCGCGAGTATGCGCAGGATATCTGGCAGGCGCTGGAGTGAGGCTCTAGACCGCAGCGCGCCCTTCGCGGCCACAGACCGCTCCCACAGTTGGCAGGTGTAGGAGCGGTCATCGGCCGCGAAGGGCATGCGGCGGTACCCCTGATACACCGCGTTGCCTTTTCGCGGCCACAGACCGCTCCCACAGTGGGTAGGTGTAGGAGCGGTCATCGGCCGCGAAGGGCATGCGGAGGTACCCCTGATACACCGCGTTGCCTTTTCGCGGCCACAGACCGCTCCTACAGTGGGTAAGTGTGGGAGCGGTCATCGGCCGCGAAGGGCCCTCTCCATCGAACTATCCTCATTGATAGCGATCTGATAGCTACCGCGGCGTGGCTAGCGCTCGCTAGGTTTGGCCGCACCCGTGTAAACTGTGCGGGCTTTACCCCCACCCCCTTTTCTACTCCGGAGTCGTCCATGTCCCGCGTTACCCTGAGTCGCTACTTGATCGAGCAGACCCGCAGCAACAACACGCCGGCCGATCTGCGCTTCCTGATCGAAGTGGTGGCGCGCGCGTGCAAAGAGATCAGCCATGCGGTGTCCAAGGGCGCCCTGGGTGGCGTGCTTGGCAGCATGGGCACCGAAAACGTCCAAGGCGAAGTGCAGAAGAAGCTGGACGTGCTGTCCAACGACATCCTGCTCGAAGCCAACGAATGGGGCGGCCACCTGGCGGGCATGGCGTCCGAAGAAATGGACAACGCCTACCAGATTCCCGGCCAGTACCCCAAGGGTGCCTACCTGCTGGTGTTCGACCCCCTCGACGGCTCCTCCAACATCGACGTCAACGTCTCGGTCGGCACCATCTTCTCGGTGCTGCGCTGCCCTACCGAGCACCTGAGCCAGAATGACAGCCTGAAGGAACATGCCTTCCTGCAGCCGGGCACCGAGCAGGTCGCTGCCGGCTATGCCATCTACGGCCCGCAGACCATGCTGATCCTGACCCTGGGCAATGGCGTGAAAGGGTTCACCCTGGACCGCGAGATGGGCAGCTTCGTGCTGACCCACGAAAACATCCAGATTCCGGAAACCACCGCCGAATTCGCTATCAACATGTCCAACAAGCGCCACTGGGAAGCCCCGGTGACCAAGTACGTGGACGAGCTGCTGGCCGGTGAAGAAGGCCCGCTGAAAAAGAACTACAACATGCGCTGGATCGCCTCGATGGTGGCCGACGTGCACCGCATCCTGACCCGCGGTGGCTTGTTCATGTACCCGCGTGACAGCCGCGAGCCGGAGAAGCCAGGCAAGCTGCGTTTGATGTACGAAGCCAACCCGATGTCGTTCCTGGTGGAGCAGGCCGGTGGCGCTTCGACCGACGGCCGCCAGCGCATCATGGACATCAAGCCAGAAGGCCTGCACCAGCGTGTGGCGGTGTTCCTGGGTTCCAAGCAGGAAGTCGAGCGCGTCACCGGTTACCACACCGAGTAAACGTTGCACGGCTGACAAGCTCCGGCAGATGCCCGCCCCTCCTTGTGGGAGCGGGCTTTGCCCGCGAAAAGGTCTACGCGGTGTGTCAGGCAGATCGCGGTGAAGCCTTCGCGGGCAGAGCCCGCTCCCACAGGCCACAAGCCCCAAGCCACAAGCCGTGAGGGTCGCAATTGGAACCCGCGCGGTTTGCGCTCTTCTAAGCTGCACACCCTACGTGTCTGCCGTTCAAGGAGAGCCCCCCATGTCGTTGCGCAAGTTCGCCTTGCTGCTTCTGTGTCTGTCGCTGATGATCGCCGGCTGCAGCAACGCCCCCGACGCCAGCATGGCGCCTCGCACCGTCGACAGCGTGGACCTGCAGCGCTACCAGGGCACCTGGTACGAAGTGGCCAGGCTGCCCATGTTCTTCCAGCGCAACTGCGCCCAATCCGAAGCCCATTACACCCTGAAAACCGATGGCAACATTGGCGTGCTCAACCGTTGCCGCACCGAAAATGGTGAATGGCAGGAGGCCAATGGCACCGCCTCGCCTCAGGTTCCGGGCAAGACCGACAAGCTGTGGGTAGTGTTCGACAACTGGTTCTCCAGGATGGTCCCCGGCCTGGCCAAGGGCGATTACTGGGTCCTGGACGTGGACGACAGATACGAGCATGCGCTGGTCGGCAGCCCGAGCCGCAAGTACCTGTGGCTGCTGTCGCGCACGCCGCAGATCTCCACGGCGGTGCGCGAGCGGATGCTGGCCAAGGCGCGTCAGCAGGGTTATGACACCAGTCGCCTGATCTGGCGCGCGGCGGATGCCGACATCGGCAAGTGACGACGTACCCGACTAGCGCCGGTGCCGTATAGAGTTGTCCCGCCCAAGCGCTAGTCGCGTTACTGCCCAGGCGCTAGTCGCGGTACAATGTCGCTCGCTGTGCCTCAACGAATCAATCAAGGAATTCCCGTGCCGACTCCGCCTGTTGTCCCTGCGCTGGCTGCCCAGATGGGCGAAAGTCCGGCGCCCTTGTATGCCCGCGTCAAACAGATGATCGCGGTGCAGATCCTCAACGGTACCTGGCCGCCGCACTACCGGGTGCCGTCGGAAAGCGAACTGGTCAATCAACTGGGTTTCAGCCGCATGACCATCAACCGCGCCCTGCGCGAGCTGACGGCTGAAGGCCTGCTGGTGCGCATGCAGGGTGTGGGCACGTTCGTGGCCGAACCGAAAAGCCAGTCGGCGATGTTCGAAGTGCACAACGTTGCCGACGAGATCGCCGCCCGCGGCCATCGCCACAGCAGCCGCCTGGTACTGCTGGAAGAAGAGGCCGCCGGTGCCGAGCGTGCCCTGACCCTGAACATGCGCGAAGGCCAGCGAGTGTTTCATTCGATCATCGTGCATTACGAGAACGACATCCCGGTTCAGGTCGAGGATCGCTACGTCAACGCCCAGATCGCGCCGCAATACCTGCAACAGGATTTCGTCGAAGAGACCCCGTACGCCTACCTGACCCGCGTGGCACCCCTGACCGCCGGCGAGCACGTGGTCGAGGCCATGCTGGCCAACCCAAGGGAGTGCGAGTTGCTGCAGATCGAACGCGGCGAACCGTGCCTGCTGATCTTGCGACGTACCTGGTCGGGCAAGACGCCGGTCACCGCCGCGCGCCTGATCCACCCTGGCTCGCGCCATCGGCTGGAAGGCCGCTTCACCAAATAGGCCTGCTCTCGGCACAAATATGCCAATCTGCCGTTCGTCGCGCAGAACAATGGCTCATCGTGCGGTCACACCCATAGATCGCCGTGACCATGGCCTATGTGGAGCAGGACCCGATGAAACTGAACAAGACCCTCCTGGCAATGACCCTGTCCCTGGGCTTGCTGGCCGCTGCCAGCAGCAGCCAAGCCGCTGGGTGGTGCGAATCGGGCAAGCCGGTGAAATTCGCCGGCCTGAACTGGGAAAGCGGCATGCTGCTCACCGACCTGCTGCAGTTCGTGCTGGAGCATGGCTACGACTGCAAGACCGACAGCCTGCCCGGCAACTCCATCACCATGGAAAGTGCCCTGGGCAGTAACGATATCCAGGTGTTCGCCGAGGAATGGGTCGGTCGCAGCGAGGTCTGGAACAAGGCCGAGCAGGCTGGCAAGGTGGTCGGCATCGGCGCACCGATCACCGGCGCCGTGGAAGGCTGGTACGTGCCGCGCTATGTAATCGAAGGCGACGCCAAGCGCGGCCTCGACGCCAAGGCCCCCGACCTTGCCGCCATCTCCGACCTGGGCAAATACGCCAAGGTGTTCAAGGACCAGGAAGAACCGAACAAAGGCCGCTTCTACAACTGCCCGGCCGGCTGGACCTGCGAGCTGGAAAACAGCGAGATGCTCAAGAGCTATGGCTTGCAGGACAGCTACACCAATTTCCGCCCGGGCACCGGGCCGGCCCTGGATGCTGCCGTGCTGTCGAGCTACAAGCGTGGTGAGCCGATCCTGTTCTACTACTGGTCACCGACCCCGCTGCTGGGCCAGGTCGATGTGGTCAAGCTGGCGGAAAAACCGGGCGTGGACAAGACCATCAGCATCAAGGTCGGGCTGTCCAAGGCTTTCCACGAGGGGGCGCCGGAATTGCTTCCCGTGTTCGAAAAGGTCAACCTGCCCATCGACCTGCTCAACCAGAACCTGGCGCGCATGAGCCGCGAGCGTATCGAATCGCCGAAGCTGGCCCGTCTGTTCCTCAAGGAACACCCCGAGGTCTGGAAGCCGTGGGTCAGCGAAGCGGCTGCCGTGAAGATTCAGGCTGCGCTCTGATTCTTTCGCTTGTATCGAGAAAGCCCCCTGCATCGAGAGCGCCCCATGTTTCCTGAAAGCTTCACCTTTTCCATCGCCAACTGGGTCAACGACGGCGTCGATGCGCTGGTTACCCGCTACGGCGATGTCTTCCGGCAGATTTCCGACACCTTGTTGTGGGCCATCGTCAACCTGGAAAGCCTGCTGCGCATGACGCCCTGGTGGCTGATGCTGGCCATCGTCGGCGGCATTGCCTGGCATGCCTCACGCAAATGGTTGACCACTGTAGTCATCGTCGGCCTGTTGTTTCTGGTGGGGGCGGTGGGCCTGTGGGACAAGCTCATGCAGACCCTGGCCCTGATGCTCGTGGCCACGCTGATTTCCGTGGTGATCGCCATTCCCCTGGGTATTCTTGCCGCACGCAGCGACCGACTGCGCGCGGTATTGATGCCGCTGCTCGACATTATGCAGACCATGCCCAGCTTCGTGTACCTGATTCCGGTGCTGATGCTGTTCGGGCTGGGCAAGGTGCCTGCCATCTTCGCCACCGTCATCTATGCAGCGCCGCCGCTGATTCGCCTGACCGATCTAGGCATTCGTCAGGTCGATCGCGAGGTCATGGAAGCCATCAATGCCTTCGGCGCCAACCGTTGGCAGCAACTGTTCGGCGTGCAACTGCCACTGGCGCTGCCCAGCATCATGGCGGGCATCAACCAGACCACCATGATGGCACTGTCCATGGTGGTGATTGCCTCGATGATCGGCGCCCGCGGCCTGGGCGAGGACGTGCTGGTGGGCATCCAGACCCTGAACGTGGGCAAGGGCCTCGAGGCGGGGCTGGCCATCGTTATTCTGGCGGTCGTGATCGACCGCATCACCCAGGCCTATGGTCGTCCCCGTCACGAGGTAGGCCGATGAACCCGCCCAAGATCGAAGTGCGCAACGTTTACAAGGTGTTCGGCAAGCGCGAGAAAGAGGCCTTGGCGCTGAGCCAGCAAGGCCAGAGCAAGGAGCAGGTGTTGGCCGCCACCGGCTGCGTGGTAGGGGTCGACGACCTGTCTTTGTCGATCGCTGCCGGCGAGGTGTTCGTCATCATGGGCTTGTCCGGTTCGGGCAAGTCGACCCTGGTGCGGCATTTCAACCGACTGGTGGACCCCTCCAGCGGCCAGATTCTGGTGGATGGCGAAAACATCCTGCGCTACGACATGCAGGCCCTGCGTGAATTTCGCCGGCGCAAGATCAGCATGGTGTTCCAGAGTTTTGGCCTGTTGCCGCACAAGAGCGTGCTGGACAACGTTGCCTACGGCCTCAAGGTGCGCGGCGAGAGCAAGGCGCTGTGCCAGGAGCGCGCCCAGCACTGGGTCGAGGCAGTCGGCCTCAACGGCTACGAACGTGCCTATCCGCAGCAGCTGTCCGGCGGCATGCGCCAACGCGTAGGCCTGGCGCGGGCATTGGCGGCGGACACCGACATCATCCTCATGGACGAAGCGTTCAGCGCCCTGGATCCATTGATTCGCGCGGAAATGCAGGACCAGTTGCTGGAACTGCAAACCCGCCTGCACAAGACCATCGTGTTCATTACTCACGACCTGGACGAAGCGATTCGCCTGGGTAACCGCATCGCCATCCTCAAGGACGGGCGCCTGATCCAGGCGGGTACCGCGAAGGAAATCCTGCACAACCCGGCCGACGATTACGTCGACCGGTTCGTCCAGCGGCGCAGCGTCGCGGTTTGAGGCGGTCACCGGTACGAATTCTCAGGTCCTTGTCAGACGTTTCTGTCGGATGTTTCTGAAAAAGCGGTTTTTCAGACTTTTCTGATTGTTGTCCCGCAATACCCTGCCTAGCGTGCAGGCATTCGCCCAGGAACAAGGAATGCCTGCATGTCCGTCACCAAGCACTATCTCAGCCATGAAGCCATACACAAAGCGCTGCGCATTGCCGACCTGACCGATGCCTGCGAGCCGCCCCATGCCGTGCGCCTGCTGGTCAGGGATCTGCTTGCCGGCCTGGTGCGCCAGGGCTGGCCATTGGCCGAAGTGCACAAGGGGCCGCGGATCATCTCGGCCGTGGAAAACTTCCAGCTCAGCGGCGACGATCCACAGGTGATGGATGACATCGGCACTCACAGCTGTTGGGTCGATGACGAGCTGCTGTTGCGCACCCAGACCAGCAGTGCAGTCATCACTGGCCTGCAAGCGGCGGCGGGGCGGCGAACACCGGGCGAAACCATCATGCTCGCCGCCCCGGGCATTACTTTTCGTCGCGACATCCGCGACCGTTGGCATTGCGCCGAGCCGCACCAGATGGACATCTGGGTCCTGGGCGATGCCGCGCTGGGCAACCACCAGGAGTTGCTGCGGCTGGTGGGCGACGTGCTGGACATCGCCGTGCCGGGACGGATGTGGGGGCACAGCGCCGGAGCCTGCGGCTTCACCCGCGATGGCCTCAATATCAGCCTGGTCACGCGCCAGGCACCGGTGGACATCCTCGCCTGTGGCTGCATCTGCCCGGCGTTCCTGCAACGCCTGGACGTCGATCCCCAGGCCCATGGCGGGCTGGTCCTGCGTCTGGGGCTGGATCGCCTGGCCATGCTGCGCAAGGGCGTTCCGGACATCCGCCTGCTGCGCGATGGCCATCCCCAGGTCCAGGCGCAGATGACCGACCTCAAGGCCTGGCAACCGCTGTATCGCCAGCCGGCGATCAGTCGTGACCTGTCGCTGGCGGTGGCGCCGGGGCTCGGCATCGAGGACATCACCGAGCAGGTCCTGCAGGTGGCCGGCTACCGCGCTGGCTGGATCGAGGAGCTGCACATCCGGGGCCGCTGGCCGTTCGAAGAGTTGCCCTCGCTGACCATCAAGCGCCTGGGCATCGTGCGTGGCCAACACAACCTGGTGTTGCAGGTGGTGCTGCGCGATCACGCCCAGTCCCTGAGCGCGCAGCAGGCCGATGACCTGTACCGCGACATCCGTGTGGCCCTTCACCAAGGCGTGCCAGGTGGTGCCTACCTGGTGGGAGAGCGCTTGTGAAACCCTGCAATGGATAGGGAGAATGCGCCAAGCGGTCATTCGGGTTTATGATGGCCCACGGCAGAGACCCAACTTCCAACGGAGCGCACGATGCAAACCTTGTACCCGCAGATCAAACCCTACGCCAGGCATGATCTGGCCGTGGAAGAGCCGCACGTGCTGTATGTCGACGAAAGCGGTTCGCCGGAGGGCTTGCCGGTGCTGTTCATCCACGGCGGCCCGGGCTCGGGGTGCGACGCGCAGAGCCGTTGCTATTTCGATCCCAACGTCTATCGCATCGTGACTTTCGATCAGCGCGGCTGTGGCCGCTCCACGCCCCATGCCAGCATCGAGAACAACACCACCTGGCGGCTGGTGGCGGACATGGAGCGCATTCGCGAACACCTGGGCATCGACAAGTGGGTCCTGTTCGGCGGTTCCTGGGGTTCCACGCTGGCCCTGGCCTATGCACAGACTCACCCGGAACGCGTGCATGGCTTGATCCTGCGCGGAATCTTCCTCTGCCGTCCGCAGGAGATCGAATGGTTCTACCAGGCTGGCGCCAGCCGCCTGTTCCCCGACTATTGGCAGGACTACATCGCGCCGATCCCGCCCGAAGAGCGCGGCAACCTGCTGCAGGCTTTTCACAAGCGCCTGACGGGCAACGACCAGATCGCGCAGATGCATGCCGCCAAGGCATGGTCCATGTGGGAAGGCCGTACCGCCACCCTGCGACCCAACCCATTGGTGGTCGATCGCTTCTCCGAGCCGCACCGGGCCTTGTCGATCTCGCGCATCGAGACCCACTACTTCGTCAACAACGCCTTCCTGGAACCGGACCAGCTGATCCGCGACATGCCGCGCATCGCCCATCTGCCGGCGGTCATCGTGCACGGCCGCTACGACGTGATCTGCCCGCTGGACAACGCCTGGGCGCTGCACCAGGCCTGGCCCAACAGCGAACTGCAGGTCATTCGCGACGCGGGCCACGCCGCCTCCGAGCCGGGTATCACCGATGCCCTGGTACGCGCCGCCGAACAGATGGCCCGGCGTTTGCTGGACCTGCCCCTGGAAGAAGCATGAAGGGACTGCTGCAGCGGGTCAGCCAGGCGCGTGTCGAGGTGGCCGGTGAAACCATCGGCGCCATCGACCAGGGCCTGCTGGTGCTGGTGGCCGTCGAGCCCGACGACACCGTTGCCAGTGCCGACAAGCTGCTGCACAAGCTGCTCAACTACCGGGTGTTCGGCGACGAGCAGGGCAAGATGAACCTGTCGCTCAAGGACATCGGCGGCGGCCTGCTGTTGGTGTCGCAGTTCACCCTGGCGGCGGACACCCGCAGCGGCCTGCGCGCCGGCTTCTCCACCGCAGCCGCCCCGGCCCCGGCACAGGCGCTGTTCGACCACCTTGTCGAGGCTGCAAAAAAAGCCCATCCACAGGTTCAGGTCGGGCAATTCGGTGCCGATATGCAGGTAAGCTTGACCAACGACGGGCCTGTAACCTTCCTGTTACAAATTTAGTGGCTTATTGCTGGCGACTTTGCGGACCTTGACCGCTCTTCGTAGCATAAATACTTGGGCTACCCTGATGCGTTGTGACGCGACGTACTAGATAATCGCGCGCCAGGGGGGCCACATTTTGCTACCCGGTATTTCCAGTTTGAAGCGTGTCCGGCTCCGCTTGGGGAATCATTAAGCCCTTTTGGAGTCGGAACAGTGCTCGCCAACCCGGCGCAAGACTGCTGGCCGTTGGTTTTTCGATATGTTTTCGGCGAGGGTTGCTCGTGATTGTTAGTCCTTTAAATGCTTCAAGAACACCCCGTACCCGGTTGCGCAATGCGATGCTGGCCGGGTCTGCGTTGTTCTGCCTGTTCAGCGCCAGCCAGCTCTGGGCTTTCAGCCTGGATGATGTTGCCGGACGCGCCAAGGAGCTTGCCGGTCAGAAGTTCGAAGCGCCGCGCAGCAATCTGCCCAAAGAATTTCGCGACATGAAATTCGCGGATTATCAGAAGATCCGCTTCCGCAATGAAAACGCCGAATGGGCTGACGCCAAGACCCCATTCAAGCTGTCCTTCTATCATCAGGGCATGCACTTCGACACACCGGTGAAGATCAACGAAGTCACCGCCACTACCGTCAACGAAATCAAGTACGACGCTAGCCGTTTCGATTTCGGCGACCTGCAGTTCGATCCCAAGTCCACCGAGCAATTGGGCTACGCCGGTTTCCGCGTACTGTTCCCGATCAACAAGGCGGACAAACAGGACGAAATCATGACCATGCTGGGCGCGAGCTACTTCCGCGTCATCGGCAAAGGTCAGGTGTATGGCCTGTCGGCCCGTGGCCTGGCCCTGGATACGGCACTGCCGTCGGGCGAAGAGTTCCCGCGGTTTCGCGAATTCTGGGTAGAACGCCCCAACGAAGGCGACAAGCAGCTGGTGATTTTCGCCCTGCTTGATTCGCCGCGCTCCACCGGTGCCTACAAGTTGACCCTGCGTCCGGGCAAGGACACCACCGTCGACGTCGAGTCGCGGGTGTTCCTGCGTGATCGCGTCAGCCGCCTGGGTATCGCGCCGCTGACCAGCATGTTCCTGTTCGGCTCCAACCAGCCGTCCCGCGTGCAGAACTACCGTGACGAGCTGCATGACTCCACCGGCCTGTCCATCCACGCCGGCAATGGCGAGTGGCTGTGGCGTCCGCTGAACAATCCCAAGCATCTGGCCGTCAGCAGCTTCACCGTCGAGAACCCGCGTGGCTTCGGTCTGCTGCAGCGTGGCCGCGAGTTCTCCCGTTACGAAGACCTCGACGACCGCTACGACAAGCGTCCAAGCGCGTGGATCGAGCCCAAGGGTGATTGGGGCAAGGGCACCGTCGACCTGGTGGAAATCCCGACTGCGGACGAAACCAACGACAACATCGTGGCGTTCTGGAATCCGGAAAAGATCCCGGAACCCGGCCAGGCGCTGGAGCATAACTACCGCCTGCACTGGACGATGGACGAAGACGAGTTCCACTCGCCCGACGTTGCCTGGGTCAACCAGACCCTGCGCTCGACGGGTGACGTGAAGCAATCCAACCTGATCCGTCAGGCCGATGGCAGCATCGCCTTCCTGATCGACTACGAAGGTCCGGTACTGGCCGCCTTGGCCGAAGACACCAGCGTTCGCAGCCAGGTCAGCGTCGACGATAACGGCGAGCTGGTCGAGAACAACGTTCGTTACAACCCGGTCACCAAGGGCTGGCGCCTGACCCTGCGGGTCAAGGTCAAGGATCCCAACAAGGCCGTGGAAATGCGTGCGGCGTTGGTCAAGGATCTGCCGGTGGAGCCGGTCAAGGCCGCCGAGCCGGTCGAGGAAAAGGCTGTGCCCAAGCACGACAAGGCACACGCCAAGGCCGAAAAGACTGCCGAAGTGGCGCAGGCTCCGGCACCCGCTGCGCCTGAAGCTGCACCTGCTGCACCTACCGAACCGGTCAAGACCGAACAGGTTCTGACTGAAACCTGGAGCTACCAGTTGCCCGCCGATGACTAATTCTCCAGCTCGGCCAGAATCGCTTGGCGAATACCTGGCTCAATTGCCCCTGGGGGACGCACAGCGCGCAGAACTTGCCAGCTGCACGTCCTTCACCGAACTGCACGAGCGCCTGTCCGGGCGCCCGGCGCACGATGCCGTGCTTGGCGCACAGAACTCGGTCGAGCAGCGCTTGCTGCTCGATTCGGCTGCCGAACTGGAAGAGGCCGAGATGCTCGGCGTCGACGCCAGCGGCCGCCTGCAGCTCAAGGCCACGCCACCGATCAACCGCACCCTGGTGATTCCCGAGCCGTGGCGCACCAACGTGCTGGTCCGGGTTTGGCGCAAGCTGACCGGCAAGGCCAGCAAGCCCGAGCCGACCAGTGACAAGCGTGAGCTGCCGAAGGCGCGCTGGCGCTGGGTCGGTTCGATGCGTCGCTACATCCTGCTGGTGCTGATGCTCGGCCAGACCATCGTCGCCGGCTGGTACATGAAAGGCATCATGCCGTACCAGGGCTGGGGCATGGTCAACCTCGACGAAGTGGTTCGTCAGCCGATCATGCAGACCGCCACCCAAGTGCTGCCGTATTTCCTGCAGACCAGCATCCTGATCCTCTTCGGTATCCTGTTCTGCTGGGTATCGGCGGGGTTCTGGACGGCGCTGATGGGCTTCCTCGAATTGCTCACCGGTCGCGACAAGTACCGCATTTCCGGTGCCAGCGCCGGCAATGAGCCGATCGAGGCAGGCGCGCGTACCGCGTTGGTCATGCCAATCTGCAACGAAGACGTGACCCGCGTTTTCGCGGGTCTACGGGCCACGTTCGAATCAGTCAAGGCGACCGGCGACCTGGATCGCTTCGATTTCTTCGTGCTCAGCGACACCAACGACCCCGACATCGCCGTTGCCGAGCAACAGGCCTGGCTGCAAGTGTGCCGCGAAGCCGGTGGCTTCGGGCACATCTTCTATCGCCGTCGTCGTCGTCGGGTCAAGCGCAAGAGCGGCAACCTCGACGACTTCTGCCGTCGCTGGGGCAGCGAGTACCGCTACATGGTCGTACTCGATGCGGACAGCGTGATGAGCGGCGAATGCCTGACCAGCCTGGTGCGCTTGATGGAAGCGACGCCGGACGCGGGCATCATCCAGACCGCGCCGAAGGCGTCGGGCATGGACACCCTGTATGCACGCATGCAGCAGTTCGCCACCCGCGTATACGGTCCGCTGTTCACGGCCGGTCTGCACTTCTGGCAGTTGGGCGAATCGCACTACTGGGGGCATAACGCGATTATCCGCATGAAGCCCTTCATCGAGCACTGCGCCCTGGCGCCGCTGCCGGGCAAAGGTGCCTTCGCCGGTGCGATCCTCTCCCACGACTTCGTCGAGGCGGCCCTGATGCGCCGTGCCGGCTGGGGCGTGTGGATTGCCTACGACCTGCCGGGCAGCTACGAAGAGTTGCCGCCCAACCTGCTCGACGAGCTCAAGCGCGATCGACGCTGGTGCCACGGCAACCTGATGAACTTCCGCCTGTTCCTGGTCAAGGGCATGCACCCGGTTCACCGGGCAGTGTTCCTGACCGGCGTGATGTCGTACCTGTCGGCACCGTTGTGGTTCTTCTTCCTGGTGCTGTCCACGGCCTTGCTGGCGGTGAACACGCTGATGGAGCCGACCTACTTCCTGGCGCCGCGACAGCTGTACCCATTGTGGCCGCAATGGCATCCGGACAAGGCGGTGGCGCTGTTCTCCACCACCATCGTGTTGCTGTTCCTGCCCAAGCTGTTGAGCATCATCCTGATCTGGGCCAAGGGCGCGAAGGAATACGGCGGCCGTTTCAAGGTCACCTTGTCGATGCTGCTGGAAATGTTGTTCTCGATGCTGCTGGCGCCGGTGCGCATGCTGTTCCACACCCGTTTCGTGCTCGCTGCGTTCCTGGGCTGGGCCGCCACCTGGAATTCGCCGCAACGTGACGACGACTCCACGCCGTGGAGCGAAGCGATCAAGCGTCATGGTTCGCAAACCTTGCTGGGCGCGGCCTGGGCTGCGCTGGTGATCTGGTTGAACCCCAGCTTCCTCTGGTGGCTGACGCCGATCGTGGGCTCGCTGATGCTGTCGATCCCGGTCTCGGTGATTTCCAGCCGGACCAACCTGGGTGTGCAGGCACGGGAAGACAAGTTGTTCCTGATTCCCGAGGAGTACGACACGCCGCAGGAACTGCTGTCCACCGATCGCTATACCCAGGAAAACCGCGACAATGCGCTCAAGGACGGTTTCGTTCGTGCGGTCGTCGATCCGCGTCAGAACGCCTTGGCCTATGGCCTGGGTACGGCGCGTCACGGCAAGGCCGCACCGATCGAGAGCATGCGTGCACAGTGGGTCCATCAGGCTTTGGAAGGTGGTCCGCTGAAGCTCGACAACAACACGCGCATGTCGCTGCTCAGCGATCCGGTGGCGATTTCGCGTCTGCACGAGCACGTCTGGGCCGATCAGAACACGGCCTGGCTGGATGCGTGGCGTCAGTCCAAGCAAGCGGAACGCCCGGCGCAGCCCGTGCAACCGCTCGGCGTGGTACCGGCGGCAGGCTTGCAGAACGCCTGACCGCGTTGGCCCATTCGCGGCCAATGACCGCTTCCACAGGAATCTCCAAACACCTGTAGGAGCGGTCAGTGGCCGCGAAGGTCGCACCCAATATCCCCGCGATGCCCCGCAACAGTGCCATCCGGCACTAATTTCAGTACCAAACTTTGTCCGAACCCCCGTTTGAGTTAGGATCGCACCCCGAAATGGTGCGCCCAGGCCGGGTCGTGCCCGAAGTTGGCTAGGGGAATTGGTGATGAACAAGTATCTGTCGATGCTGCTGCTCGGCGTCATGGCCATGGCGGCCGTGGGTTCGGCGCAAGCGGGCGCTATCGATGAAGCGGTCAAGCGCGGCACGTTGCGCGTGGGCATGGACCCGACCTACATGCCGTTCGAGATGACCAACAAGCGCGGCGAAATCATCGGTTTCGAGGTCGACCTGCTCAAGGCCATGGCCAAGTCCATGGGCGTCAAGCTGGAACTGGTATCGACCAGCCTGGATGGCATCATCCCGGCGCTGATGACCGACAAGTTCGACATGATCGGCAGCGGCCTGACCCTGACCCAGGAACGCAACCTGCGCATCAACTTCAGCGATCCGTTCATCGTCGTCGGCCAGACCCTGCTGATTCGCAAGGAACTGGCCGACAAGGTCAAGACCTACAAGGACCTGAACTCGGAAGACTACCGCATCACCTCCAAAGTCGGCACCACCGGTGAGTTCGTGGCGCGCAAGCTGATCGCCAAGGCGCAATACCACGGCTACGACAACGAGCCCGAAGCGGTCCTCGACGTGGTCAACGGCAAGGCCGATGCGTTCATCTACGATTCGCCCTACAACGTGGTCGCCGTGGACAAGGTCGGCAACGGCAAGCTGGTCTACCTCGACCAGCCCTTCACCTACGAACCGCTGGCGTTCGGCTTGAAGAAGGGCGACTACGACAGCCTCAATTTCATCAACAACTTCCTGCGCCAGGCCCGTGAAGACGGCAGCTACGATCGCATCCACAAGAAGTGGTTCGTGAACAAGAACTGGCTCGACGAAATGCAGTGACTGCGCCTCTGGCCAGACGCTCCCTGACGCGCGGGCTTGCCTCGCGCGGCGGTTTTCTAGCGGATTGAACCCCCTGTGATCAAACACCACAAAGCCCAATGGCCCTGGCACGGGCTGACCGCGCTGGTCCTCATCGGCCTGGCTTTCAGCTTGTACGCCGCGACCTCGCGTATCTCTTACGAGTGGCACTGGAATCGGGTGCCGCAATACTTCGTCTATCAGGCCGAACAACCGCAGCGCGCCGAGGGTTACGGCAGCGTCGAGCAGATCACTGGGCAGGGCGGGCAGACGCGAGTCACCCTGCGCGACGAAGACGGCGGCGAGCAGGTGTTACGGGTGGACGCCGGCAGTGTCGTGCTTCAGGAGGGCGATGACGTCTCCGAAGGCGACCAGATCGGCGTGACCCGGCACTGGACGGCCGGACCGATCGCCTGGGGCCTGTGGACGACCCTGTGGCTGTCACTGGTGTCTGGCGTATTCGGGCTGCTGCTGGGCCTAGTCACCGGGCTGTGCCGGCTGTCGAGCAACCCCACCTTGCGCCATCTGTCGACGGTGTATGTGGAACTGGTACGCGGCACGCCACTGCTGGTGCAGATCTTCATCTTCTATTTCTTCATCGGTACCGTACTCAATCTCTCGCGCGAATTCGCCGGGGTGGCGGCGCTGGCGCTGTTCACCGGTGCCTACGTCGCCGAGATCGTGCGCTCGGGCGTGCAGTCCATCGCCAAGGGCCAGGGCGAGGCGGCCCGTTCGCTGGGCCTGGATGCCGGCCAGTCGATGCGCCACGTGATCCTGCCGCAAGCGTTCAAGCGGGTATTGCCACCGCTGGCGGGGCAGTTCATCAGCCTGGTCAAGGACACGTCGCTGGTCTCGGTGATTGCCATCACCGAGCTGACCAAGAGTGGCCGCGAGGCTATCACTACGTCGTTCTCGACGTTCGAGATCTGGTTCTGCGTGGCTGCCCTGTACCTGGTCATCAACCTGCCGCTGTCGTATTTCGCCAGCCGGCTCGAGCGGAGGCTTGCGCAAAGTGATTGAAGTACGCGACCTGTTGAAGGTGTTCAATACCCGCGGTCAGGTAGTGCGCGCGGTGGATCAGGTCAGCACCCAAGTGGCCAAGGGCGAGGTGCTGGTGGTCCTGGGCCCTTCGGGCTCGGGCAAGTCGACGTTTCTGCGCTGCCTCAATGGCCTGGAGGCATTCGATCAGGGCTCGGTGAGCATCGACGGCCTGCGCCTCGACGACCCCAAGACCAACATCAATGCCTATCGGCGCGAAGTCGGGATGGTGTTCCAGCACTTCAACCTGTTTCCGCACATGACCGTGCTGGAAAACCTCTGCCTGGCGCAGAAGGTGGTACGCAAGCGCGGCAAGGCCGAGCGCGAGGCCAAGGCCCGTGCGCTGTTGGCCAAGGTCGGCATCGGCGAGAAAGCCGACGCGTTTCCGTCACGGCTGTCCGGCGGCCAGCAGCAGCGCGTGGCCATTGCCCGGGCGTTGTGCATGGACCCCAAGGTGATGCTGTTCGACGAGCCGACTTCGGCACTCGACCCGGAGATGGTCGGTGAGGTGCTGGAAGTGATGAAGACCTTGGCCGAGGAGGGCATGACCATGGTGTGCGTCACCCATGAAATGGGTTTCGCCCGTGAAGTGGCGGACCGGGTGCTGTTCTTCGACCACGGTCGGTTGCTGGAAGACGCACCCCCGGCCGAGTTCTTCGACGCACCCAAGGACCCCCGGGCACAGGCGTTCTTGCGGCAGGTGTTGTAGCCCAGGTTCCTGCGCCGATCCGCAGACCGCTTTCGCGGGCAGAGACCCGCTCCCACAGGAGTCTTGGAACTGTGGGAGCGGGGCGGGCGGCGAGCCCTCTGCCCGCGAAGAGGCCCGCAGCCCACCACCCAACCTCAAACCTTGAACTGTCCCACCAAACCCTGCAGGTGTGTCCCCAGCCGCGCCAGCTCGATGCTCGAGGCGGCCGTCTCCTCGCTCGCCGCCGACGTCTGCTCGGAAACGTCGCGCACATTCAGCACGCTGCGGTTGATCTCCTCGGCCACCACGCTCTGCTGCTCCGCCGCTGCCGCGATCTGCTGATTCATCGCCTGGATCGCCGACACCGTGCGGGTGATATTGCTCAACGACTCACCGGCGCGTCGAGCCAGTTGCACACTGCTGTCGGTCATCTCGCGGCTGCTGTCCAGCGCGCTGGACACTTGGTGAGTGCCGGTTTGCAGTGAGGCGATCAGCGACTGGATCTCTTCGGTCGACTGCTGGGTACGCTGGGCCAGGCTGCGCACTTCGTCGGCCACCACGGCGAACCCGCGACCTGCCTCGCCGGCACGCGCCGCCTCGATTGCCGCGTTGAGGGCCAGCAGGTTGGTTTGCTGGGCGACGGAGGTGATCACATCGAGCACCCCGCCGATCTTGCTGCTTTCCTGCTTCAGCTGATTCATGGCTTCGCTGGAGTGCAGCACTTCGGCCGCCAGGCGTTCGATCTGGCCCACAGCCTGGCTGACCACGCGATCGCCTTCGCGCGCCTGCTGGTCCGCGGCCACAGCGGCCTCCGACGCCTCTTCGGCATTGCGCGCCACTTCCTGCACGGTGGCGGCCATTTCATTCATGGCGGTGGCCACTTGATCGGTTTCGACCTTCTGCGCATTGACCCCGGCACTGGTCTGCTCGGTGACCGCAGACAGTTCTTCGGCTGCGCTGGCCAATTGCGTCACGCCTTCACTGATGCCGCCCACCAGTTCACGCAGGTTCAGGGTCATGCGCTGCAATGCCAGCTGAACCTGACCCAGTTCGTCACCCCGGGTGATGGCGGGCGACTGCCTCAGGTCACCGGACGCCACGCGTTCGACGCTGGCCAGGGTCTGGCGCAGGGGGCCGACGATCTGCGTGGTAATGGCCCATGCAGCGGCAATGCCGAGCAAGAGCGCCAATGCTGCTGCAATGGCCAGCCAGGCTTTAGCCTGGGCCGTGTCGGCATCGCGCCTGGCGGTTTGCGAATCGCCCAGTCGGTCGCTGAGCTCAAGCAGCGTGGTCCCCAGCGCTGTCATCTTGTCGATGCCCTGAAGCGTGGCCTGCTGGTTTTCGCTGAACTGTGCGACCGCAGCGCGGTAGGCACGCAAGGCATCACCCGCCTGCTGCAGCCGTGCGGTGAATTCGCTGGATACGCTGGTACCTGAAGCGGCGACCGAAGCGATCGCCTGATCGATGGCCGCCAGGGCCGGCTGGCGCGCTTCGTCCTTGGCGCTGTAGGTGTAGCCGCGCACCTGGAAGCGTGCCTGCTGGATCAGCCGGCTAGTTTCCACCAGCATGCTGTAGGCCGAAAGCTCGCCCTGATTGAGCAACGCGGCTTGCACCTGGTTGACCTCGGCCACGGCCCGGTCGGCGGTGCTGCCCAGTTGGCTGCGCGCCGCCTCGCGACCCTGGATCGCGACCAGCGACGCTGCGAATTCCCGGCGATAGGCTTGCGTAGCGGCTATTTCCTGCTCGACGAGGGCAATGTCTTCGGGCTGCACCAAGGCGTGCTTGGCAGCCACCAGCTCGGTGTCGAGTTGGTCGAGCAAGCGCGTGACGTTTTCAGCGCCGGAAGCGCCTTTCTGTAGTTCGAAAGATTGGGCGGCGATGCGCAGATCACGCATGCGGTCATCGAGGATGGAAATGCTGGTGATCTTGTCGGCGCGCTCGATCAGGCTGGACAAGCCGAACCAGCCGGTGGCGGCGATCAAGAGCGTAAGCAGTAGCACCACACCGAAACCGATCCCCAGTTTCAGATTGACGCTCAGATTGCCCAAGTGACGGGCAAAGGTATTGGACATGGTGAAACTCCCTTTCAGACCGACAGCGTGATTGTCGGCAATTCAGGGCTATCGGCGCGCAGAAGCGAAACTCGATAGTGGCAACTCAATGAAATAGGGCTCTCGGTGTCACCTCGAGCCACGGAGGCGTCAGAACAATCGCGCCAGCAGCACAGCGACAGCGGTCTCCACCCGCAGGATCCGCTCGCCCAACTGGACGGGCTGCAAGCCAGCCTGTTTAAGCAGGTCGATCTCGTAGGGAATCCAGCCACCTTCCGGTCCGATGGCCAGCGTGACCGGCTCGTCGAGTTGGCGCGGGCAGGGCGGGTAGTCGCCCGGATGCCCGACCAGGCCCAGGGTGTCGGCACACAGCGCCGGTAGCCGATCCTCGACGAAAGGCTTGAAGCGCTTTTCGATCACCACCTCGGGAAGCTGCGTGTCGCGGGCCTGTTCCAGACCCAACACGAGCTGCTCGCGAATGGCCGCAGGCTCCAGGAACGGGGTCTGCCAGAAACTCTTCTCGACCCGGTAGCTGTTCACCAGCACCACCTTGGCCACACCCATGGTGGCAATGGTCTGGAACACCCGACGCAGCATCTTCGGCCTTGGCAGCGCCAGGATCAGAGTCAGCGGCAGCTTGGCCGGCGGTGCCTGGTCGAGCACTACGTCCAGCTCGGCCTCATGGCCTTCCAGACGCACCACCTCGGCACGGCCCATCAGGCCATCGAGCTTGCCCACCCGCAGGCTGTCGCCCAGTTCGACGCGGTGCACGGCCTGCATGTGGGTGAAGCGCCGATCACGTAGCACCACCTTGTCCGGCGCGATGAAATCGGCCGTTTCGAGCAGCAGCAGGTTCATGCCTGGGTCGCGGGCGGCTGGTCGTTGCGATCGTCGTCCTCGGCCGGCTCGTCACTGCGCTTGCGGATCAGTGCCCCGAACAGAATGCCGATTTCGAACAGCAACCACATCGGCACGGCCAGCAGCGTCTGCGAGAAGATATCCGGTGGGGTCAGAATCATGCCGACCACGAAGCAGCCGATGATCACGTAGGGGCGAATCTTGCGCAGGTACTTGACGTCGACGACGCCGATCCATACCAGCAGCACCACTGCCACGGGAATCTCGAACGCCACGCCGAAGGCGAAGAACAGCGTCATGACGAAATCCAGGTAGCTGGCGATGTCGGTGGCCATGGTCACGCCCACGGGCGTGGCACTGGCGAAGAACTTGAAGACCAGCGGAAAGACCAGGAAATAGGCGAACGCCATCCCGGCATAGAACAGGAAGATGCTCGACACCAGCAGCGGTATGGCGATGCGCTTCTCATGCTTGTACAGGCCCGGCGCGATGAACCCCCAGACCTGGTGCAGGATGATCGGCACGGCCAGGAACAGCGAGACCATCATGGTCAGCTTGAACGGCGTCAGGAAAGGCGAGGCCACGTCGGTGGCGATCATCGTCGCGCCTTCGGGAAGGTACTCGCGCAGCGGCGCCGACACCAGGGTGTAGATCTGTTGGGCAAAGGAAAACAGCCCGGCGAAGACCAGAAAGATCACGGCAACGCAGCGCAGCAGACGCGTACGCAGTTCGGTCAGGTGCGAGACCAGCGGCATGGGCTGGTCGTTATCCGGAATTTCGCTCATGGGGCCCGCGGTGGCTGTGTAGGTTCGGTGGAAGAAAGGGGTACGGCGACAGCCTCGGCGCTGTTGGTATCACGCTCGACCGTGCCGGCCGGTTGTGTGGCGGTGGCCACGCTGGTCGGCGTGACGGCGGCGCTGACGGCATCGCGATCGAGCACGGGCTGCGCCTGAGCGCCGGGCGGGATCGGGTCGGCCAGCGGCGCAGGCGGCTCGCTGGGACGCGCAGCCCGCTGCGGGTCGAGTATCTTGCGCGCCTGTTCCTCCAGCGACAGCACGTGCTCGTTGTGCAATTGGCGCCGAATCTCGTCGGCGCCTATCTCGCGTTCGACTTCGGTCTTGATCGCATTGAAGCTGCGTTTCAGGCGGCCAATCCACAGCCCTGCGGTTCGCGCGGCACCGGGCAGCCGTTCAGGGCCCAGCACCAACAGGGCGATGAGGCCCACGAGCATGAGTTCGCTGAAGCTGATACCGAACATTGATCAGTCTTTCCTGATGGGTTCTTCGACTTTCTGATGCTGGCCGTCGAGGGTGTGCGGCGGTGTCAGCGGCGAGCTGGCCTGCGGGTGCACCGGTTGGGTGGGCTGTTCGGCCGCCGGTTTGTCATCGTCGTTCATGGCCTTGCGAAAGCCCTTGATCGACTCGCCGACGTCAGTGCCCAGGTTCTTGAGTTTCTTGGTGCCGAAGACCAATACCACGACGATCAGGATGACGACCCAGTGTTTCCAATCAAACAGACCCATGATTCAACTCCTCCAAAAAGACATTTCAGGCTGACGGCAGGCGAGCGGCTTTCTCATCATGACCGGACAGGCCGAAGCGGCGGTCCAGTTCATCGAGTACAGCCTGTGGGTGTTGGCCGAGTTGTGCAAGCATGACCAGGCTATGGAACCACAGATCGGCGGTTTCGTAGATGACATCGCTGCAGTCGCCGGTGTGTACGGCGTCCTTGGCGGCAATGATGGTCTCGATCGATTCCTCGCCGAGCTTTTCCAGAATCTTGTTCAGGCCCTTGGCGTACAGGCTGGCGACATAGGAGCTGTCGGCGCTGGCGCCCTTGCGTTCTTCGAGTACCGCGGCGACGCGGTCCAGGGTGTCATTCATGGCCATGGCCTGTGTGATAGATGGCGTCGGGGTCCTTCAATACCGGGTCGACGACAGTCCATCGACCGTTCTCGAAGACCCGATAGAAGCAGCTTTGGCGACCGGTATGGCAGGCGATGTCACCGATCTGTTCGACGCTAAGCACGACCACGTCGGCGTCGCAGTCCAGGCGCAGTTCGTGCAGCTTCTGCACGTGGCCCGATTCTTCGCCCTTGCGCCACAGCTTGCCACGGGAGCGTGACCAGTAGATGGCGCGGTTTTCGGCCGCAGTCAGCGCCAGCGCTTCGCGATTCATCCAGGCCATCATGAGGATGCGCCCGGTCTTGTGATCCTGGGCAATCGCCGGCACCAGGCCGTCGCGGTCCCATTTGATCTCGTCCAGCCAGTCTTTCATGTGCGACTCCGACAACAGAGAGGGCTAGTGTGCCAGCCGATGGCGCGACTGGCTATCGGCGCACGACCAGGTAGAAGCCCGATCCCAGCATCAACCAGGCCGGCCATGCCTGGACGCTGTCCAGGGCAATGCCGGAGACGGCCGTGACCGTTCCGCCCACCAGCAAGACACCGCCGACCAGCCGCAGGCCCCAGCGATCACGGCGTTGCTCCCAAGGCGGTGGTGGATCCTTGCGATGGGGCTGAGACATCCGTTCGAGTAGATCACGGGTCATATTGGCCAGATGAGGCAACTGCTCGACCTGCGATTGAACATTCTGAAACAAAGATTTCGGGCTGACCCGCTCGCGCATCCAGCGTTCGAGGAACGGCTGGGCGGTGCTCCACAGGTCCAGGTCCGGATACAGCTGGCGGCCCAGGCCTTCGATATTGAGCAAGGTCTTTTGCAGCAGCACCAGTTGCGGCTGCACTTCCATGTTGAAGCGCCGCGCAGTCTGGAACAGGCGCATCAGCACCTGGCCGAAGGAAATGTCCTTGAGCGGCTTCTCGAAGATCGGCTCGCACACGGTACGGATCGCCGCTTCGAATTCGTTGAGCTTGGTTTCCGCCGGCACCCAGCCCGAATCGATGTGCAACTGCGCCACGCGGCGGTAGTCGCGCTTGAAAAAGGCGAACAGGTTGCGCGCCAGGTAATCCTGGTCTTCGGGAGTCAGGCTGCCGACGATGCCGCAGTCGATGGCGATGTAGCGCGGGCTCCAAGGCGCCACGGTGCTGACGAAGATGTTGCCCGGGTGCATGTCGGCGTGGAAGAAGCTGTCGCGAAACACCTGGGTGAAGAAAATCTCGACACCGCGCTCGGCCAGCAGCTTCATGTCGGTGCGCTGGTCGGCCAGGGCGGCCATGTCGGTGACCTGCACGCCGTAGATGCGCTCCATGACCAGCACTTTGGGTCGGCACCAGTCCCAGTACACCTGCGGCACGTAGAGCAGATCCGAGTCTTCGAAGTTGCGCCGCAGTTGGCTGGAGTTGGCCGCCTCGCGTAGCAGGTCGAGTTCGTCGTAGATGGTCCGCTCGTAGTCGGCGACCACGTCCACCGGGTGCAGCAGGCGGGCGTCGGCCGATAGCCGCTCTGCCTGGCGGGCCAGCAGAAAGAGCCAGGCCAGATCCTGGCCAATGACTGACTTCAGCCCGGGCCGGATGACCTTGACCACCACCTCTTCGCCGGTCTTGAGCCGTGCCGCGTGGACCTGGGCCACCGAAGCCGAAGCCAGCGGTTCGACGTCGAAGCGGCTGAAGACGTCGCTGATCTTCGCGCCCAGTTGCTGTTCGATGAGCGCCATGGCCTGCTTGGGATCGAACGGCGGCACCCGGTCCTGCAGCAGCATCAGCTCATCGGCGATGTCTTCGGGCAGCAGGTCGCGACGGGTCGAAAGAATCTGCCCGAACTTGATGAAGATCGGCCCCAGGTCCTGCAGCGCCAGGCGCAGGCGCGCACCGCGATTGAGTTCCTGACGGCTGCGCGGCAGCCAGCGCCACGGCATGGCGAAACGGGTGATCTTCAGCCACCAGGGCAGTGGCAGGGCGAACATCAGGTCATCGAGGCGGTAGCGAATCACGACGCGCTGGATGCGCAACAAACGGCGGACGGCAAGCAGCTTCATGCGTTATCGCTGGAGTTGTGGGATCGGGCAAGGCGCTCAATACGCGCCTCGAGGCGTTCGACATCGACTTTCAAAGCATCCAGCTCATTGAAACGGGCCTGGGCTTCCTGCTCGCCCACCAGGGTACGCGCTTCCTCTGCCAGGTACTCGCCTAGATTCTGGGTCGCCGTGGCCAGGCCTTCGCGGGTCCAGCCGGTGCGGCTGCGCAGGTGTCCGGCCAGCAACGAGGTCGGCACCGGGCCAAGCCAGCGTGAGACTTCGTATTCCCAGTCCAGTTCAAGGTCCTGCAGCACCTTGACCAGCTCCAGCAAGGCACCGCTGTCGCCGTCCAGGTCGACCTGCGGGCTGTGCAGCACGGCGGTCTTGTTCCTGCTCAGCGCCAGCTGCACCAGGCTTGTAGCCGGTGCGCGCAACGTGCAGTCGGGCGGGGTGGCCCATTGCTGGGCCAGCATCAGGCCATTGGCACTGGGCAGAACGTACAGGGTAAAGGAGGGCTGGCGGCTCTGGATGGCGATCACCTTGCCATGCAAGTGTGCCAGACGCGGCAGCGCCGTGGCGTCCAGGCGCAGCACACGGTTAAGGCCGTGTTCGACACTGGCGATCAGGCCACCGAGCAACATCAGGGCTTGATCCCGCGGTGCAGCGCGACGATGCCGCTGGTCATGTTGTGGTAGGTGACGCGGTCGAAACCGGCCTGCACCATCATGGCCTTGAGGGTTTCCTGATCGGGGTGCATGCGGATCGACTCGGCGAGGTAACGGTAACTTTCCGAATCGTTGGTGATCAGCTTGCCAGCCAGCGGCATGAACGCGAACGAATAGGCGTCGTAGACCTTGGACATCAGCTTGTTGGTGGGCTTGGAGAACTCCAGCACCAGCAGGCGACCGCCCGGCTTGAGCACCCGCAGCATGGAAGCGATGGCCGCTTCCTTGTGCGTGACGTTGCGCAGGCCGAAGGCGATGGTCACGCAATCGAAGTGATTGTCGGGGAACGGCAGCTTTTCGGCGTCGGCCTGGACGAACTCGATATTACCCGCAACGCCACGGTCGAGCAGGCGGTCGCGACCGACCTTGAGCATGGAGGCATTGATGTCGGCCAGTACGACCTGACCAGTCGGCCCGACCAGATCGGAGAACTTGCGTGCCAGATCGCCCGTGCCGCCAGCGATGTCCAACACCCGGTTACCCACGCGCACGCCGGACAGCTCGATGGTGAAGCGCTTCCACAACCGGTGCATGCCGCCGGACAGTACGTCGTTCATCAAGTCGTACTTGGCCGCTACCGAGTGGAACACCTCGGCGACCTTTTCGGCCTTCTGGCTTTCCGGTACGTGCTTGTAGCCGAAGTGAGTGGTGGGTTCGGCATCGCCGCCTTTGCGCTGATCATTCATATCGCTGTCACCAGGAAAAATTACGCACCATTCTAAGCCGCACAAGGGCGCTTTGTCTTGGCGCGATGGATTGCCAGGGCATCCGCGTTAAACTGTGCACCATTGAACCCATTACCCGGAGTCCCCGATGACCCAGATCAACGTCGAACGCAAACACAATCTGGGCCGCGATGCGGCTCGGCAGAAGGCTGAAGTGGTGGTGCAGAAGCTGATCGACCGCTATGACGTGCAGGCCACCTGGCAGGGCGATACGGTGGCGGTCAAGCGCAGCGGCGCGCAGGGAACCGTGCAGATCGACGACGAAGCGATTCGAATCGACCTGAAGCTGGGCATGATGCTGGCGATGATGAGCGGTACGATCCAGAGCGAGATCGAAAAGGCGTTGGACAAGGCGCTGGCGGCCTAGAGCATCAACCTCACCACGGATTCGGCAGGGTCGCGGGATTTTCCAGCGGCGCGCAACTGTTCCAGGTAGTCGGCCCAGAGCTGCTCCTGGCGCAACGCCAACTGGTACAGGTAGTCCCAGGTGAACAGGCCACTGTCATGGCCGTCGTCGAAAGTCAGCTTCAGGGCGTACTGGCCAACCGGCTCCACTTTGGTCAGGCCGACACTTAGCTTGCCCACTTGCAGGATTGGCTTGCCGTGGCCCTGGACCTCGGCGGACGGCGAGTGCACGCGCAGGAATTCGGCGGGAAGATGGAAGACCTCGCCGGGGCCATACGTCAGGCTCAAGGTCTTGGAGGCCTTGTGCAGGTTGATGGCGCTTGGGATTCTGGTCATGGTCGTTCTCGCAGGCGCGTTTGCAGAGTGTCAGGCAGACCGCGGTGACGGTTTCGCGGCCACTGGCCGCTCCCACAGTTGACCGCACCCAACTGTGGCAGCAATCAATAGCTGGGAGCGATCAGCGGCCGCGAAGGCCGCACCGCGCAAGACAGGCCGTATTACAGAATGTAGCGCGACAGGTCTTCGTTCTGCGCCAACTCGCCCAGATGGCTGTTCACATACTCGGCATCGATCTGGATAGGCGCTTCGCTGTGCGCGGCAGCCATGTCACCGGCGCTGAACGAGACTTCCTCCAGCAACCGCTCCAGCAGCGTGTGCAGGCGACGGGCACCGATGTTCTCGGTCTTTTCGTTGACCTGCCAGGCGATCTCGGCCAAGCGCTTGATGCCTTCGGGCACGAACTCGATGTTCAAGCCTTCGGTCTTCAGCAGCTCGCGATACTGTTCGGTCAGCGACGCATGAGGCTCGCTCAGGATGCGCTCGAAATCCTGCGGGCTCAATGCCTTGAGTTCGACGCGAATCGGCAGGCGACCCTGCAACTCGGGCACCAGGTCGCTCGGCTTGCTCAGGTGGAAGGCGCCCGAAGCGATGAACAGGATGTGGTCGGTCTTGACCATGCCCAGCTTGGTGTTGACCGTGCAGCCTTCGATCAACGGCAGCAGGTCGCGCTGCACGCCTTCACGGGACACGTCGGCGCCGCCCACGTTGCCGCGCTTGGCCACCTTGTCGATTTCGTCGATGAAGACGATACCGTGCTGCTCGACCGCTTCCAGCGCCTTGGCCTTGAGCTCTTCTTCGTTGACCAGGCGACCGGCCTCTTCGTCGCGGACCATTTTCAGCGCGTCCTTGACCTTGAGCTTGCGGCTTTTCTTCTTGCCCTTGCCCATGTTGGCGAACAGGCTCTGCAGCTGGTTGGTCATTTCTTCCATGCCGGGAGGCGCGGAGATGTCCACACCGCCCATCTGCTCGGCCACTTCGATCTCGATTTCCTTGTCGTCCAGCTGACCTTCGCGCAGGCGCTTGCGGAACAGCTGGCGGGTGTTCGAATCGTTGCTCACCGGCTCTTCGTTGAAACCTGCACGGGCGGCAGGCAGCAGCGCGTCGAGAATACGCTCTTCGGCTGCGTCTTCGGCACGATGGCGGACCTTGACCATTTCCTGCTCGCGCAGCAGCTTGATGGCGGCATCGGCCAGGTCGCGGATGATCGATTCGACATCGCGGCCCACGTAACCGACTTCGGTGAACTTGGTCGCTTCGACCTTGATGAACGGCGCATTGGCGAGCTTGGCCAGGCGGCGGGCGATTTCGGTCTTGCCGACGCCGGTCGGGCCGATCATCAGGATGTTCTTGGGCGTCACTTCGACGCGCAGCTCTTCAGGCAGCTGCATGCGCCGCCAGCGGTTGCGCAGGGCAATGGCAACGGCGCGCTTGGCATCGTCCTGGCCGATGATATGGCGATTGAGTTCGTGGACGATTTCGCGGGGGGTCATGGACATGGTGTGTTCCGGACTCGAAGGTTCAGTGCGCGTTGTCTTCTGTGAAGATCATCCCTGGTGGGCGCGGCGACTGATCACTCGGCGAGATCCTGCTCCTCGATGGTCATGTTGTGGTTGGTGAACACGCAGATGTCGCCAGCGATGCCCAGGGCGGTCTCGACGATTTCACGGGCGCCCAGCTCGGTCTTCTTCAGCAGTGCGCTGGCAGCGGCTTGCGCGAAGGCGCCGCCGGAGCCCATGGCGATCAGCCCATCTTCGGGTTCGACCACGTCACCGTTGCCGGTGATGATCAAGGACGCATCCTTGTTGGCCACCGCCAGCATCGCCTCCAGGCGGCTGAGCGAGCGGTCGGTACGCCACTCCTTGGCCAGCTCCACGGCGGCACGGACCAGATGGCCCTGGTGTTTCTCGAGTTGGCCTTCGAAGCGTTCGAAGAGGGTGAAGGCGTCGGCAGTGGCACCGGCGAAACCGGCGATCACCTGGCCGTGGTACAGGCGCCGGACTTTCTTGGCATTGCCTTTCATCACGGTATTGCCGAGGGAAACCTGGCCGTCGCCGCCCATGACGACTTTGCCATGACGGCGGACTGAAACGATGGTGGTCAAGGGGAGAGTCTCCACGCAGCGGGGCGAAAATGCCCTGATGGAAACGAATATGGGGGTGGGTGAGGAGATTTCAACCTTTGCGGGTTGTGGGGCGAAGCAGGGACAGGGTGTGGGCTGTCAGGAAATTTGCTTGAGGCCCTTCGCGGCCGATGACCGCTCCCACAGGGTCCGCTCTCACAGGTGCGCGCAGTCTCTGTGGGAGCGGTCATCGGCCGCGAAAGCCGCCCTGCGGCTTACTGCCGAATCTGCCTCTGCTGCAACAGCAGGTTACTAAATCCACTGCCCGCCAACTGCTTCTGCGCCACGGTCAATTGCTCGCGGTTGCTGAACGGACCCACCAGCACCCGGTACCAGGTGTCTTCCTTGACCGTCCCGGACTCGACGTTCACCGACTGCCCTAGCAGGATGATCTGCGCCCGCACACGGTCGGCGTCCGCCTGCTTGCGGAACGAACCGGCTTGCAGGTAGAACTGGGTGGTCGCCGCTGGCTTGATCACCGGCGGTGCCGGCGGCGGAGTCGCGCCACTGAGCGCCGCCTGGGCGCGTGCGGTATCGATCTTGGCCGCTTCGGCCGGGGTCACGGGAGCCTGGGCCGGAATTGGCGGGGTCTTCTCGGGCACCGCTTCAGGCGGAACGATGACCTCGGATTCCGGCAACAGGGTATAGAAATCGTACTTGGGCTTGACCGGTGCCTGGGGGCTGGGCGGCGTCTTGTTCGCCTCGGCGATCTTCTCTGCCTTCAATTGCTCGGCCCTGACGCGCTTGACGTCGCCGTTGCCCGGCTCAAGCTTCATCAGGAACACCACGAAGGCACCGACGCTGAGGCCGATCGCCAGCCACAGCCAGCCCGGTATGGGCTTCTTCGCAGGCGCGGAATTGCGGCTGGCGCCGCGTTTGGGTGCGGGTTTTTTCTTGGCAGCCAACTTACATACGCTCCAGTGTTTCCAGGCCCAACAGAGCCAATCCTTGCTTGAGGGTGCGGCCGGTCAGCGCCGCCAGGCGCAGGCGGCTTTGTTGCTGAGCGGGGGTTTCGGCCGCCAGAATCGGGCAGTTCTCGTAGAAGCTGGAAAACAGCCCGGCCACATCGTACAGGTAAGTGCACAGCACATGGGGCGTGCCTTTCTCGCTCACGGTGTTCAGCACTTCGGCGAACTGCGCCAGTTTGGCGGCCAGCTCCTTCTCGTGCTCGGCTTCCAGCACGATCTGCCCTTCGACGTCTGCAAAGTCCTTGCCCAGCTTGCGGAACACCCCGGCCACGCGGGTGTAGGCGTAGAGCAGGTACGGCGCGGTATTGCCTTCGAAGTTGAGCATCAGGTCGAAGTTGAAGCTGTAGTCGCTGGTGCGATGCTTGGACAGGTCGGCATATTTCACCGCACCGATCCCCACGGCCTTGGCGATCACCCGCAGGTCGGCCTCGGCGGTCTCGGGATTCTTTTCCTTGACCAGGGTGTAGGCGCGCTGCTCGGCTTCGTCGAGCAGGTCGACCAGCTTCACGGTGCCACCGTCACGGGTCTTGAACGGGCGGCCATCGGCGCCGTTCATGGTGCCGAAACCCATGTGCTCGGGCTGCATGCCGTTGCTGATGAAACCGGCGCGGCGCGCCACCTCGAACACCTGCTGGAAGTGCAGGGCCTGGCGCTGGTCGACGAAGTACAGCGCGCGGTCGGCCTTGAGCACATTGCTGCGATAGCGCAGGGCGGCCAGGTCGGTGGTGGCATACAGGTAACCGCCACCGGCCTTCTGTACGATCACCGGCAGCGGCGTGCCTTCGGCAGTCTTGAATTCTTCGAGGAACACGCACTGCGCGCCGTTGCTTTCCACCAGCAGGCCCTTGGCGCGCAGGTCGGCGACCACGTTGGCCAGGTCGTCGTTGTAGGCGCTTTCGCCCATGACGTCGGCCGGTGTCAGCTTGACGTTCAAGCGCTCGTAGGTGCTCTGGCAGTGCGACAGAGAGATTTCGTTGAAACGCTTCCACAGCGCCAGGCATTCGGCGTCGCCCGCCTGTAGCTTGACCACCAGGGCGCGTGCGCGCTCGGCGAACTCCTCGGATTCATCGAAGCGCTGCTTGGCTGCGCGATAGAAATTTTCCAGGTCGGAGAGTTCGTCGCTGGTAGCAGGCTTTTCCTGCAGGTAGGCCAGCAGCATGCCGAACTGCGTACCCCAGTCACCGACATGGTTCTGGCGGATCACCGTGTCGCCGAGGAACTCCAGCACATTGGCGACGCCATCGCCGATGATCGTCGAGCGCAGGTGGCCCACGTGCATTTCCTTGGCCAGGTTGGGTGCCGACAGATCGACCACCACACGCTGTGCAGGGCCGGCCTTGCGCACGCCGATGTGGGCGTCGGCCAGGGCAGCATCCAGGCGCGCGGCCAGGGCGGCACTGTTCTGGAAGAAGTTGAGGAAGCCGGGACCGGCGATCTCCACCTTGCTCACGCCCTCATCGGCCGGTAGCGCGGCAATCAGCTTTTCCGCCAGGTCGCGTGGCTTCATGCCGGCAGGCTTGGCCAGCATCATGGCGATGTTGCTGGCAAAATCGCCGTTCTTCTTGTCGCGCGAGTTTTCCACCTGAATTGCCGGCGTCAGACCTTCTGGCAGCACACCTTCGGCGACGAGGTGGGTCAGGGCTTGTTGAATCAGCTGGCGAATGGTGTCTTTCATGGGGTTCTCGGTCGACCGCGGATACGGCGGTGCTGGATGCGCGGGTGGAAAAACTGGGCATTATCCGGTTGTTGGCAGGGGTTGCCAACCCGCAAATCCCCCCCTGCAAGCCACCACCCCTGTAGCGGCGGCGCAAGCCGCGTCAGCAAACGCCGCCGATTGGCGCCCCAGGTGCGCCCATCTCAATACAAATCCACTGGGTCCACATCCAGCGACCAGCGTACCTGTCGCCCGCTGGGCAGTTGTTCCAGTTGCAGCATCCAGGCATTGAGCAGGCGGTGCAGCGGTGCGCGCAACGTCGCCTGCACCAGCAGTTGCGCCCGGTAGCGTCCGGCGCGGCGCTCCATGGGCGCAGGCACCGGCCCCAGCAGTTCGAGGCCGCCCAGTGCAAGCTGCGCCACCAAGGCTTCGGCGGCGGCGCAGGCTTCATCCAGAAAGGCTTCGGCCTGGCCCGGCTTGTGGGCCTCGGCGCGCAACAGCGCCAGGTGCGCGAACGGCGGCAGGCCGGCGGCGCGACGTTCGGCCAGGGCCTGCTCGGCGAAGGCGAAATATCCCTGCTCGGTCAGTTGCACCAGCAGCGGATGGTCGGCCAGGTGCGTCTGGATGATCACCTTGCCCGGTTCTTCCGCGCGCCCGGCGCGGCCGGCCACCTGAACGATCAATTGCGCCATGCGCTCGCTGGCACGGAAGTCGCCGGAGAACAGCCCACCGTCGGCATCGAGGATCGACACCAGGGTGACTCGTGGAAAGTGGTGCCCCTTGGCCAGCATCTGGGTGCCGATCAGGATGCACGGATGGCCCTTCTGGATGGTCGCGAACAGCTGGGTCATGGCGTCCTTGCGCGAGGTGCTGTCGCGGTCGACGCGCAGTACCGGGTAGTCGGGAAACAGAATCGCCAGGCGTTCCTCGGCGCGCTCGGTGCCCGCGCCCACCGGCCGCAGGTCCACCGTGCCGCACTTGGGGCACTGGCGCGGCACGCGCTCGACATGCCCGCAGTGATGGCAGCGCAATTCGCCCGAGCGCTGGTGAACGGTCGTGCGCGCATCGCAGCGCGGGCATTCGGACAACCAGCCGCAGTCGTGGCACAGCAGTGTGGGTGCGAAGCCGCGGCGGTTGAGAAACACCAGCACCTGTTGGCCGTTGGCCAGGGTCTGGCCTATGGCCTGCTGCATCGGGCCGCTGATGCCGCTGTCCAGGGGGCGGCTCTTCACGTCCAGGCGCAGGAACTTGGGTTGCTGGGCGCCACCGGCGCGGTGATCGATGCGCAACAGGCCGTAGCGCCCGGTGTGGGCGTTGTGCAGGCTTTCCAGGGACGGCGTGGCCGAGCCCAGGACGATGGGAATGTCTTCCTGGCTGGCGCGCACCAGGGCCAGGTCGCGTGCGTGGTAGCGCAGGCCTTCCTGCTGTTTATAGGAGCCGTCGTGTTCTTCGTCGATGATGATCAG
Organism: Pseudomonas rhizosphaerae; assembly: GCF_000761155.1. Classification (NCBI taxonomy): domain Bacteria; kingdom Pseudomonadati; phylum Pseudomonadota; class Gammaproteobacteria; order Pseudomonadales; family Pseudomonadaceae; genus Pseudomonas; species Pseudomonas rhizosphaerae. The sequence goes on along the minus strand of NZ_CP009533.1, from coordinate 3,224,779 downwards.
CCCGGGGTTCTTCATGGGCGTGAACAGCGCCGAGCGGGTACCGATGATAATGTCGGCCTCGCCATCGCGGGCGGCCAGCCAGGCGTCCAGGCGATCACGATCGTTGACCGCCGAGTGCACCAGCGCAATACGCGCATTGAAGCGCTGCTCGAAGCGCGCCAGGGTCTGCGGCCCCAGGTTGATTTCCGGGATCAATACCAGGGCCTGCTTGCCGGCCTCCAGGCATTCGTGAATCAGTTGCAGGTACACCTCGGTCTTGCCGCTGCCGGTCACCCCCGCAAGGAGAAACGGCTGGAAGCCACCCAGGCTGGCGCGGATCGCCTCGAAGGCGGCGCGTTGCTCTTCGTTGAGTGGTAGTTCCGGTTGCGCCAGCCAGTGTTCCGCGCGTGGGCCGGGGCCGTGGCGGCGCACTTCGACGCTGACCAGTTGCTTGGCCAGCAGCAGGTCGAGGCTGTCCTTGTTCAACTGCAGCTTGCTCAACAGCTGATGCGCCACGCCATGGGGATGCTGGGCCAGGGTCTTGAGGGCGTCGCGCTGCTTGGGTGCGCGGGCGATGCGCGGGTCGTCCAGGCGCGCATCGGCAGCGGCGTGCCAGAAGCGTTCCTGGCGGGCCTCGGCCGGCTCCCCCTGGCGCAGCAGCACCGGCAGTGCCCAGCTCAGGGTGTCGCCCAGGCCGTGCTGATAGTACTGCGAGGTCCACAGGCACAGCTTGAACAGCGCAGGCGGCAGCGGGCTGACCGGATCGAGCAGGGCAATGGCCGGCTTGAGCTTGTCGGCCGGCACCTCGCTGTGGCTGACCACCTCGACCAGTATACCGATCATCTCCCGCCGCCCGAACGGCACCCGCAGGCGCATGCCTGGGGTGAACACGGTCTGTGCCGTGTGGGCCGGCGCCTTGTAGTCGAACAGGCGTCGCAGCGGCGAGGGCAGGGCGAGGCGCAGGATGACGTCGGGCACGCGGGAGTTCTCTTGAGTTGAAGCGACTGCAATCGTGGAGGCGGCCACCGGCTACACTGCCTCCTACCGTATTGCCGTGGGAGCGGTCATCGGCCGCGAAAGACGCACCCCGCAGTTTCGATGGTGCCGAGCCAGGCCTTCGCGGCCGATGACCGCTCCCACAAGGCTCGATGGTCGCTCGCACGGCATTCGAGGTGCGCAGACTAGCAGACGACGGTCGGTGCAAGCGACAACTTGCGTGTTCGGCCGATTCTGTTAATATACGCGGCCTAATTACGTGCGGTACTCGACAATGGTGTCGGGTGGCGGCACGCAGCCTGAGGAAGTCATCATGAAAGCCGATATCCATCCAGTATACGAAGCCATCGACGCTACCTGCAGCTGCGGTAACGTCATCAAGACCCGTTCGACTCTGGCCAAGCCACTGAGCCTCGACGTCTGCTCCGAATGCCACCCGTTCTACACTGGCAAGCAGAAGACCCTGGACGTTGGCGGTCGTGTTGACCGTTTCAAGCAGCGTTTCGGCGGCTTCGGCGCCAAGAAAGCTTGATTGGTTTGCTCTCGCTGTTGAAGAAGGCGCCCCGTGTGGGCGCCTTTTTTGTGGGTGTCTTTTGGCTAGGGATTGCACAGGCCCAGGTCTACTGTCCGGCGCCCGGCGGGCTGGACACCGCCCAGGTGCGGCAGGTCATCGATGGCGATACCCTGCGCCTGCAGGATGGTCGCAGTGTTCGAATGATCGGCATCAACGCGCCGGAGATCGGTCGTCAGGGGCGGGACGACGAGCCCTACGCGGTGGCTGCACGCCGCCGCTTGCAGGCGCTGGTCGACGACAGTGATGGCCTGGTTGGCCTGCAACTGGGCCGCGAGAGCAAGGATCGCTACCAGCGCACCCTGGCCCATGTCTATGGCCGCGGCGGGGTGAACTTCGAAGCGCAGTTGCTGACCGACGGCTTGGCCTTGCAGGTCGCGGTGGCGCCCAACGTCGAGCAGGTCGCCTGCCAGCAACTGGCTGAACGCGCCGCTCGAAAGGCTGGCCTGGGGCTGTGGCGCCAGTCGCCGGCCATCGCTGCCGCGCAGGTGGAACGGGCCGGCTTTGCCCTGCTGGGTGGTCGCGTCAGCAAGGTCGAGCGCAATCGCGCCGGGGCTTGGATCGAGCTGGACGACTCGGTGGTCCTGCACGTAGCGCCCAAGGTATTCGAGCAGTTCCCGGAAGGCTGGCTCGATAGCCTCGAAGGTCGGCAAGTCGAAGCGCGCGGCTGGGTGCTGGACCGCAGCCGTCGCGGCAAGCAAAGCGCAGGGCAGTTGCGCTGGATGCTGCCGGTCAGCGACCCGGCCATGGTGCAGATGCGGCCCTGAGCCTGTTGGCGATCTCTGTACACATGCCGGCCCGCAGGCCTTTCACGGGCCTGTGCATACCCGCCGAAAGTCGTATGCCAGGGGCCTTGACGCATGTGACTGGGTAGTCTTGTCGGGTGTAGGCATCTTGCGTATCCTCGCGGGTCTCGTCAGACCAACAGTAAAAGCGGAACGCCCCCATGTCAGATTTGAAAACTGCCGCTCTCGAGTACCATGCCCATCCACGCCCAGGCAAACTGAGCGTCGAACTCACCAAGCCCACTGCCACCGCTCGTGATCTGTCGCTGGCCTACAGCCCTGGCGTGGCCGAGCCCGTTCGCGAAATCGGTCGCGATCCCGAGCTGGCCTACAAGTACACCGGCAAGGGCAACCTGGTAGCGGTCATCTCCGACGGCACCGCCATCCTGGGCCTGGGCAACCTCGGCCCACTGGCTTCCAAGCCGGTCATGGAAGGCAAGGGCGTTCTGTTCAAGCGTTTCGCCGGCATCGACGTCTTCGACATCGAAGTGGACTCTGAAAGCCCGCAGGCCTTCATCGACACCGTCAAGCGCATCTCGATCACCTTCGGTGGCATCAACCTGGAAGACATCAAGGCGCCCGAGTGCTTCGAGATCGAACGCGCCCTGATCGAGCAGTGCGACATTCCCGTGTTCCACGATGACCAGCACGGTACCGCCATCGTCACCGCGGCCGGCATGATCAACGCCCTGGAAATCGCTGGCAAGACCTTGGAAGACGCCAAGATCGTCTGCCTCGGCGCTGGCGCTGCGGCCATCTCCTGCATGAAGTTGCTGGTGAGCATGGGCGCGCGCATCGAAAACATCTTCATGATCGACCGCACCGGCGTGATCCACGCCGGCCGTGACGACCTGAACCAGTACAAGGCGGTCTTCGCCCACACCACCGACAAGCGCACCCTGGCCGATGCCTTGCAGGGCGCCGACGTGTTCGTCGGTCTGTCGGGTCCGAACCTGCTGAGCGCCGAAGGCCTGAAGTCGATGGCGGCCAATCCGATCGTGTTCGCCTGCTCCAACCCCGATCCGGAAATCTCCCCGGAACTGGCGCACGCCACCCGTGACGACGTGATCATGGCCACCGGCCGTTCCGACTACCCGAACCAGGTCAACAACGTCCTGGGCTTCCCATTCATCTTCCGTGGTGCCCTGGACGTTCGCGCCAAGCGCATCAACGAAGAGATGAAGATCGCCGCTGCCAACGCCCTGCGCGAGCTGGCCAAGCTGCCGGTCCCTCAGGAAGTCTGCGATGCCTACGGCGGCATCTCCCTGGAATTCGGCCGCGAGTACATCATTCCCAAGCCAATGGACCCACGCCTGATCACCCTGATCTCCGACGCCGTGGCCAAGGCCGCGATCGAGACCGGCGTCGCTACCCTGCCGTACCCCAAGCACTACCCGCTCCAGAGCGTGGATGACGTTTTCAACGGTTGATCCCTTGAGCGCCGCATGAAAAAAGCCCCGACTCGTGAGAGTCGGGTTTTTTTTCGATCGTCTATCGGCACATGGCGACAGGAGGTCCACGCTTTACGTCAGTTCCAAAATCTTCCTGTATCCCAGCCAGGTCGGAACCCCATCACCGACATGTCCAATCCGGCTTTTGCCATGGCGGCGGGAGCGCTGAGCAGGACACTCTTGAATCGTTGCTTCCAGTCCGACTCTGGATCGATCACTGCCAGAAGTGCTACCAAGGGCACGGCCCGCGCTGCGACCCGGCCTCGATCGGTATGGTCTGGAAACTCCGCCCTTAGCGATTTCGCGACGCCTGGTGCGTTGACCAAATTGTTCTTGTTCCAGAGGCGGGAGTGATGAGCGCAGACATTTCGTAGCAAGTTGATACTTCTGAACCAGGTGACCAATATCTTCTCGTCGAAGCCGAAGGCTTTGGCGATGGCTTTTCGGTAGGGTAGAAGCAGGCTTGCGTACAGATAAGACAATGGCCCGAATGTCGTTGCTTCCAGGACGACCCAAATGGGTGGGTAGGGACGCGAGTCATAGGTATCGAGGTAGTGCTCGACAGCTTGATGTTTGCACGTGGTGGGGCCGGTCGCCGCACGCATGAACGACGCATGCGCCTGCGTGTTGATGAAGTGTGCCGAATCCAGGTAGAAATGAGGGCCCGCCACCGGATCAAGCGCTAGCGTATTGATGATTGCAGCTCTCATTGCCACTTCTATGCGCTCAACCGCGTCCAGACAGATAAGCCTGAGCTGTCTGTCAAAATCATAAAGCGCCAGAATGTCATCGAACTCGACGCCTGAGAAAAACAACCTGTCTCGGTTGCTCTGAAGTGGCCGCATATAGATGAGTAATCGATAGTAGCCAATCAGTTTTAGGGCGTGCAGAGCCCTTTCTGGTTGAGGGACGGCCAAGCCTTTGGCCTCAAGATGTGCGAGTAGATCGAGGGGCGCTTTAGCGTGCTTGGTATAGGCTATCTGTGGGGCCATCGGAGCATCCTGCTCACTTTCTTGCAGACAAAAAGAAACCCCCTGGTGCGCAGTTCAGGCCAAGGCCCGCCCGAGGCGTGGAGGTTGTGGTTGGCTTCGATGCTACTCATGCGGCTGGTATGCGTCAATCCGATGCAGCCAGTAACGTGGATGCATTTGCATCAGGCTATGTCGACAACGCCTGGACCAGGCAGGCCAACCCTGAAGCCGGTGTAAACCAGATTAGGGATTGGCCGTTGCGACCATAGGGCCGGTTTGATCAGAACAGATCGATCGGCGCCGATTCGTCGGCTGGGAGCGGGCTGCCCGGTGCGCTGCCGCCGCCGAATTCGCTGTTGGAGGGCGGTGTGTCTTCGCTCTTGAACAGTTCGAAGTAGGCGCCCGGCGTGCCCGGGGCAGCCGCGCGGCCGCTGAGCGGGTCTACGCGCAGGCTGAGGATGCCTTCTGGCTCGGGCTGTACGTGAGCGGGCTTGTCCTTTAGCGCGGCGGCCATGTAGGTCATCCAGATCGGCAGCGAAACGGTACCGCCGAACTCGTGCCGGCCCAGGGTTTCAGGCTGGTCGAAGCCGGACCACACGGTGGTGATGTAGTCGGCGTTGTAGCCCGAGAACCAGGCATCCTTGGAGTCGTTGGTGGTCCCTGTCTTGCCGGCCAGATCGGTTCGGCCCAGGGCCATCGCGCGGCGCCCGGTGCCTTTCTTGATCACATCCTCGAGCATGCTGGTAAGGATGAACGCGGTGCGCCCGTCGATGACTCGCTCGGCAATCGCCGGCGCCGGTGGCGCGCCTGGCGTCAGGGTGGCGTCGACGCCGATCGGTGCCGCTTCCGGCGCAGGCGTGCCCGGCGCGGTCTGCGGCGACGCGGCAGCGACTTCGTCGGCCGGTACGGTCGGCGGATTGGCGCGGAACAGGGTTTCACCATTGCGGCTGTCGATCCGCTCGATCAGGTACGGCGAGACCTTGTAGCCGCCGTTGGCGAACACACTCCAGCCAGTGGCGATTTCCATCGGCGTCAGCGTTGCGGTGCCCAGCGCCAGCGACAGGTTGCGCGGCAGGTCCTGCTTGTTGAAGCCGAACTTGCTGATGTAATCGATGGTGCTGTCCACGCCCAGGCTCTGCAGGACCCGGATCGATACCAGGTTGCGCGACTTGTACAACGCTTCGCGCAGGCGAATGGGGCCCAGGAAGGTGTTGGTGTCGTTTTTTGGTCGCCAGACCTTGTCCACCGACTCGTCGACGAACACGATCGGCGCATCGTTGACCAGCGTGGCAGGCGTATAGCCCTTGTCCAGTGCAGCGCTGTAGATGAACGGCTTGAAGCTCGAACCTGGCTGACGCTTGGCCTGCATGGCGCGGTTGTAGTTGCTCTGCTCGAACGAGAAGCCACCGACCAAGGCGCGAATGGCGCCGGTGCGCGGGTCCAGCGACACCAGAGCGCTCTGCACGGTCGGCACCTGGCTGAACTTCAAGGTGTCATCGGCTTGACGCTGCACACGGATCAGATCACCCACCTGCGCGACGTCTGACGGCTGCGCGGGCATTCGCCCGACACTGTTGGTGTTCATGAACGGGCGAGCCCATTTCATGCTGTCCCAGGCAATCGATGCCTGCTTGTCGTCACGGGTCAGCACGGTGATGCCGGTCTTGTCGACCTTGGTCACGATGGCAGGCTCCAGGCCATTGAGCGGACGCTGGCGGGTCAGCTCCTGCGCCCACTCGCGTGGCGTCTTGCCAGGCAGGCGTGCTTCGGGTCCACGATAACCGTGGCGCTGATCGTAGGCGATCAGACCGGCACTGATGGCGTGGTTGGCGTCTTCCTGCAGGTTGCTGGGCACCGTGGTGGTGACGTTGAAGCCCTGGGTATAGGCCTCGCTGCCGTAGCGGCCGACCATTTCGGCGCGGGCCATTTCGGCGATCCACGGCGCGCTGACTTCCGGCGTGGGCACGTGATAGCTGGCGTTGAGCGGCTCGCCGATGGCAGCGTTGTAGCTGGCTTCGTCGATTTTGCCCAGGCGGAACATGCGCCCCAGGATCCAGTCGCGACGCTCTTTACTACGTACCGGATTGGCCAATGGGTTGAAGCGCGACGGCGCCTTGGGCAGGCCGGCGATCATCGCCATCTGCGCCAGGCTCACGTCACGGATCGACTTGCCGTAGTACACCTGTGCTGCGGCCTCGATGCCGTAGGCCCGGTTGCCCAGGTAGATCTTGTTCACATACAGCTCGAGAATCTCGTCCTTGGTAAGTTGGCGCTCGATTTGCAAGGCAAGAAGGATTTCAGTGATTTTGCGGGAAAAACTGCGTTCGGACGTCAAGAAATAGTTCTTGGCGACCTGCATGGTGATGGTACTGCCGCCGGTCTGGATATGACCGCTGCGCACCAGCTGCGAGGCGGCGCGCATGAGGCTACTGGGGTCGACGCCGTAATGGTTCTCGAAATTGTCGTCCTCGGCGGACAACAGGGCTTGGATGAAATGTGGCGGAATCTCGGCGAATTTGATCGGCGAGCGGCGCATCTCGCCGAACTCGGCAATCAGTTTTCCGTCGCTGCTGAAGACCCGCAGGGGAATCTGCAGCTCTACGCTGCGCAGGGCGTCGACAGACGGCAGGCTGGGGCTAAGATACAGAAATGCCCCGCTGAGCACGAGCAACAGCCCGCAGACCACGGCGAGGAAAGACCACCAGAAAAACTTCAGCAGGCGTATCAAGGCTTTTGGATTTCCAGATAAAAGAATGGGTTAAGCGCAGCACGCAGTACGTGGAAAAAACGCTGGGCATTATAAGCATTTTTCGACCCGGGGCGTCATTTGCGCTTCTGTCAAGACTGCTATTAAATGCCTCGTACGACAAAGGGTCCGTAAGTCGCGGATAGTAATAGGGAATCGGTTGTGCGTGGACTCTTCAGCAAGAAAGCACATTCGCTATTGGGCATCGATATCAGCTCCACGTCGGTCAAACTGCTCGAGCTGAGCCGCACGGGCAACCGTTTTCGGGTCGAGTCGTATGCCGTGGAGCCGCTGCCGGCCAATGCCGTGGTCGAGAAGAACATCGCCGAGCTCGAGGGCGTAGGCCATGCCCTGACGCGCGTGCTGGCCAAGGCAAAAACCGGCACCCGCGTCGTGGCGGTGGCGGTGGCCGGTTCGGCGGTCATCACCAAGACCATCGAGATGGACGCCGGGCTGTCCGACGACGAGCTCGAAACCCAGCTCAAGGTCGAAGCCGACCAGTACATTCCCTATCCGCTGGAAGAAGTCGCCATCGACTTCGAGGTGCAGGGCTATTCGGCGCGCAACCCGGAGCGGGTCGAGGTGCTGCTGGCCGCCTGTCGCAAGGAAAACGTCGAGGTCCGCGAGGCTGCGTTGGCTCTCGCCGGGTTGAGCGCCAAGGTGGTCGACGTCGAGGCCTATGCGCTGGAGCGTGCCTTCGGCCTGCTCACCGCGCAGCTTGCCGGCGGCAACCAGGCACTGACCGTGGCCGTGGTGGACATCGGTGCGACCATGACCACCCTCAGCGTGCTGCACAACGGCCGCATCATCTATACCCGCGAGCAGTTGTTCGGCGGGCGTCAGCTGACCGAGGAAATCCAGCGCCGCTACGGCCTGTCCAACGAAGAAGCGGGCCTGGCCAAGAAGCAGGGCGGGTTGCCCGACGACTATGTGGCCGAAGTGCTGCAGCCGTTCAAGGATGCCGTGGTGCAGCAGGTGTCGCGCTCGCTGCAGTTCTTCTTCGCTGCCGGCCAGTTCAACGATGTCGACTACATCATGCTCGCCGGTGGCACCGCTTCCATTTCCGGCCTGGATCGGCTGATCCAGCAACGCCTGGGCACTCCGACCCTGGTGGCCAATCCGTTCGCCGACATGGCCCTGAGCAGCCGGGTCAATGCCGGCGCCCTGGCCAGTGACGCACCGGCCCTGATGATCGCCTGTGGCCTGGCGCTGAGGAGCTTCGACTAGATGGCAAGGATCAACCTGCTGCCGTGGCGCGAGCAGCTGCGTGAAGAGCGCAAGCGTCACTTTCTGATTGCCATGGCCGGCGTATTGGTAGGCGCCATCGCAGTCATTTTTCTGGCGGACCGATTCATCGGCAATGCCATCGACACCCAGACGGCGCGCAATGCCCACCTGCAGTCCGAGATCGTGCTGCTCGATCAGCGCATCAAGTCGATCAGCGAGCTCAAGGCGCGGCGCAAGCAGCTGCTCGAGCGCATGAAGACCATCCAGGACCTGCAGGGCAATCGGCCGATCATCGGGCGCATCTTCGACCAAATGGCGCGTACGTTGCCTGACGGCGTGTACTTCACCGACGTGAAAATGGCCGACAAGAGCATTGCCATTGCCGGCGCTGCGGAAACCAACAACCGTGTCTCCGACCTGCTGCGCAACCTCGACGCGTCGCCCTGGCTCGAAGCGCCGACCCTCAACGAGGTCAAGGCCAACACCAGCGCCGACATCAATGGCGTCAACAGTTTCCAGCTGACCGTGCGCCAGACGGCGCCGGTACAGGCCGAAGGGGATGACAAATGAACCCTTCAAGCTGGATGGACAGCCTGCGCAAGGTCGAGCTAAGCGAACTGGACCTCAACAACATCGGCTCCTGGCCCACTGCGGTCAAGGTGATTGCCGGCGTGCTGCTGATGGCACTGATTCTGGGCCTGGGCTACAACTTCCACATTTCCGACCTCGAAGCGCAGTTGCAGCAACAGGCCGATCAGGAAGCCACGCTCAAGGAGCAGTTCTCCACCAAGGCCTTCCAGGCCGCGAACCTGGAGACCTACACCGAGCAGATGCAGGAGATGGAAACCTCCTTCGGGGCCATGTTGCGCCAGTTGCCCAGTGACACCGAGGTCCCGGGGCTGCTCGAAGACATCACCCGCACCGGCCTGGGCTCGGGGCTTGAGTTCGAGGAAATAAAACTGTTGCCTGAAGTGACCCAGCAGTTTTATATCGAGCTGCCGATACAGATCAGCGTGACCGGCACCTACCATGACCTGGCCACCTTCGTCAGCGGCGTGGCCAGCCTGCCGCGGATCGTTACCTTGCACGACTTCGAAGTGAAGCCCGTGGATCCGAAAGCCAGCAACAGCCAGTTGCGCATGAGCATCCTGGCCAAGACCTACCGCTACAATGATCAAGGCTTGCCTGGGACGAATGCGGTACCGGCACAGGGGCAGGCGAAATGAGGGCAGTTTTCGTGGCGGGGCTGGTGATGTGCACGCTGGTACTGGCCGGTTGCGGTGGCAGCGGCGATTTCGCCGACCTCGATGCCTTCATGGCCGAGGTCAAGGCGCGGCCCAAGGGCAAGATCGAACCGATACCGCGCTTTGCGCCCTATCAGGCGTTCAGCTACGAGGCCGCGTCGTTGCGCAGCCCGTTCCAGCCACCGATCAAGATCGAACTGGTCAACAGGCAGAAGGGCTCCAGGCTCATCAAGCCGGACACGACGCGGGTCAAGCAGTTCCTGGAGGGTTTCAACATCGAGGATTTCGAAATGGTCGGCACCCTGGGCAACGCCGGTGGCCGGTTTGCCTTGATGCGCGGCGCCGGTGGCGTGCATCGCCTGAAGGTAGGCGATTACCTGGGTCGCAACGACGGGCGGATCATCGCCATCAGCGATGCTCAGGTCGATGTCGTTGAAATCGTTCCCGATGGGGATGGTGGTTGGTTGGAGCGGCCTCGCACCATCCCGCTCAAAGAGCGCTCGTAAAGGGCTTGGGTCAAGCATGTCTAGTGGAACTCGAAAATGAACAGGATTCTCTCAGCCTTCGGTATTTCGCTAGGGATAGCGATGCTTTCACCGATCGTCATGGCCGCGAACTTGAAGACGCTCGACGTTGCCTCCCTGCCCGGTGATCGCGTCGAGCTCAAGTTGTCGTTCGACGGTCCGGTTACCGCACCGCGCGGGTACACCACCGAGCAACCGGCACGCATCGCCCTCGACCTGCCGGGTGTCACCAGCCAGCTGGGCGCGCGCAGCCGCGACCTGGGCGTGGGCAATGCCCGCAGCGTGGTGGTGGTCGAGGCCACCGACCGCACGCGGATCATCGTCAACCTGACCAAGCTGGCGCCCTACAGCACCCGTGTGCAGGGCAACGACCTGTTCGTGCTGGTGGGCGAAGGTGCAGCCTCCCTGCAAGGCACTGCCATACCGGCGCCGACTGCGGCCCGACCGGCGCCGCGACCTGCAGCCGCGCCAACTCCCGCGCGGGCGGCGGTGCCGGCGGGACGCGCCATTCGCAATGTCGATTTCCAGCGCGGCGAGCTGGGCGAGGGCAATGTGATCATCGATCTCAGCGACCCGACCATCAGCCCCGACATTCAGGAGCAGGGCGGCAAGATCCTGCTCAATTTCGCCAAGACCCAACTGCCCGATCCCTTGCGCGTGCGCCTGGACGTCAAGGATTTCGCGACCCCGGTGCAGTTCGTCAACTCGTCGGTCAGCGCTACGGGCGCGACGGTCACCATCGAACCTAGTGGCACCTTCGACTACTCCTCGTACCAGACCGAGAATCGCCTGACCATCAGCGTGCGGCCACTGACCAACGAGGACGTGGCGCGGCGCAATGTCGAGCGCAACGTCTATACCGGCGACAAGCTCTCGCTGAATTTCCAGGACATCGACGTGCGTTCGGTGCTGCAGTTGATCGCCGATTTCACCAACCTGAACCTGGTGGCCAGCGACACGGTGCAGGGCGGGATTACCCTGCGCCTGCAGAACGTCCCCTGGGACCAGGCGCTTGACCTGGTACTCAAGACCAAGGGCCTGGACAAGCGCAAGGTCGGCAACGTGCTGCTGGTGGCCCCGGCCGACGAGATCGCCGCCCGCGAGCGCCAGGAGCTGGAGTCGCAGCGGCAGATCCAGGAGCTTGCGCCCCTGCGCCGCGAGCTGATGCAGGTCAACTATGCCAAGGCCGCCGACATCGCCAAGCTGTTCCAGTCGGTGACCCGCGGTGAAAATGTCGAGACCGAGCGCGGCTCGATCACCGTCGACGAACGCACCAACAACATCATTGCCTACCAGACCCAGGACCGACTGGACGAGCTGCGGCGCATCGTCACCCAGCTGGACATCCCGGTGCGTCAGGTGATGATCGAGGCGCGCATCGTCGAGGCCAACGTGGGCTACAACAAGGCGCTCGGCGTGCGCTGGGGCGGTTCCACCAACTTGCGCGGCAAGAACAACTGGACCGCCTATGGCTTGGACAACAATGGCGACGAAGCCGGCAACACCGGTGCCGACGTGGGCAGCAACACACCCTTCATCGACCTGGGCGCCGCCGATGCGACCTCCGGCATCGGCCTGGGCTTCGTGACCAACAACGTCCTGCTCGACCTCGAGCTCAGTGCCATGGAAAGCACCGGCAACGGCGAGATCGTCTCGCAGCCCAAGGTGGTGACCTCCGACAAGGAAACCGCGAAGATCCTCAAGGGCACCGAGGTGCCGTACCAGGAGGCCAGCTCCAGCGGTGCCACCACGGTATCGTTCAAGGAGGCGTCGCTGTCGCTCGAGGTGACGCCGCAGATCACCCCGGACAGCCGCATCATCATGGAAGTGAAGGTCACCAAGGATGAGCCCGACTACCTGAACGCGGTGCTCGGCGTGCCGCCCATCAGCAAGAACGAGGTCAACGCCAAGGTGCTGGTCAACGACGGCGAAACCATCGTCATCGGTGGGGTTTTCTCCAACACGCAAAGTAAAACCGTGGACAAGGTGCCCTTTTTGGGCGACGTGCCGTATGTTGGGCGCCTTTTCCGTCGGGATGTCGTGTCGGAAGCCAAATCCGAGCTGCTGGTATTCTTGACACCGCGTATCATGAATAACCAGGCGATTGCTGTGAGTCGTTGATTCTGTGCGAAATTTGATACTTGTTGGGCCAATGGGTGCAGGCAAGAGCACCATTGGCCGTCTGCTGGCCAAAGAGCTTCGGTTGCCGTTCAAAGATTCCGACAAGGAAATCGAGACCCGTACCGGGGCGAATATCCCGTGGATCTTCGATCAGGAAGGCGAGGCCGGTTTTCGCGATCGCGAGCAGGCCATGCTGGCCGAGCTGTGTGAATTCGACGGCCTGGTGCTGGCCACCGGCGGCGGCGCGGTCATGCGCGATGAAAACCGCCAGGCGCTGCACGCCGGTGGGCGCGTGGTGTACCTGCACGCCTCGGTCGAACAGCAGGTCGGTCGTACGGCGCGTGATCGCAATCGGCCGCTATTGCGCACCGCCAATCCCGAGGCCACGCTGCGAGCCCTGCTGGCGATCCGCGATCCGCTGTACCGTGAGATCGCCGACCTGGTGGTGCAGACCGACGAGCGTCCGCCGCGCATGGTGGTACTTGATATCCTCGAGCGGCTGCAACGCCTGCCGCCGCGCTGAACGCATGCGATGTGCTTGCAGGGGCAGCGGATCTGACCCTGTGCCGCAAAGCCTGTTTCACCGAACTCGCTTCATAAAACAATAGTAGGGACAGATGCAGACACTCAAGGTTGACCTCGGCGAGCGCAGCTATCCGATCTACATCGGTGAAGGGCTGCTCGACCAGACCTCATTGCTGGCCCCGCACATTGCCGGGCGAAAAGTGGCGGTCGTCTCCAACGCCACGGTGGCGCCGCTCTACCTGGATCGCCTGACCCAGACCCTGGGCGCCTATTCAGTGGTGCCCGTGGTGCTTCCGGACGGCGAAGCCTTCAAGAACTGGGAAACCCTGCAGACCATCTTCGATGCCATGCTCACCGCGCGGCTGGATCGGCGCGTTACGGTGATCGCCCTGGGTGGCGGTGTCATCGGCGACATGGCCGGGTTCGCCGCCGCGTGTTACCAGCGCGGTGTCGACTTCATCCAGGTGCCCACCACGCTGCTGTCCCAGGTCGATTCGTCGGTGGGCGGCAAGACGGGCATCAACCATCCGCTGGGCAAGAACATGGTCGGTGCGTTCTATCAGCCGCAAGCGGTGCTGATCGATACCACTACCCTGGCCACCTTGCCGCCGCGCGAGCTGTCGGCGGGGCTGGCAGAAGTGATCAAGTACGGTTTCATCTGCGATGAGCCGTTCCTGGGCTGGCTGGAAGACAACGTCGATGCTCTCAGGGCCGTCGACCAAGCTGCCCTGACCGTGGCCATCGCCCGTTCCTGCGAGGCCAAGGCGCGCGTGGTCGGTGCGGACGAACGTGAGTCGGGTGTGCGCGCCACGCTGAACCTGGGGCATACTTTCGGCCACGCCATCGAGACCCATATGGGGTATGGTGTATGGCTTCACGGTGAGGCCGTCGGGGCCGGTACGGTGATGGCGCTGGAGATGTCCATGCGCCTGGGCTGGATCACCCAGGCCGAGCGCGACCGCGGCATTCGCCTGCTGCAGCGCGCCGGTTTGCCGGTGGTGCCGCCTGCGGAAATGACGCCGGCCGATTTCCTCGAGCACATGGCAATCGACAAGAAAGTGCTGGATGGCAGTCTGCGCCTGGTGCTGCTGCGCAGCATGGGCGAAGCGGTGATCACCGCCGACTACCCGCACGACGTGCTTCAGGCAACGCTGGAAGCGGATTACCGCGCCATCGTCGCCGGGCTGGAGGTCTAGCAGGACGTGTTTCCAGCAATCCATCAACGATTCACCTTTGTTCTACGAGAGTTCGATGACAAGTCTGCATGCCGATGAGGCCTTTCTCGGCCACTACCAATTGGATCATGACCCCTTCGCCGCAAGGGTGCCTGGCTTCAAATTCTTCCCGGCCCAGCGCAAGCCGGTGCTGGGTCAATTGCACCATCTGGCGCGCTACAGCCAGCTGTTGCTGGTAGTCACCGGCCCGCACGGCAGCGGCAAGACCTTGCTGCGCCAGGCCTTGGTCGCCAGTACCAACAAGCAATCGGTGCAAAGCATCGTGGTGTCGGCGCGCGGTGCCGGCGATGCCGCGAGCGTGCTGACCCAGATCGCCCAGTCGCTCAACCTCAACACCCTGGAAGTGCCGGCCATGCTGGCGCAGATCGTCCAGCTGGGGCTGACCGGGCAGGAAGTCTACCTGCTGGTGGACGACGCGGAACAACTCGACGAATCCGCACTCGAAGCCCTGCTGGCGTTGGCGGCGGGCACCTCGGACGGGCGCCCTCATGTGTTCCTGTTCGGTGAGCCTTCCTTGATCGCAGGCCTGGAGCAGTTCAGCGCCGGGCAGGAATTGTTCCACGTGATCGAGCTGCAACCGTACAGCCTCGAGGAAACCCGCGAATACCTGGCGCTGCGTCTGGAAGGTGCCGGGAAGGGTATCCAGTTGCTCACCAATGACCAGATTGCCGACATTCACGAGAACTCGGATGGTTGGCCTGGAGCCATCAACCAGGTTGCCCGTGATACGTTGATCGAGGCCATGATCGCTAGCCGCTCGTCGGTGAAGCGTCCTGCTATGGGGTTTAAGATGCCTAAGAAACACGTATTGGCGATTTCCGCCGTTGTCGTCGTCGCCGTGGCTGCCGCCTGGCTGATACCCAGCCGTGACGGCAAGGCGCCGAGCAGCACAGAACAGGCCCAGTTGCCGATGGGGCAGGGGCAGCCAAGCGCAGTCCAGTCCAACAACGGCAATCCATCGGTCGAATTCAATGGCAGCACCCAGTCGTTGCCGATGAACGGGCAACAGCCGGTGATGCGCGGCCCGCTGGCCGAATCCACCGGCATGGGCGATGGCGACGAAACCGGCGCTGCCGTGAACACCTCGCCACAGCCTCCGACCGTCACCACTATCTCGCCGCCTGAGGGTGTGGCAGCGGGTTCGCCGGCCACGGTTGCGCCAACGCCCGCACCCGCGCGCCAGAGTGCTCCGGTCGCGACCACCAAGCCGGCACCTACCACCGCCGTCAAGCCAGCGCCTGCGCCAACCGTGGCGGCCAAGCCGGCACCGGCTCCTGCTGCTGCCGCCGCCAAACCTGCTGCCGGTGGAACCTGGTATGCCGGGCAGTCGCCCAGCAACTACGTAGTGCAGATTCTGGGGACCAGCAACGAAGGCGCGGCACAGGCCTACGTCAAGGAGCAGGGTGGCGACTTCCGCTACTTCAAGAAAACCCTGCAAGGCAAGCCGCTGTACGTGATCACTTATGGCAGCTTCGCCAGCCGTGACGCTGCGGTTGCCGCCATCAAGAACTTGCCAGCCAAGGTCCAGGCTGGTAAACCTTGGCCTCGCACTGTCGCCAGCGTCCAACAGGACCTCGCGACAGCTCGCTGATTGTCGGGCGGCACCTATCCCCGCCGCCCCACCCTACGGCGTCATCTGAATCTTGAGCCTGCTACGTAGTCCGTAGCAGGCTTCGCTGTCTCTGTCCCATCGTCTGCCGTCGAAGGCTCAAGCACGGGCCTCGTAGACATGCGGGCTTGCGCTGTCGAGCTGCGGGATTCAGAATCCAGCCTAAGTCGCTATCACAATAGCCTGCTGAAAAACGTTCACATTTGCGACAAATGAGTTATTGATTTCGTCGCTGAATTTGTGACCGTCCGTTGCGCTGTGTACAATGACCTCCCTTTTGCCTCCGCAAAGCCGGCATCCGTTCGGCGCGTTTGGTAACTAGTTGAATCGAAAAGAAATTGCCTCGAAAAAGAGGCAGCCTGGTGAGAATGTGTCTATGAAAACAGGTCTGTATCGTCCGGATGAATTCAAGGATAACTGCGGTTTTGGCCTGATTGCCCATATGTCGGGTGAACCCAGCCATAACCTGTTGCAAACGGCCATCGAGGCCCTGACCTGCATGACCCACCGCGGTGGGATCAACGCCGACGGCAAGACCGGCGACGGGTGCGGCTTGCTGATCCAGAAGCCCGACCTGTTCCTGCGCGCCATTGCCAACGAACATTTCGGCAGCGAACTGCCCAAGCAGTACGCCGTGGGCATGGTCTTCTTCAACCAAGACCCGGTTCGCGCCCAAGCGGCTCGTGACAACATGAACCGCGAGATCGAAGCCGCCGGCCTGCAGCTAATCGGCTGGCGCGACGTGCCCATCGATACCAGCGTGCTCGGCCGCCTGGCCCTGGAGCGCCTGCCCAAGATCCAGCAAGTGTTCGTCGGTGGGGAAGGCCTGAGCGATCAGCAGTTCGCGATCAAGCTGTTCAGCGCCCGTCGTCGTTCCTCCGTAGCCAACGCCGCGGACACCGACCACTACATCTGCAGCTTTTCGCACAAGACCATCATCTACAAAGGCCTGATGATGCCGGCCGACCTCACGGCCTTCTACCCAGACCTGAGCGACGAGCGTCTGCAGACCGCCATTTGCGTGTTCCACCAGCGCTTCTCGACCAATACCCTGCCGAAGTGGCCGCTGGCCCAGCCCTTCCGCTTTCTGGCGCACAACGGCGAGATCAACACCATCACCGGCAACCGCAACTGGGCCCTGGCCCGTCGCGCCAAGTTCGCCAACGATCTGATCCCGGACCTGGAAGAGCTCGGCCCGCTGGTCAACCGCGTGGGTTCCGACTCTTCCAGCATGGACAACATGCTCGAGCTGATGGTCACCGGTGGCATCGACCTGTTCCGTGGCGTGCGCATGCTGATTCCGCCGGCCTGGCAGAACGTCGAGACCATGGACCCGGACCTGCGGGCGTTCTACGAGTACAACTCGATGCACATGGAGCCGTGGGACGGCCCGGCTGGCGTGGTCATGACCGACGGCCGTCATGCCGTGTGCCTGCTCGACCGCAACGGCCTGCGCCCGGCGCGCTGGGTGACTACCAAGAATGGCTACATCACCCTGGCGTCGGAAATCGGCGTGTGGAACTACCAGCCCGAGGACGTCATTGCCAAGGGCCGCGTCGGCCCTGGGCAGATCCTCGCGGTCGATACCGAAACCGGCCAGGTCCTGCACACCGATGACATCGACAACCGCCTGAAATCGCGCCACCCCTACAAGCAGTGGCTGCGCAAGAGCGCGCTGCGTATCCAGTCGACCATGGAAGACAACGACCACGGCTCGGCCTTCTACAGCAGCGACCAGCTCAAGCAGTACATGAAGATGTACCAGGTGACCTTCGAGGAGCGCGACCAGGTGTTGCGTCCGCTGGGCGAGCAGGGTCAGGAAGCCGTGGGTTCGATGGGCGACGACACGCCGATGGCCGTGCTGTCCCATCGAGTCCGTACGCCTTACGACTATTTCCGCCAGCAGTTCGCGCAGGTGACCAATCCGCCGATCGACCCGCTGCGCGAAGCGATAGTGATGTCTCTGGAAATCTGCCTGGGCGCCGAGCGCAACATTTTCCAGGAATCCCCGGAGCACGCCTCGCGGGTTATTCTGAGCTCGCCGGTCATCTCGCCCGCCAAGTGGCGCTCGCTGATGAATCTGGACCGCTCTGGCTTCGATCGCCAGGTCATCGAGCTGAACTACGATGAAGCCATGGGCCTCGAGGCCGCCGTGCGCAACATCGCCGACCAGGCCGAGGAAGCCGTTCGCGCCGGACGCACCCTGCTGGTGCTCAGCGACCGCAACATCGCGCCGGGCAAGCTGCCGGTGCATGCGTCGCTGGCGACCGGTGCCGTGCACCACCGCCTGACCGAAAAGGGTTTGCGTTGCGACAGCAACATCCTCGTCGAAACCGCTACCGCTCGCGATCCGCACCACTTTGCCGTGCTGATCGGTTTCGGTGCTTCGGCGGTCTATCCGTTCCTGGCCTATGAAGTGCTGGGCGACCTGATCCGGACCGGTGAAGTGCTGGGCGACCTCTACGAGGTGTTCAAGAACTACCGCAAAGGCATCACCAAGGGCCTGCTCAAGATTCTTTCGAAGATGGGCATCTCCACCGTGGCCTCGTACCGCGGCGCCCAGTTGTTCGAGGCCATCGGCCTGTCCGAGGAAGTCTGCGAGCTGAGCTTCCGCGGCGTGCCGAGCCGCATCAAGGGCGCGCGTTTCGTCGACCTGGAAGCCGAACAGAAAGCCCTCGCCGCCGAAGCCTGGAGCCCGCGCAAGCCGATCCAGCAGGGCGGCCTGTTGAAGTTCGTGTACGGCGGCGAGTACCACGCCTACAACCCGGACGTGGTCAATACCCTGCAAGCCGCCGTGCAGCAGGGCGACTACAGCAAGTTCAAGGAATACACCGCGATCGTCGACAACCGTCCGGTGTCGATGATCCGCGACCTGCTCAAGGTCAAGACCCTCGACCAGCCGCTGGGCATGGACCAGATCGAACCCTTGGAAGCGATTCTCAAGCGTTTCGATTCGGCCGGGATTTCCCTGGGTGCGCTGTCGCCCGAGGCTCACGAAGCGCTGGCCGAGGCGATGAACCGCCTGGGCGCGCGTTCCAACTCCGGTGAAGGCGGCGAAGACCCTTCGCGCTACGGCACCGTGCGCAGCTCGAAGATCAAGCAGATCGCCACTGGCCGGTTCGGCGTAACTCCCGAGTACCTCGTCAACGCCGAAGTGCTGCAGATCAAGGTGGCCCAGGGCGCCAAGCCCGGGGAGGGCGGTCAACTGCCCGGCGGCAAGGTCAACGGCCTGATTGCCAAGCTGCGTTATGCCGTACCTGGCGTGACCCTGATTTCGCCACCGCCGCACCACGACATCTACTCCATCGAGGACTTGTCGCAGCTGATCTTCGACCTCAAGCAGGTCAACCCGGCCGCGCTGGTGTCGGTGAAGCTGGTGGCCGAGGCGGGCGTGGGCACCATCGCCGCCGGTGTGGCCAAGGCCTATGCCGACCTGATCACCATTTCCGGTTACGACGGCGGCACCGGGGCCTCGCCCCTGAGCTCGATCAAGTACGCCGGCGCGCCGTGGGAACTAGGCCTGGCCGAAACTCACCAGACCCTGCGCGGCAACGACCTGCGCGGCAAGGTGCGGGTACAGACCGACGGCGGCCTGAAGACTGGCCTGGATGTGATCAAGGCGGCGATTCTGGGCGCCGAAAGCTTCGGTTTCGGCACCGCGCCAATGATCGCCCTGGGCTGCAAGTACCTGCGTATCTGCCACCTGAACAACTGCGCCACCGGCGTGGCCACGCAGAACGAGAAGCTGCGCAAGGACCACTACATCGGCACGGTCGACATGGTGATCAACTTCTTCACCTATGTGGCCGAAGAAACCCGCGAATGGCTGGCCAAGCTGGGCGTGCGCAGCCTGGGCGAGCTGATCGGGCGCACCGACCTGCTGGAAATGCTGCCCGGTGAAACCGCCAAGCAGCAGCACCTGGACCTGACCCCGTTGCTGGGCAGCGACCAGATTCCAGCGGACAAGCCGCAGTTCTGCGAAGTGGATCGCAACCCGCCGTTCGACAAGGGCCTGCTGGCCGAGCAGATGGTGGAAATGGCCTTGCCGGCGATTCAGGGCAAGACCGGTGGCGAATACGAAATGAACATTTGCAACTGCGACCGTTCGATCGGTGCGCGCATCTCCGGCGAGATCGCCAAGTTGCACGGTAACCAGGGGATGAACGCCAGCCCGCTGACCTTCCGCTTCAAGGGTACCGCGGGCCAGAGCTTCGGCGTGTGGAACGCCGGTGGCCTGAACATGTACCTGGAAGGCGACGCCAACGACTACGTCGGCAAGGGCATGACCGCCGGCAAGTTGGTGATCGTGCCGCCCAAGGGCAGCCCGTTCAAGACCCAGGACAGCGCCATCATCGGCAACACCTGCCTGTACGGTGCCACGGGCGGCAAGCTGTTCGCCGCCGGTACTGCGGGCGAGCGTTTCGCGGTGCGCAACTCCGGGGCGCACACGGTCGTGGAAGGCACGGGTGATCACTGCTGCGAATACATGACCGGCGGTTTCGTCTGCGTGCTCGGCAAGACTGGCTACAACTTCGGTTCGGGCATGACCGGCGGTTTCGCCTACGTGCTCGACCAGGACAACAGCTTCGTCGACCGGGTCAACCACGAGCTGGTGGAAATCCAGCGCATCAGTGGCGAAGCCATGGAAGCCTACCGTACTCACCTGGAACGCGTGCTGGCCGAATACGTCGCCGAGACCGACAGCGAATGGGGCCGCAACCTTTGGGAAAACCTGGACGACTACCTGCGTCGTTTCTGGTTGGTCAAGCCCAAGGCCGCCAACCTGAAATCGCTGCTGTCCAGCACCCGTGCCAACCCGCAGTGATATGCGCCTGAAGAGTTTGATGAGGTTTTAACAATGGCTGAACGTCTGAGTAATGACTTCCAGTTCATCGAGGTCGGGCGCAAAGATCCGAAGAAGAAACTGTTGCGTCAACGCAAGAAAGAGTTCGTGGAGATCTACGAGCCCTTCAAACCCGCGCAGTCGGCCGACCAGGCCCACCGCTGCCTGGGCTGTGGCAACCCGTACTGCGAGTGGAAGTGCCCGGTGCACAACTTCATTCCCAACTGGTTGAAGCTGGTCGCCGAGGGCAACATTCTCGCCGCAGCCGAGCTGTCGCACCAGACCAACACCCTGCCCGAAGTGTGCGGCCGGGTGTGCCCGCAGGATCGTCTGTGCGAGGGTGCCTGCACCCTCAACGACGGTTTTGGCGCAGTGACCATCGGTTCGGTGGAGAAGTACATCACCGACACCGCGTTCGCCATGGGTTGGCGTCCGGACATGTCCAAGGTCAAGCCGACCGGCAAGCGTGTCGCCATCATCGGCGCCGGCCCGGCCGGTCTGGGCTGCGCCGATGTGCTGGTGCGCGGTGGTGTGACCCCGGTGGTGTTCGACAAGAACCCGGAAATCGGTGGCCTGCTGACCTTCGGCATTCCCGAGTTCAAGCTGGAAAAGAGCGTGTTGAGCAATCGCCGCGAAGTCTTCACCGGCATGGGCATCGAGTTTCGCCTGAACACCGAGGTGGGCAAGGACATCAGCGTCGAGCAGTTGCTGGAAGAATACGACGCGGTGTTCATGGGCATGGGCACCTATACCTACATGAAGGGCGGTTTCCCCGGTGAAGACCTGCCTGGCGTGCATGACGCCCTGGATTTCCTGATCGCCAACGTCAACCGCAACCTGGGCTTTGAAAAGTCGCCGGAAGATTTCGTCGACATGAAAGGCAAGAAGGTCGTGGTGTTGGGGGGTGGCGATACGGCGATGGACTGCAACCGTACGTCCATTCGCCAAGGCGCCAAGGCGGTGACCTGTGCCTATCGTCGCGACGAGGCGAACATGCCGGGCTCTCGCAAAGAGGTGAAAAACGCCAAGGAAGAGGGTGTGAGATTCCTCTATAACCGGCAGCCAATCGCCATCGTGGGTGAAGACAAGGTCGAAGGCGTGAAGGTGGTCGAGACCCGTCTCGGCGAGCCCGATGCCCGTGGCCGTCGCAGCCCCGAGCCGATTCCGGGTTCCGAGGAGATCATCCCGGCCGATGCCGTGGTGATCGCCTTCGGTTTCCGCCCAAGCCCGGCTGCGTGGTTCCAGGATCACAGCATCCAGACCGACAGCCAGGGCCGCGTGGTGGCGCCGGAGCAGGGTCAGTTCAAGCACCAGACCAGCAATCCGAAGATCTTCGCTGGCGGCGACATGGTCCGC
Source organism: Pseudomonas rhizosphaerae (assembly GCF_000761155.1). NCBI lineage: Bacteria > Pseudomonadati > Pseudomonadota > Gammaproteobacteria > Pseudomonadales > Pseudomonadaceae > Pseudomonas > Pseudomonas rhizosphaerae. The sequence goes on along the minus strand of NZ_CP009533.1, from coordinate 3,202,596 downwards.
GGCTCGGACCTGGTGGTCACCGCCATCTTCGAAGGCCGCAACGCCGCCGAAGGGATCCTGGATTATCTGGAAGTCTGATACACCTCACCCCCCCTTTGTGGGAGCGGGTCTCTGCCCGCGAAAGGGCCACTGCAGTACTTCAGGTATACCGCGGTGGCTTCTTCGCGGGCAGAGTAGCTCGCCGCCTGCCCCGTTCCTACAAGGCCACTGCAGTACTTCAGGTATACCGCGCTGAATTCTTCGCGGGCAGAGACCCGCTCCCACAAGGTTGCTGCGGTATTTGAGGTACACCGCGGTGGCTTCTTCGCGGGCAGAGTGGCTCGCCGCCTGCCCCGTTCCCACAGGATCAGGCGCTCATGACAGCCTTGATGTCGTGAGCCAACTCGCGCACGCGGGCTTCTTCGGTGTCCCATGAGCACATGAAACGGGCGCCGCCGCTGCCGATGAAGGTGTAGAAGCGCCAGCCCTTGGCGCGCAGGGCTTCCAAAGCCGCTTCCGGCATCTGCAGGAACACGCCGTTGGCTTCCACCGGAAACATCAACTCCACCCCCGGTATTCCCTCGACCAGCGTCTTGAGCAACTGCGCACAGTGGTTGGCGTGCCCCGCATGCTTGAGCCAGGCATCGTTCTCCAGCAAACCCACCCAGGGTGCCGACAGAAAACGCATCTTCGAAGCCAGTTGCCCCGCCTGCTTGCAGCGATAATCGAAATCTTCGGCCAGATCATGGTTGAAGAACAGAATCGCCTCGCCCACTGCCATGCCGTTCTTGGTGCCACCGAAGCACAGCACATCCACGCCTGCTTTCCAGGTCAGCTCGGCAGGCGAGCAGCCGAGGAACGCACAGGCGTTGGCAAAACGCGCGCCGTCCATGTGCAGGTTCAAGCCCAGCTCCTTGCAGGTGGCGCTGATGGCCTTGAGTTCTTCGGGGCGGTACACGCTGCCCACTTCGGTGGCCTGGGTCAGGGTCACCACGCGCGGCTTGGGGTAGTGAATGTCCTGGCGCTTGAGCGCGACTTCGCGAATGGCCTGCGGTGTCAGCTTGCCCATTTCCGTGCGCGCCGTGAGCAGTTTGGAGCCGTTGGAAAAGAACTCGGGCGCACCGCATTCATCGGTTTCGACGTGAGCGGTTTCCGAGCAGATGACGCTGTGGTAGCTCTGGCACAGCGACGACAGGGCCAGGGAGTTGGCCGCGGTGCCATTGAAGGCGAAGAAGACTTCACAGTCGGTTTCGAATAGACGGCGGAATTCATCGGCGGCGCGTGCGGTCCACTGGTCGTCGCCATAGGCGCGCTGATGGCCCTGATTGGCCTGTTCCATAGCCGCCCAGGCCTCGGAGCAGATACCCGAATAGTTGTCGCTGGCGAACTGTTGGGTTTGGTCGTTCATGGGCGGTCCTTGGTGTTAGTTATGGGGGCACTGTAAACCAACTTAGAGACATGTGTCGTCTGGACGGCCCTCTTCGCGGCCACGTAGGCATCACACCTGTGGGAGCGGGCTCTGCCCGCGAAGAGACCGGCATGAGCAACCCAAAAACTTGAGGCTATCCACAGATGACCCGCAACCGCTCACTGGACCTGCTCAAATGGCTGGCCATGCTGTGCATGGTGCTCGACCATCTGCGCTATGTCGGCTGGCCGCTGGACTTCCTCTATGTACCGGGCCGTCTGGCGTTCCCCTGGTTCTGCCTGGCCATCGCCGCCAACCTGATGCGCCGCCCCGACGCCCCCCTGGGTGGCCGCTACCTGGCCTGGTTGCTGACCTTCGCTGCGCTTTCGGAAATCCCTTACCGCCTGTTCGTCTACCCGGCCGACACCCTAAACGTCCTGCCGACCCTGGCCCTGGGTCTGATCCTGGCCAAGGCCTGGCAGCAACGTCGACAGCCAGCAATGGCAGTGCTCGGCTGCGCGGTACTCGTGGCTGGCGCTGTCTTCGATCACCACTTGATGTTCGGCCTGGCCGGCGTGCTGCTGCCGTTGGGCTTCGTGCTTGCCTGGCAGCGCCCGCTGTACTGGGCACTGCCGCTGGGCGTGCTGTGCCTGGCCGCGAACGCCTGGAGCAATCTGTTCGAATCGGCACGCCATTTCTACTGGCCGGCCATCGGCGGCATCGTCGCCTGCCTGCTGGCTCCGGGGCTGGGCCTGCTTGTGCTGCGTGCCGGCGTGCGCCAGGCAGTTGTCCCCATGCGCCGCTGGGCCTACGCCATCTACCCCCTGCATTTCCTTGCCCTGCTGGGCCTGCGCCTGCTGTTGCGCGCCCTGTGAAGCTGGCCTGATCGCGCCATGTCGTAAACGAACCTCTGCAAGGCGCGCGCAGGCATTTGGTCTAATCGCGCCGGCCCTACCATCGCTCTCAAAGGGGGCAGCCGCAGACGGTCGCCTCTGTCCAACAAGCCAGGCGCCGCGCCGCCGCTGGGGAGACCGCGATGTTCAGCAAACAAGATCAGATCCAAGGTTATGACGATGTCCTGCTGGCAGCCATGAACGCCGAGGACCAGCGTCAGGAAGACCACATCGAACTGATCGCCTCGGAAAACTACACCAGCAAGCGCGTGATGGAAGCCCAGGGCAGCGGCCTCACCAACAAGTACGCCGAAGGCTATCCGGGCAAGCGCTACTACGGCGGTTGCGAGCACGTGGACAAGGTCGAGCAACTGGCCATCGACCGCGCCAAGCAGCTGTTCGGCGCCGACTATGCCAACGTTCAGCCTCACTCCGGTTCCCAGGCCAACGCCGCCGTCTACCTGGCGCTGCTGCAGGCCGGCGACACCGTGCTGGGCATGAGCCTGGCCCACGGCGGCCACCTGACCCACGGCGCCAAGGTCAGCTTTTCCGGCAAACTCTACAACGCCGTGCAGTACGGCATCGACACCGACACCGGCCTGATCGACTACGACGAGGTCGAGCGCATGGCGGTCGAGCATCAGCCGAAGATGATCATCGCCGGCTTCTCGGCCTACTCCAAGACCTTGAATTTCGCCCGGTTCCGCGAGATCGCCGACAAGGTCGGCGCCTACCTGTTCGTCGACATGGCCCACGTGGCCGGGTTGGTTGCCGCCGGCCTGTACCCCAACCCGATTCCGTTCGCCGACGTGGTCACCACCACCACCCACAAGACCCTGCGTGGCCCACGTGGCGGCCTGATCCTGGCCCGTGCCAACGAAGCCCTGGAAAAGAAATTCAACGCCGCCGTGTTCCCCGGCGGTCAGGGTGGCCCGCTGATGCACGTGATCGCCGCCAAGGCGGTGTGCTTCAAGGAAGCGCTGGAGCCTGAATTCAAGACCTACCAGCAGCAGGTCATCGACAACGCCCAGGCCATGGCAGGGGTGTTCGTCGAGCGCGGCTACGACGTGGTCTCCGGCGGTACCGACAACCACCTGTTCCTGGTCAGCCTGATCCGCCAGGGCCTGACCGGCAAGGATGCCGACGCCGCCCTGGGTCGTGCGCACATCACCGTGAACAAGAACGCGGTGCCCAACGATCCGCAATCGCCGTTCGTGACCTCGGGCCTGCGCATCGGCACCCCGGCGGTCACCAGCCGTGGTTTCAAGGTGGCCCAATGCACGGAGCTGGCCGGCTGGATCTGCGACATCCTCGACAACCTGGGCGATGCCGACGTCGAGGCCAACGTGGCCCGCCACGTGACGGCCCTGTGCAGCGACTTCCCGGTCTACCGCTGAGAGTGGAGTGAACACCATGCAACGTTATTCTGGCTTCGGCCTTTTCAAGCACTCGCTCAGCCACCACGAAAACTGGCAGCGCATGTGGCGCACGCCGACCCCGAAAAAGGTCTACGACGTGGTCATCGTCGGCGGCGGCGGGCATGGCCTGGCAACCGCCTACTATCTGGCCAAGGTCCACGGCATCACTAACGTGGCCGTGGTCGAGAAGGGCTGGCTGGGCGGTGGCAACACCGCGCGCAACACCACCATCGTGCGTTCCAACTACCTGTGGGATGAATCGGCGCATCTGTACGAACACGCCATGAAACTCTGGGAAGGCCTGTCCCAGGACATCAACTACAACGTGATGTTTTCCCAGCGCGGCGTGTACAACCTGTGCCACACCCTGCAGGACATGCGCGACTCCGAGCGCCGCGTCAGTGCCAACCGCCTCAACGGCGTGGACGGCGAGCTGTTGAACGGCAAGCAGGTGGCCGAAGAGATTCCCTACCTGGACTGCAGCAAGAACACCCGTTACCCGATCATCGGCGCCACGGTCCAACGCCGTGGCGGCGTGGCCCGTCACGACGCCGTGGCCTGGGGCTACGCGCGTGCCGCCGACGCCCTGGGCGTGGACCTGATCCAGCAGACCGAAGTGACCGGTTTCCGCAAGGAAAACGGCGTGTGCATCGGCGTTGAAACCAACAAGGGTTTCATCGGCGCCAAGCGCGTCGGTGTGGTCACCGCCGGCAACTCCGGGCACATGGCCAAGCTGGCCGGTTTCCGCCTGCCGGTGGAATCCCACCCATTGCAGGCGTTGGTGTCGGAGCCGATCAAGCCCATCATCGACAGCGTGATCATGTCCAACGCCGTGCACGGTTACATCAGCCAGTCGGACAAGGGCGATCTGGTCATCGGCGCCGGTATCGACAGCTGGGTCGGCTACGGCCAGCGCGGCTCGTACCCGATCATCGAGCACACCCTGCAAGCCATCGTCGAGATGTTCCCGGTGCTCTCGCGCGTGCGCATGAACCGTCAGTGGGGCGGCATCGTCGACACCACCCCGGACGCCTGCCCGATCATCTCCAAGACCCCGGTGCCGAACATGTTCTTCAACTGCGGCTGGGGTACCGGTGGCTTCAAAGCCACGCCGGGCTCGGGCCATGTGTTCGCCGCCAGCCTGGCCACCGGTGAAATGCACCCGCTGGCCAAGCCGTTTTCCATCGAGCGCTTCCACAACGGCGCGCTGATCGACGAACACGGCGCTGCCGCCGTCGCCCACTAACAGGAGAAACGATCATGCTGAACATCTTCTGTCCACACTGTGGCGAGCTTCGCAGCGAAGAAGAATTCCACTGCTCGGGCCAGGCGCACATCGCCCGCCCACTGGACCCCGGCGCCTGCACCGACGCGCAATGGGGCGAGTACATGTTCTTCCGCAACAACCCGCGTGGCCTGCAGCACGAGCTGTGGATCCACGCCGCCGGTTGCCGCCAGTATTTCAATGCGACCCGCAACACGGTCACCTACGAAATCCTGGAAACCTATCGCATCGGCAGCCAGCCCCAGTTCGTCGAGAAGACCATCGACGAAACCCCTCAAATCGCCTCGGGAGATCAGCCATGAGCCAGGTCAATCGCCTGTCCAACGGCGGACGTCTGGACCGCAGCAAGAAGCTGACCTTCACCTTCAACGGTACGACCTACGTCGGCTATGAAGGCGACACCCTGGCCTCGGCATTGCTCGCCAACGGCGTCGACGTGATTGGTCGCAGCTTCAAGTATTCGCGTCCGCGCGGCATCGTTGCCGCTGGCGCCGAAGAGCCCAATGCGGTGCTGCAGATCGGCGCTACCGAGGCCACCCAGATTCCCAACGTGCGCGCCACGCAGCAGGCGCTGTACCAGGGCCTGGTCGCGACCAGCACCAACGGCTGGCCGAACGTCAACACCGACATGATGGGCATCCTGGGCAAGGTCGGCGGCAAACTGATGCCGCCCGGCTTCTACTACAAGACCTTCATGTACCCGCAGTCCTTCTGGATGACCTACGAGAAGTACATCCGCAAGGCCGCCGGGCTGGGCCGTTCGCCGACCGAAGTCGACCCCGATTCCTACGACTACATGAGCCGCACCTGCGATGTGCTGGTGGTCGGCGCTGGCCCGGCCGGGCTGTCTGCCGCCCTGGCCGCGGCGCGCAGCGGTGCGCGAGTGATCCTGGCCGACGAGCAGGAAGAGTTCGGCGGCTCGCTGCTCGATACCCGCGAGAGCCTGGATGGCCAGCCGGCCGGTGAATGGGTGAAAGCGGTCATCGCTGAGCTGCAAGGTTTGCCGGACGTAACCTTGCTGCCCCGTGCCACGGTCAACGGCTATCACGACCACAATTTCCTGACCATTCATCAGCGCCTCACCGACCACCTCGGCGACCGTGCACCGATGGGCCAGGTGCGCCAGCGCATGCACCGGGTTCGCGCCGGGCGCGTGGTGCTGGCCACCGGCACCCACGAGCGGCCCCTGGTGTACGGCAACAACGACGTGCCGGGCAACATGCTGGCCGGCGCCATTTCCACCTACGTGCGCCGCTACGGCGTGGCACCGGGCAAGAAGCTGGTGCTGTCGACCAACAACGACCACGCCTACCGCGTGGCCCTGGACTGGTACGACGCCGGCCTCAAGGTCGTCGCCGTGGCCGATGCCCGGCACAACCCGCGTGGTGCGCTGGTCGAGGAAGCCCGCGCCAAGGGCATCCGTATCCTGACGTCCAGCGCGGTGATCGAAGCCCGTGGCAGCAAGCACGTCACGGCAGCGCGCGTCGCCGCCATCGACGTCAGGGCACACAAGGTGGCCAGCCCCGGCGAGTGGCTCGACTGCGACCTGATCGGCAGCTCGGGCGGCTACAGCCCGGTGGTCCACCTGGCCTCGCACCTGGGCGGCAAACCGATCTGGCGTGAAGACATCCTCGGCTTCGTGCCTGGCGAAGCCCCGCAGAAACGCGTGTGCGTGGGCGGCGTGAACGGCGTGTATGCCTTGGCCGACGCCATGGCCGACGGTTTCGAAGGCGGTGCCCGGGCAGCGTCCGAGACCGGTTTCGGCATCGTCGAAGGCACCCTGCCCAAGGTCTTGAACCGTGCCGAAGAACCGACCCTGGCGTTGTTCCAGGTCCCCCACGACAAGGACACGGCGCGTGCGCCCAAGCAGTTCGTCGACCTGCAGAATGACGTCACCGCGGCTGCCATCGAACTGGCCACCCGCGAGGGCTTCGAGTCGGTCGAGCACGTCAAGCGCTACACCGCGCTGGGCTTCGGTACCGACCAGGGCAAGCTGGGCAACGTCAACGGCCTGGCCATTGCCGCCCGTTCGCTGAACGTCACCATTCCGGAAATGGGCACCACCATGTTCCGCCCCAACTACACGCCGATCACCTTCGGTGCAGTAGCCGGCCGCCACTGTGGTCACCTGTTCGAGCCGGTACGTTTCACCGCGCTGCATGCCTGGCATGTGAAGAACGGTGCCGAGTTCGAAGACGTCGGCCAATGGAAGCGCCCCTGGTACTTCCCCAAGCGTGGCGAGGACATCCATTCCGCCGTTGCCCGCGAATGCAAGGCGGTGCGCGACAGCGTCGGCCTGCTGGACGCCTCGACCCTGGGCAAGATCGACATCCAGGGTCCGGACGCGCGCGAATTCCTCAACCGCATCTACACCAACGCCTGGACCAAACTGGACGTGGGCAAGGCACGCTACGGCCTGATGTGCAAGGAAGACGGGATGGTCTTCGACGACGGCGTCACCGCCTGTCTGGCCGACAATCACTTCCTGATGACCACCACCACCGGCGGTGCCGCCCGTGTTCTGCAATGGTTGGAGATCTACCAGCAAACCGAGTGGCCGGACCTGAAGGTGTACTTCACCTCGGTCACCGACCATTGGGCGACCTTGACCCTGTCGGGCCCCAACAGCCGCAAACTGCTCGCTGAAGTGACCAATATCGACCTGGACAAGGACGCTTTCCCGTTCATGACCTGGAAGGAAGGGCAGGTAGCGGGTGTGCCGGCACGGGTGTTCCGCATCTCCTTCACCGGCGAGCTGTCGTACGAGGTCAACATCCAGGCCGACTACGCCATGGGCGTGCTGGAAAAGATCATCGAGGCGGGCAAGCAGTACAACCTGACGCCGTACGGCACCGAAACCATGCACGTGCTGCGCGCCGAGAAGGGTTTCATCATCGTCGGCCAGGACACCGATGGGTCGATGACTCCCGACGACCTGAACATGGGCTGGTGCGTCGGCCGAACCAAGCCGTTCTCGTGGATCGGCTGGCGCGGCATGAACCGCGAAGACACCGTGCGCGAGGAACGCAAGCAGTTGGTGGGCCTCAAGCCGATCGATCCGAACAAATGGCTGCCCGAAGGTGCCCAGTTGGTGTTCGACCCCAAGCAGGCGATCCCCATGAGCATGGTCGGCCACGTGACGTCGAGCTACGCCAGCAACTCGCTGGGTTACTCGTTCGCCATGGGCGTGGTCAAGGGCGGCCTCAAGCGCATGGGCGAGCGGGTGTTCTCGCCCCAGGCCGATGGCAGCGTGATCGAAGCTGAAATCGTTTCTTCGGTGTTCTTCGATCCGAAGGGCGAGCGGCAGAACATCTAAGCCCCGCTTCCAGATAGCCTCAACAGCATTCACTGACAGGTGCAGCAAAATGACCACAGTCAACGTATACCAGCAACGCCCGAGCTCGGGCGCCAAGGCCGAAGACCCGCTTCATCACGCCGACCTCGCCAGCCTGGTCGGCAAGGGCCGCCAGGGTGCCGGCGTGACCCTGCGCGAGAAAAAGCTGCTGGGTCACCTGACCCTGCGTGGCGACGGCCATGACGCAACCTTCGCCGGCGCGGTGCACAAGGCAACCGGCCTGGAATTGCCAAGCGCCCTGAGCCTGGTCAGCGACGGCGAGACGTCGCTGCAGTGGCTTGGCCCGGACGAGTGGCTGCTGATCGTCCCCAGTGGCGAGGAATTGGCCGCCGAGCAGCGGTTGCGTGAAGCATTGGCCGGGCTGCATGTGGCGGTGGTCAACGTCAGCGGCGGTCAGTCGCTGATCGAGCTGAGCGGGCCGAACGTGCGCGACGTGCTGATGAAGTCCACCAGCTACGACGTGCACCCGAGCAATTTCCCGGTGGGCAAGGCGGTCGGGACAGTGTTCGCCAAGTCCCAACTGGTGATCCGCCGCACGGGCGAGGAAACCTGGGAGCTGCTGATCCGCCGCAGCTTCGCCGACTACTGGTGGCTGTGGCTGCAGGATGCTTCGGCCGAGTACGGGCTGAGCATCCAGGCCTGACCGCTCCAACAGTTGTCTTGACCTCGACACCAAAGGACTACCCATGAGCCGTGCCCCTGATACCTGGATCCTCACCGCCGATTGCCCAAGCGTTTTGGGCACGGTGGACGCGGTCACGCGCTACCTGTTCGAGCAGGGCTGCTATGTTACCGAGCACCATTCGTTCGACGACCGGCTGTCGTCGCGCTTCTTCATCCGAGTAGAGTTTCGGCAGCCCGACGGTTTCGACGAGGCCGCCTTTCGCGCCGGCCTGGCCGAACGCGGTGCCAGCTTCGGCATGATCTTCGAGCTGACCGCACCGCAGTATCGGCCCAAGGTGGTGATCATGGTGTCCAAGGCCGACCACTGCCTCAACGATCTGCTCTACCGCCAGCGCATCGGCCAGTTGCCCATGGACGTGGTCGCGGTGATCTCCAACCATCCGGACCTCGAGCCGCTGGCGCGCTGGCACGACATTCCCTACTACCATTTCCCTCTCGACCCCAAGGACAAGCCGTCGCAGGAGCGCAAGGTGTTGCAGGTCATCGAACAGGCCGGCGCCGAGCTGGTGATCCTTGCCCGCTACATGCAGGTGTTGTCACCGGAGCTGTGCCGCCGCCTGGACGGCTGGGCGATCAACATCCACCACTCGTTGCTGCCCGGTTTCAAGGGCGCCAAACCGTACCACCAGGCTTACAACAAAGGCGTCAAGCTGGTCGGGGCGACCGCGCACTACATCAACAACGACCTGGACGAAGGGCCGATCATCACCCAAGGTGTAGAAGTGGTCGATCACAGTCACTACCCCGAAGACCTCATCGCCAAGGGCCGCGACATCGAATGCCTGACCCTGGCCCGAGCCATCGGCTACCACATCGAGCGCCGCGTGTTCCTCAACGCCAACCGCACGGTGGTGCTGTAGCAGCGGCGCGAGCCGCGTCTGGCCCTGATGTGATGTGTCAGGTGTACCGCGCCGTCATTGACGCGGCTTGCGCCGCTGCTACAGACACACCCTCTGTAGCAGCGGCGCAAGCCGCGTCAGGGCAGCACCCGAATCAACGCATGACCGCAGCACGCAAAACCCAAGCTCAAAAACAACAAACAGCGAGGTGAAAGCATGTCTGGTAATCGTGGAGTGGTGTATCTGGGCTCCGGCAAAGTCGAAGTGCAGAACATCGATTTTCCCAAAATGCAGGATCCACGTGGCAAGCGCATCGAACACGGTGTGATCCTGCGCGTGGTCTCGACCAACATCTGCGGCTCCGACCAGCACATGGTCCGCGGCCGTACCACCGCTCAGGTCGGCCTGGTACTGGGCCACGAGATCACCGGCGAGGTGATCGAGGCCGGTCGCGACGTCGAGCACCTCAAGGTCGGTGATCTGGTGTCCGTACCCTTCAACGTCGCCTGCGGTCGTTGCCGTTCCTGCAAGGAGCAGCACACCGGCGTCTGCCTGACCGTCAACCCAGCGCGTCCGGGCGGCGCCTATGGCTACGTCGACATGGGTGACTGGGTCGGCGGCCAGGCCGAGTTCGTGCTGGTGCCGTATGCCGACTTCAACCTGCTCAAACTGCCGGACCGCGATGCGGCCATGGAGAAGATCCGCGACCTGACCTGCCTGTCCGACATTCTGCCAACCGGTTACCACGGTGCCGTGACCGCAGGCGTTGGCCCCGGCAGCACGGTGTACGTCGCCGGCGCAGGGCCGGTCGGGCTTGCCGCCGCGGCCTCCGCGCGCCTGCTGGGCGCAGCCGTGGTCATCGTCGGTGACGTCAACCCAACGCGCCTGGCCCATGCCAAGGCCCAGGGCTTCGAGATCGCCGACCTGTCCCAGGACACGCCGCTGCACGAGCAGATCGCCGCCTTGCTGGGCGAGCCGGAAGTGGATTGCGCGGTCGACGCAGTCGGCTTCGAGGCGCGCGGTCATGGTCACAGCGGCGCCAAGGCGGAAGCCCCGGCGACCGTGCTCAACTCGTTGATGGGCGTGGTGCGCGTGGCCGGCAAGATCGGCATTCCCGGGCTGTATGTCACCGAAGATCCAGGCGCGGTGGACGCGGCAGCGAAGATGGGCAGCCTGAGCATCCGTTTCGGGCTGGGTTGGGCCAAGTCGCATAGCTTCCACACGGGCCAGACGCCGGTGATGAAGTACAACCGGCAGTTGATGCAGGCCATCATGTGGGACCGCATCAAGATCGCCGACATCGTCGGCGTGGAAGTCATCTCGCTGGACGACGCCCCGCGCGGCTACGGCGAATTCGACGCGGGCGTACCGAAGAAATTCGTCATCGACCCCCACAAACTGTTCAGCGCCGCCTGATCACAACCGCTCCCACATCCACCCTGTGGGAGCGGTCATCGGCCGCGAAAAGCGCACCGCGGTTTACCTGAACGACCGCGCCGCTCCCTTCGCGGCCACGGACCGCTCCTACTGTCCCACCTGTGGGAGCGGTCATCGGCCGCGAAAAAACGCTGCGGTGTTTCTGAATAACCGCGTGCTGCTTTCGCGGCCACGGACCGATCCTACACAAGACATGTCCCGCAACCCCCCGCCATTACACAATTTTCACCCTCAAGGAACATAATGGGACCGAACTGCCGTTTGACGACGGTCCGCCTATCTGTCCCCGAGGTTGCTGCACAATGAACATCACTCGCGCCATGGCCCTGGCTTCCCTGATGGCCGTTGCCACCAGTCCGGCCTTCGCTTTCAACCTGAACGACGCGGTCAACGCCGCCACCACCCTGCAAAACGGCAAGCAAGGCAACAATGCCGCCGTGGCTGCAGCACCGGAGGCCGCAGGCTTGCTCAACACCCTGGGTTCGACCCTGAACATCACCCCGACCCAAGCGATCGGCGGCACCGGGGCCATGCTTGGTCTGGCCAAGAATCAACTCAGCACTGCCGACTACACGCAGCTGAGCAAATCCGTACCCGGCATCGACAAGCTCTCGGGCAACAATGCCCTGGGTGGCTTGGGCGGTCTGAGCGGCCTGCTCGGCAAGTCCGACCAGAAGAACATCAGCGCCCTGAACAACGCCCTGGGCGATGTGAAAACCACCAGCGACATGAACAGCGCCTTCAGCGCCCTGGGCATGAACAGCAGCATGGTCAGCCAGTTCACCCCGGTGATCCTCCAGTACCTGGGTCAGCAGGGCGTTGGCGGTCCGCTGTTGCAGAGCCTGAGCAGCATCTGGGGTGCCACCGGCAAGTGATCAGCGATTGATCTCGGCCCGCAAGGTGCCGATCAACTGGTCCTTCTCGGTCCAGAGCTGGTTGACCCAGTTCTGGACCTTGAGCCGAAACGCCGCATCGTTTTCATAATCGCCATCGATCAGCCCCGGATCGATGCTGTGCGACCTGATATCCACGATCACCTTTCGCACATCCCCGCACAGCAGGTTCCAGAAACCTGGAATGCGTTCGCCCGGATACACCACCGTCACATCCAGCAAGCGCTCCAGTTGCGGCCCCATGGCGGCCAGCACGAACGCCACCCCGCCCGCCTTGGGCTTGAGCAGATGGCGAAAGGGCGAAGCCTGCTGCTCGCGTTTGGCCTGGGTAAAGCGAGTGCCTTCCAGGTAATTGACGATGGTCACCGGTTGGCGCTTGTACAGCTCGCAAGCAACCTTGGTGATTTCCAGGTCCTGGCCCTTGAGATGGGGATGCTTCTCCAGGAACGCCTTGCTGTAGCGCTTCATGAACGGGTAGTCCAACGCCCACCAGGCCAGTCCCAGAAACGGCACCCAGATCAGCTCCTTCTTCAGGAAGAACTTGAAGAACGGTGCCCGACCATTGAGTGCCTGGATCAGCGCGGCGATGTCGATCCACGACTGGTGATTGCTCACCACCAGATAGGAGGTGCCCTTGCGCAGGTCGCGGGCGCCGCGGATGTCCCACTCGGTGCGGGTGCACAGCCTGAAGATCAGTTTGTCGACCTCCGACCAGGTCTCGGCTACCCACATCACCGCCGCCGAGGCGCGATCGCGATGGCGCCCACGTACTGCCAGTTTGACCAGTGCGAACAACAACAGCGGACCGATGAATACCAATGTGTTGAGCAATAACAGGGCGGTTGCGAAACAGCCGGTGAGAAGGCGGCGCATAGGGCTACTCTGGCGTCATGAAGCAGGCAATGATAAACACAGCCGTGCGCGTAACCAATTCGGCCGGGGTGTTTGGTCAACAAATGTTTCACTTTTATCGGGGTATGCTGCGCGCATTGCTCATTGCCCCAAAGGAATCCCAGGTGAAGAACGTCCTCGCCCTGTTGTCCATTCTGGCCCTGCCCGCGCTGGCGGCGGAGCCGACCCTGTACGGGCGCTACGAATACATCAAACTGCCCGAGATCGGCGGGCAGACCCTCAAGGCCAAGATGGACACCGGCGCACTGACCGCGTCACTGTCGGCCAAGGACATCCAGACCTTCAGCCGGGACGGCGACGACTGGGTCCGTTTCCGTCTGGCCACCAAGGATGCCGACAGCAAGGTCTATGAACACAAGGTCTCGCGCGTCAGCAAGATCAAGAGCCGCGCCGACGAAGCCGATGACGAAGGCGAAACCACGGATGTGGCCAAGCGCCCGGTGGTCGAACTGGAACTCTGCCTGGGCGACGTCAAGCGCACCATCGAGGTCAACCTGGTGGACCGCAGCAGCTTCAACTACCCCCTGCTGATCGGCGCCAAAGGCCTGCGCGAGTTCAAGGCTGCGATAAACCCGGCCAAACGCTACGTGGCAGACAAGCCTGACTGCTGATTCTGCTCTGGCAGGCGGTACTGTTCACATTACGCATCGAATTTGCAGTGATCGTGATCACAGGGCTTACAAGCCAAGCGGAGATCTCTCATATCTCATTCTCAAACGCTGGTATATATTGTGATGTATACCAGTGTCAGGAGATGGACATGTCACAGACAGCAAAAGTCTTCGTAAACGGCCGAAGCCAGGCCGTGAGATTGCCTGCCGCTTTCCGATTCGACACCGATGAAGTCTTCATACGGCGTGATCCCGAGACCGGCGATGTGATCTTGTCCAGAAAGCCGGACTCATGGAATGAGTTTCTGGCACTCGTCGCGCAAGGCGGCGTTCCAGACAATTTCCTCGACGCCGCCGATCGCGCGCAGATGGCTCGCGGAAACCGCGATCCACTCGACGGTATTCCCGAATGAAGCAATTGATGCTGGACACCAATACCGTGAGCCACCTGCTCAAGGGGCATCCGGGTGTCATCAAGAACCTAAGCGCTGTGCCGATGACATCGGTGTGCATCTCCTCCATCACCGAGGCAGAATTGCTTTATGGCTTGGCCAAGCGGCCATCTGCGCAGCGGTTGGCAGGGATTGTCACCGCGTTCCTGAAAACCATCGATATTCTTCCTTGGGGCAGCCAGGCGGCCCAGGCCTATGGTTCGAGCCGGGCCACGGGCGAGAGTCGTGGGCACTGTCTGGGCGCGTTGGACGGCCTTATCGCCGCCCATAGCCTTTCCCTCGGGATGACGCTGGTCACCAGCGACAAGGCGTTTCGCTTGGTCGAGGGGCTTGAAATACAGGACTGGTGCGAGGTCGCGTGAGCCCCTCACTCCTGTCAAATCTTGGGCACAGTCAACCGCCGTCAGCGCGAAGCCCTTCGAGCAGACCTGCCTCCTTTTGCAACAGATCCCATGGTCCGTCGGCCACGATTTTGCCCTGCTGAACAATCAGAACCCTGTCAAAACGCGCCAACGCTTCGATATCGTGAGTGACGCAGATCAACCCTTTGCCCTTGAATGCATGCATCAGGGTGTCCCACGTTGCAATGGCCAGCTCGTGGTCGAGTGAAGCGGTTGGCTCGTCGAAGAGATTGAAGCATCCAGGTCTGTTGAGCAGACGAAGCAGGCTGAGTCGCTTGGCCTGTCCGCCGGAGAGGTTGGATGCGCTGTCGTTGAGATTCAGTTGGCTCAGGAGTGCGTCCAATGACAGCTGCCGAGCCAGCTCCAGCAGTTCAGGTCCAGCGGCATGACCATACAGCACGCCCGATTTCAGATCGCCCGGCAGGAAGACTGGACTCTGCGGGCAATAGCGCAGCGCGCGCAGTTGTGAGGCGCCACAGATTCGTTGAACGCAGATACCATTGATATAGAGATATTCTCGATAGGCATCGTCCATACCCGCCAGCAACTCGAGCAATGTTGATTTGCCCGCGCCACTGGGTCCCGTGATGGCCACGCTCTCGCAGGACTCGAATCGCAACGAGGTATCCAGCGTCAGATTTCGGCCCGACACCTCGCACGCTGCCAGCTCCAAAGTGGAGATCGGTGATGCCGGAAGCTCCAGGGATCGGTTCGGTCCATCGAATCGCGGAAGATTGAGGGTTTGCTGCAGTCTGACTTTGTCAGCCATGAACTGATGGGCCGAACGATAGGCTTCCGCAATGCCCGATATGTTGGTTAGAAACCCACCTGCAATCGAGCACAGGGCAACCAACTCGCCGATGGTCAACGTCGGGTTTGTCATCCCCTGGTTCCGAACGCCCCACACCAGAAGTCCACACGTGGAGAGCCCGATGAAGAGCATTTTCACGGACCCCAGCGCCGCGGCGGAAATGGCGACGGTGGTGGCGCAACGCGCGTAGCGCTCGAATGCCATGTTCAGCGGTGATAGCGTTTGTTCCGCTGCGCCTTCCAGCTTGATTGAACGCGCTGCGTGCAATGTGCTGAACAGACGTTCAGAGACCTCGTCTTCGCTGTCGTTGACATCATTGATATGCCGCGTGCGCCGCTGAATGATCTTGTGGCACACAAATAGATAGATGCACGAAGCCATCAACAGCAGTGCAAAGAGTTGGGCCCCGCCAAAGTGCATGAAAAGTGCGCTGACAACGAGGATCTCGATGATCAACGGAAGCCCCGCGGTGATGAAGAAATTCAGTATCTGCTCATGAGCGGTAATACCCCGATCCGTCGCTTTGATCAAATGGCCAATTCGCAAATTTTTGAAGATGTAGAACTCTTTCTTGAAGATCTCTGATATCCAGCTGATGGATCGATCCTTGACCGTCTGCTGTACCAGTCGCGTAAGAAAATACGTCTGGATGGGAGCAACCGCTGCTGTCACCAGTATGATCAACGCATAACCACCGAGAAGATACGGAATCGTCAGGTGTTCAGCGCCTTTGTCGAGTGACAGATTGTCAATGATGGAGCCGAGCAAGAGTGGAGGGGCGAACAGTGAAAGCTTGAGGACGAATACCGTGATCAAGGTGGCCCCGAATAGCGCTGGCCTTTCCTTTATTGCCCGTGCCAGGAAATGCCTCATCTATATAGGGCCTTATTTAAGGGGGGCGCGCAGCCTTTATCGAATTTCTTGAGAGATAGCATTGGTTCACGTTCTATACAACGCTTGCACGCAGCCCTGCTACTTAAAAAGCTGTGGGATGTTTTACCGGGGGGCGGCGGAAAAAATCACCGTAAAGTAGGAAACAATCTTCAACTATCTGATTTGGAGCGGTTCGTTGTGTAGGACTTTGACGCGTCAGAGGGTTAAATAATAAAGTTGAACAAAACATGACGTCAAAGCCGTTGCGCATAGTCCATCGCATCCAAGCCCGACAACGTTCGAGCACCGCAATGACGTCCTGGGGATGGCCATCATGTCCGCTTACACTTTCGCGCCAGTCAAAAAGCCTGAGTCTGCTGGCGACGCCGCCACTGGCTCACTTTCTCGACCAAGGCACAGGGGCTGTCCAGGCCTTGGCGGCGAGCACGGCTGAACAGCAGCATGGCCAACTCCGCTGTAACCAACGCATCGGCGCTGGCATGATGCCGTTCGCCGACCTGCAGGCCGAAATGCGCGGTCCAGTCGTCGAGTCCGGCTTCGCGCAGAGCTGCATCCGGACACAGCATGGGCGCCAACGCAGCGACATCGATGAAGGGATGTTGCAGCGTATAGCCCAGGCTGGCCTTGAGTGCGCGTGTCAGCATGTGTTCGTCGAACGGCGCATGGAACGCCAGCAGTGGGCTGTCACCGACGAAGGTCATGAAATCCAGCAGGGCGTGGGCGGGCGCCTGGCCGGCCGCGATCGCTTCCGGGCCTAGGCCATGGATCAATACACTGGCGCCCAGCCGCGGTTGTTCGCGCAGCAGCGTGCGTTCGAACTGCTGGGAGAAATCCACCGCGCCGTCTTCGATGACCACTGCGCCGATCGACAGCACCTCGTCCTTGTTCAGGTTCAAACCGCTGGTTTCCAGGTCCAGCACCACCCAGCGCTGCTCGCGCAGGCTGCAGGTTTGCCAGGGCTGGGCTGTGGGCAGTGCTGCCACACGTTGCTGCAAAGTGGCGTCCAGTACGCAGGTGGGCTTGGCCCGTAGCCAATCGAACAGGCTCACAGCTGGTACCTCAGGCTCAGGCTGGCCTGCAGGCGCTGAGCCTGGCGCAGCGATTCGCGCAGGATGCGCCGGTCCAGGTGGTTGAGCTCGGCCGGGTCGATGCGATTGGAGTAGGGCAGGTGTTGTCGGGCTTGGGCCTGATGTTGCTGCATGCGTGTCTGCTGGATGAAATGGTAGGCCTCTTCATAGGCGGCGCCGTCCTGGGCGTCGATGACTTCCTGGGCCACCAGTTGGCGCAGACGCTCCAGGGTATTGCCGGTGTCGATGCCGTTGGCCAGTGCCAGCAGACGTGCGCCGTCGACGAAGGGCGTCAGGCCCTGCACCTTGAGGTCCAGGGTGGGGGCCTTGTCGCTGCCTTGACGGGTCAGCACGAAGTCGCGAAAGCGCCCAACCGGCGGGCGCTGGCGCAAGGCGTTCTGCGCCAGCATGCGCTGGAACAAGCTGTTGTCCGCGACCTGTTCCAGCACGCTGCGGCGCAGTTGTGCACAGGCCGAGTCATCGCCCCATACCGTGCGCAGGTCAAAATAGATGCTCGAGTTGAGCAGGTTTTCCGGGCTCGCCTCGCGGATGAAACCGGCAAAGCGCCGCGCCCATTCCAGGCGCGACAGGCACAGCTCGGGATTGCTCGCCATGACGTTGCCCGTGCACAGGCTGAAGCCGCACTGCGCCAGCGCCAGGTTGATCTGATGCGCCAGAGGCAGCAGCTTGCCGCGGATCTCGGCGGCGTGGGCGGCGTCACGGGCTTCGAAAACGATGCCGTTGTCCTGGTCGGTGTGCAGGGTCTGCTCGCGGCGGCCTTCACTGCCGAAACACAGCCAGCTGAAGGGCACACCCGGATCACCGCGCTCCTGCAGCACCAGTTCGATCACCCGGCAGACGGTGTGATCGTTGAGCAGGGTGATGAGCTGAGTGATCTGCGTCGACGATGCGCCATGAGCCAGCATGCGCTCGACCAGCGCGCTGATTTCTCCGCGCAAGGCGATCAACTGTTCAAGCCGCGAAGCATGGCGAATGGTGCGGGCCAGGTGCACCAGGTCCACCCGCTGCAATGAAAACAGGTCGCGCTCGGACACCACGCCGCACAGGCGCTGATCCTTCACCAGGCACACGTGGGCAATGTGCCGTTCGGTCATGGCCACGGCGGCATCGAAGGCACTGGCTTCCGGGCTGAGGTGGAAGGGCCGGGGAATCATGTAGCGCTCGATGCCCGCGCCGAAGTCGGTGGCCGCGTCGGCCACAGCCTGACGCAGGTCGCGCAGGGTAAAGATGCCCTGGGGGGCCTTGAGGTCATCGACGATGACGATGCTGCCGACCTGCTGCTCGTGCATCAGCCGCACGGCATCGCGCAGCGGCAAGGAGGCCTCGCAGGTCACCGGATGACGCATGGCGAGATCACCCAGGCGGGTGTTCAGCGAATACTGCGTGCCCAAGGTCTCCACGGCCTGGCGTTGCACTTGCTGGTTGACCAGATCGAGCAGGCTGCTCACCCCGCGCAGGGCGAAGTCGCGGAACACCGTGGAGAGCGCGAACAGCTTGATGAAGGCCGGCTTGTTCAACTGCAGGCAGAAGGTGTCTTCGGCGGCCAGGTGCTCGGTGCGGGTGGCGCGCTCGCCGAGCAGGGCGGCGAGCGGAAAGCACTCGCCAGCCGTGATCTCGAACGTGGTCTCGGTGCCGCGGCGCGCACTGTGTGGCCGTTCGCCCACCACCTGACCCTGCTTGACGATATAGAAATGCTCGACAGCGCCATCGGCCGGTTTGATGATGCTTTCACCGCTGGCATAGAAGCGCAATTGGCACTGCTCGACCAGATAGGCCAGATGGGCGTTCTCCATCTGGTTGAAGGGCGGGAAGCGTTGCAGGAACTGCACGGTGCCGTGAATGTTCTGCAGCACCGCAGTCTTGCCCGCCTGGGTGAAGGCGTCGGTTTTGCTCATGGCCATTACCGCCCGATGGGTCGAATCGGAAATTGTTGTTATTAAGAATTTGGCTTTATCGTCCGGCCATGGTCGACTGCATGAGCGAACGTGCCCATTGGACGTAAGTCTAAAAGGCGGGACGACGTGCAACAGGCCGATGGATAGGTTGTGGATGACGGGAAGCGTATGTCCGATCACGAATTATTGTTGAGTGATGCCGAGCGTGAAGCGCTCAGCGAATTGGCCCAGGTGCCAGATACACCGCCGCAATTGGCGCTGGTGGTCGATGACGACAGCGACACCCGCGAGGTGCTCGCGCAGATCCTGGAGCTGCACGGCATTTCCTGTGTGCAGGCCGACAGCGCGATGGGCGCCATGCTGCAACTGCGTGCCAATCGGCGCATCGGTCTGTTGATCACCGACCTGCGCATGGGACCCGAGTCGGGCCTGGACCTTATCCGCGAGATACGCGATTCGGAGCGCGCGGCGCTGCCGATCATCATTATTTCAGGCGATGCCAGCGTCAAGGATGCAATCGCCGCGATGCACTTCAGCGTGGTCGATTTTCTGCTCAAGCCGATCGACACGAGCACGTTGGTAAAACTGGCTCGCGAAGAGCTGGGTCTGGGCTGAAACGGTCGCACATGTTATCCAAGGATATCTTGAGCCTGCCTGTGGATAACCTGTGGCGATAGCCCTGCAGCCCGTGCTGTCTAAGGCGTTGCAGGTTTTGATCAAAAAACACTCAGCTTTGGCGAGGTTGTGCACAATCCGGGTGGACCTGCCTGTGGATAACCTCGGTGTAACTTGCTGCACGCCACAGCCGGCGTGACGTGCAGGGAGGTGAGCGTTTTTTGATCAGCCGCGCTGACGGCGGTTCCACCAGATATCCACACTGTAGATAAGCAGTCCTGCCCAGATGAAGATGAACGTGACCAGAGTTGCGGGCGCCAGGTGTTCCCCGAAGACCTGAACGGCCAACAGCAGCACCAGAGTGGGTGCGATGTACTGCAGGAAGCCCAAGGTGGTGTAGGGCAGGTGACGCGCGGCGGCGTTGAAGCACAGCAGCGGCACCAGGGTGATCGGGCCCGCGGCCATCAACCAGAGGGCCTCGCTTGTGGTCCAGAACGCTGGCTGGACGCTGGCGGCATCGCCATGCCAAAGCAGCCAGCCTGCGGCCAGTGGCACCAGGAGCCAGGTTTCGATCACCAGGCCCGGCAGTGCCGC
Organism: Pseudomonas rhizosphaerae; assembly: GCF_000761155.1. Taxonomy (NCBI): domain Bacteria; kingdom Pseudomonadati; phylum Pseudomonadota; class Gammaproteobacteria; order Pseudomonadales; family Pseudomonadaceae; genus Pseudomonas; species Pseudomonas rhizosphaerae. The sequence continues at coordinate 3,182,132 of NZ_CP009533.1, read as the reverse complement.
CACCGGCGCACGCTTGCGAATCAGGCCGTAGAAACCGAAGGTCAGGGCCAGCGCCAGAGACACCCATGGCAGACTGCCCACTTGCCAGACCTGCTGCGCCACGCCGATCGCCGCCAGCGCTACCGCGACCCATTGCAGCGGGCGCAGCCGCTCACGCAGGATCAACAGCCCGAGCACGACGTTGAGCAGCGGATTGATGTAGTAGCCCAGGCTGGCCTCGAGCACTCTTCCGTGGGTCACTGCCCAGACATAGACCAGCCAGTTGGCGGCGATCAGGCTGCCGCTGCCGACCAGTATCGCCAGCCGTACAGGGTTGTCGCGCAGTTCGCGAAGCCAGCCGGGGTGTTTCCACACCAGCAGCAGTAACGAGCCGAGCAGCGCCGACCAGAGCACGCGCTGGGCGATGATCTCCACGGCCGGGTAGTGCGAGAGGGTCTTGAAGTACAGGGGGATGAACCCCCAGCAGATGTAGGCGCTCAGGCCCAGGATGTACCCCCGGCGGGGATTGGCGGCTTGCATGGAGCTCCCTGCGTGCATGGTTTCGTTATCGAAGCGGTCGGTAACTTTACACATCGGGCCATGGGACACAAAGCCACGATGTGCACTTAAAACAGTTTCAATGGCTCTTCGTTGAGCGCCGCCAACTGTTCGCGCAACGCCAGCACTTGGTCACCCCAGTACCGCTCGCTGCCGAACCAGGGAAAGCTGCGCGGGAAGGCCGGGTCTTCCCAGCGTCGCGCCAGCCAGGCGCTGTAATGCATCAGGCGCAACGCGCGCAGGGGCTCGATCAGCGCCAGCTCGCGGGGGTTGAAGTCGTGGAATTCGCTGTAGCCGTCCATGAGTTCGGACAGCTGACCAAGGCATTCCTGGCGATCCCCGGCAAGCATCATCCACAGGTCCTGAACCGCCGGACCCATGCGGCAGTCGTCGAGGTCGACGATGTGGAACACCTCGTCCCGGCACATCATGTTGCCGGGGTGGCAGTCGCCGTGCATGCGGATGTTCTGGTGCGGCGTGGCCTTGTACACCTCTTCCACGCGCTTGAGCAGGTCGCGGGCCACCGACTCGTAGGCGGGCAGCAGGCTGCGGGGAACATGGTTGCCCTCGAGCAGGGTCTGCAAAGAATCGTGGCCGAAATTCTGTACGCCCAACGCCTCGCGGTGCTCGAACGGGCGGGTCGCACCCACGGCGTGCAGACGCCCCAGCAACTGGCCCAGGCGATAGAGTTGGTCGAGGTTGCCCGGCTCCGGCGCCCGGCCACCGCGACGAGGAAACAGGGTAAAGCGAAAGCCGGCATGCTCGAACAGGGTTTCGCCTTCATGCACCATGGGTGCGACCACGGGCACTTCGCAATCGGCCAGCTCGGCGGTGAAGGCGTGTTCTTCGAGGATGGCCGCGTTGGTCCAGCGATCGGGACGGTAGAACTTGGCAATCAGCGGTTGGCCATCTTCGATGCCCACCTGGTAGACGCGGTTCTCGTAGCTGTTGAGCGCCAGCACCCGGGCATCGCTGAGAAAGCCGATGCTTTCCACGGCGTCGAGCACCAGGTCTGGGGTCAGTGTTTCAAAAGGGTGGGCCATGCGTACTCCTGCGCGCGGCAGGCTGCCGCGTCCGGCTCGCCATGGTAGCGCAGACGCGGCGGCAGCGGTGGCGCGTTACGCGCCGATCACCCCGCCATCCTCGCGGCTGATGGCAATCACCGAAGAGCGCGGCTTGCCGTTGGGCAAGTGCTCGGGGAAGGTCGAACCACCGTTTTCACCCGGATGCTGGATGCCGATGAACAGGGTGCGCTGATCGGGGGCGAAGCTGACGCCGGTGACTTCGCAGCCGACCGGGCCGACCATGAAGCGACGGATCTCGCCGCTGGCCGGGTCGGCGCAGAGCATCTGATTGTTGCCCATGCCGGCGAAGTCACCCGCATTGCTGGTGTCGCCATCGGTCTGCACCCAGAGCCGGCCAGCATCGTCGAAGGCCAGGCCATCGGGGCTGTTGAACATGTTCTGCGGGTTGATGTTGGACGAACCGCCCTTGGCCTGGCCAGGATGCACACTGGGGTTGCCGGCCACCAGGAACAGGTCCCACTCGAACGACATGGCACCGTGCTCGTCGCCGCTCTCGCGCCAGCGCAGGATCTGGCCGTAGACGTTCTTCTCGCGCGAGTTGGGGCCGCCGACCGGTTGACCGTCGTCGCCGCGCTTGATGTTGTTGGTCAGGGTGCAATAGACCTGGCCATCCTTGGGGCTGACCACGATCCACTCGGGGCGGTCCATACGCGTGGCCTGCATCGCCGTGGCGGCGAGACGTGCGTGAATCAACACTTCGGCCTGACTGGCGAAGCCTTTGCTGGCGTCCAGACCGTTCTTGCCATGGGTCAGCTCCACCCACTGGCCATGTCCCTTGGGACGATCGGGGTTGCCGTCGCCGTTGTCGAAACGGGCGACGTACAGGGTGCCGTGGTCGAGCAGGTCACGGTTGGCCTTGGGGTTGTGGTGGTCGATGCGGTCGCGGCTGATGAACTTGTAGATGAACTCGCCACGCTCGTCATCGCCCATGTACACCACCGCACGTCCATCGCCGGTTTCGGCCAAGGCTGCGTTCTCATGCTTGAAGCGGCCCAGCGCGGTGCGCTTGACCGGCATGGCGGTCGGGTCGAACGGATCCACCTCCACGACCCAGCCATGACGGTTGAGCTCGTTGGGATTGCGCGCCATGTCGAAGCGTGGATCGTGGGGGTGCCAGTTGATTTCCTTGCTCGCCGCGACCACGCCGTAGCGTTTCTGCGCAGGGGTGAACGCCAGCGCGGCGTCGGTGCTGCCGAAGCAGTCGGTGAAGTTTTCTTCGCACGTCAGGTAGGTGCCCCAAGGCGTCTTGCCATTGGCGCAGTTCTGGAACGTGCCATGCACCAGTTGCCCGGTGCTGTCGGCGGCGGTCTTGAGCAGGGCATCGCCTGCAGCCGGCCCACTGACGCGGATCGGCGTGTTGCCGTGGACGCGCCGGTTGTACTGCGAGCCCTGAACGAAGTGCCAGTGGCCGCTTTTGCGCTGGATCTCGATCACCGACAGGCCTTCGCAGGCCAGCGCCTTGCGCACTTCTTCGGCCGACTGCGGGCTGCCGCCGTGGGCGTACAGGTACCGGTAGTTGGTGTATTCGTTGTTGATCGCCATCAACGCGCGGTTGGCGTCGTTGGGGAAGGGGAACAGACTCATGCCGTCGTTGTTGTCACCGAACTGCACCTCCTGGGCCTCGGCGCTGCCATTGCCGCTGGGGTCGAAGGCCGGGCCACCGGCTTGCAGCGGCTGCCCCCAACTGATCAGCACGCTGGCCTGGTAGCCAGGCGGCAGGCTGATGGTGTCGCTGGTGGCGGTCGCAATGCTGGTGAAACCCAGCAGCGCGCCGTTGCCGGCGCTGACCGCGCTGGCCATGGCCGTGCGGGTCAGCAGGTTGCCGCCCAGGAACATCGCCGCACCGCACAAGGCGCCGGCGCCGATGAAGCGGCGACGGCTCAGGCCGGTGATCTTTTCCAGGTCGGTGGCTTGGTGTTCTTCTAATAGGCTCATGGTGATCTCCCTTCAGGTCAGCGAGTACCTTAAGGAGGGATTATGACGAACAGGTTGCAGACCGTGGCTTTATACTCGAACAGGCTTTTCACTGCGCCACTTGGCCGACATCTAGCGCCTTGGGCAGCAGCTTGTTCTGGTAGAACAGGTCGGCGGTCGCCTGCTGGGTCTGAATCACGGCGTTATCCACAGGCCGCACGGGGGAGGGTGGTCGGTTGTCCACATAACGCTCGACCACCGCCTCCGGCAGCCCCATGGACTGAGCCAACAGCGCGATGCTCTGTGCATGCTCGATGCGGGTCAGCGCCTCTGCACTGCTGAGCTGCTCGAGCAGGCTGTCGATAAATTCGCCGTTGGCCTGGGAATAGGCACGCCGCGCGGTGTAGATCGGCCCGCCCAGACCCAGGCCGCCGCCATCGGCCAACAGCCGCGCATGGCCCTGGCTCAGGGCCAGTGACGAGTAGGGCTCCCAGATCGCCCAGGCGTCGACGCTGCCCTGTTCGAAGGCGGCACGGGCATCGGCCGGGCTCAGGTACACCGGCTGGATATCCCGATAGCTCAGGCCAGCCTTGTTCAGCGCCCGCAGGATCAGGTTGTGCGAACTGGAGCCTTTCTGAAAGGCGACCTTCTTGCCTTTGAGGTCGGCGACCTGAGCGAGCGTACTGGTGTCCTTGACCAGCAAGGTCTCGGCCTGGGGTTTGGCCGGTTCGGCGCCGATGTACACCAGGTCCGCGCCCGCGGCTTGTGCAAAAAGCGGCGGGATATCACCCGTGGCCGCCACATCGAGACTGCCGATGTTCAAGGCTTCGAGCATCTGCGGGCCAGCAGGAAATTCGATCCACTGGACCTGGGTCTGCCCGAAGCGTTTTTCCAGCAGGCCATGCTGCTTGGCCAGGACCAGGGCAATCGAGCCCTTCTGATAGCCGATGCGCAGCGCCGCCGGATCGGCCAGAGCGGCGCCGGCCAGGCCCAGCAAGGCCAGCACGGCGCTCACGCGAGCGAGTGTCTTCATGTGATCGATCCCTTATTGCGCAGTCGAGGGTTTTTCCCAGAGGTTGATGCCGCCTTCCACCGCATGGCGGTCGATCTCGGCCAGTTCGTCGGCGCTGAAGCTGAGGTTGTCCAATGCGCCGACGTTTTCGATGATCTGCTCGGGACGGCTGGCGCCGATCAGGGCGCTGGTCACGCGGCTGTCGCGCAGGGTCCAGGCCAAGGCCAATTGCGCCAGGCTCTGGCCGCGGCGACGGGCGATTTCGTTGAGCGCGCGAACGTGGGTCAGGTTGGCCTCGCTCAAATGCCCAGGCAGCAACGAGCCGCCGCCTGGACGGTTGACCCGCGCATCGGCCGGCACGCCTTGCAGGTACTTGTCGGTGAGCAGCCCTTGCGCCAGCGGCGTGAAGGCGATGACGCCGGCGCCCAGTTCGTCGGTGACCTGCAGCAGGTCGTTCTCCACCCAGCGGTTGAGCAGGTTGTAGGCGGGCTGGTGGATCAGCAGCGGCACCTTCCACTCCTTGAGCAGGGCGGCGATCTCACGGGTCTTGACCCCGGAGTACGAGGAAATACCGATGTACAGCGCCTTGCCCTGTTGCACCGCCGTGGCCAGGGCGCTGGCAGTTTCTTCCAGCGGCGTGTCGGGGTCGAAGCGGTGCGAGTAGAAGATATCCACATAGTCCAGGCCCAGCCGTTGCAGGCTCTGGTCCAGGCTGGCCAGGATGTACTTGCGCGAGCCGCCGCCCTGGCCGTACGGGCCGGGCCACATGTCCCAACCGGCCTTGCTGGAGATGATCAGCTCGTCACGGTAGTGCTTGAAGTCCTCGCGTAGCAGACGCCCGAAATTGATCTCGGCGCTGCCATAGGGCGGGCCATAGTTGTTGGCCAGGTCGAAATGGTTGATGCCCAGATCGAAGGCGGTGCGCAACAGGCTGCGCTGGGTGTCGATCGGGGTGCTGTCGCCAAAGTTGTGCCACAAGCCCAGGGACAGTGCTGGCAACACCAGGCCACTGCGGCCGACACGGCGGTAGGGCAGGCGCTGGTAGCGATTTTCGGCAGCGATGTAGGTCATGGAAAGCCTCGCTTCAGGGTGTTTCGAAGAACGCCATTCTCAGCGCTCGTCGATCTCGGGCAGGCCCAGATGCTCGCGCAACGTGGTGCCTGTGTAGTGGGTGCGGAACAGGCCGCGACGTTGCAGTTCAGGCACCACCTGGCGCGCGAAATCCTCGAGCCCGCCGGGCAGGTGCGGCACCAACACGTTGAAACCATCGGCGGCGCCGTTCTGGAACCATAGCTGCAATTGGTCGGCGATCTGCGCCGGGGTGCCGATCAGGCTGAAATGCCCGCGCCCACCGGCGATGCGCCGGCCCAGTTGCGCCAGGTTGAGCTGCTCGCGCTCGGCCAGTTTGCTGAGCAGTTGCTGACGGCTGCGCTGGCCGCTGTCGGTCAGGGGCAGCTCGGGCAGCGGTCCGTCCAGCGGGTAGCCGGACAAGTCGAAGTTGCCCAGCATGCGGCCCAGCAACGCCACCCCGACCTCGGGCTGGACCAGGTCCTGGAATGCTTCGAACTTGGCCTGCGCCAGTGCTTGGGTTTCGCCGACCACGACGAATACCCCAGGCATGATCTTCAATTCATCGGCGCTGCGGCCGAACGTGGCCGCGCGGTTTTTGAGGTCGGCGTAGAACGCTTGCGCGGCGGCCAATGAAGGCTGCGCGGTGAAGATCACATCGGCAGTCCGCGCTGCCAGCTCGCGACCCGCTTCGGACGAACCGGCCTGCACCACCACCGGTCGCCCCTGCGGTGAGCGGGCGACGTTGAGAGGGCCCTTGACCTTGAAGTGCTCGCCCACATGGTTCAGCTCGCGGCGCCCGGCCGGGTCGTAGTATTGGCCGCTGGCCTTGTCGCGCACGAAGGCATCGGCGCTCCAGCTGTCCCAGAGCCCCGTGACCACCTGATGAAACTCCCGCGCCCGGCTGTAGCGCTCGGCGTGGCCGATGTGTTCGTCTCGGCCGAAGTTGCCGGCCTCGGCCGCGGCGTCCGAGGTCACCAGGTTCCAGCCGGCGCGGCCACCGGACAGATGATCCAGCGAGGCGAACTTGCGCGCCAGGTGATAGGGCTCGTTGTAGCTGGTGGTGACCGTGCTGATCAGGCCGATGCGTTCGGTGACCACGCTCAGGGCCGAGAGCAGGGTCAACGGCTCGAAATGGTCGGAGCGGGCCATCTGACTGGCGCTGTCACCAGTGGCAGCCGCTACGCTGTCGGCCAGGAACAGGGTGTCGAAGCAGGCCGCTTCGGCTACCTGCGCCAGGTGCCGGTAATGCTGGAAATCGAGCCCGGCATCGGCCGGCACCTGGGGGTGGCGCCAGGCAGCCACGTGGTGCCCGGTGGCCATCAGAAAGGCGCCTAGTTTCATCTGTCTGGCGCTCATGTCAGAAATCCTTGCGCAGTTGCACGCCGAAGTAGCGCTCGTCATCACGAGGCACGGCGCGGTAGATATAGCCGCTGCCACTGGCCAGCATCGGCGAGTAGGACTTGTCGGCCAGGTTCTTGCCCAGCAGCGCGACACGCCAGCCATTGGTGTAGTCGGCCAAGGCGATGCTGGCATTCCAGATGCCATAGGCACCTTGCGTGGTGTCCGGGTTCTGGCTGATGTCGTACTGCACCTCGCTCTGCCAGCTGTAATCGGTCCCCAGCTCCACATCCAGGCCATTGGCCAATGGAATGCTGTAGTCGGCGCGCACGTAGCTCTTCCAGTCGGGGCTGTAGGGCAGGGTCTTGCCGTCGACGTTGCAGGAAGCCGCCGCGCCGGCCGGGCAACTGAACTGATCGATGCGCGCACGGGTGTAGGCCAGTGCGCCGGACAGCTTGAGGTTCTGCGTGGCCTGCAGGGCGTAGTCCAGCTCGACGCCTTCGGTGCTGACGCTGCCGGCGTTGATCAGACGGGTCACCACCTGGTTGGCCACGGTGTCGAAGAAGTTCGCCTGGTAGTTGTCGTACTCGCTGTGAAAGACCGCCAGGTTGGTGGTCAGGCGATTGTCCCAGGCACTGGCCTTGATCCCCGCTTCCCAGGTGTTGGAGGTTTCCGGTTTGAGCGCGTCGGTGTCGCGCGGCTGCATGTTGAAGAACACGTTGTAGGCGGGGCCTTTGTACCCGCGTGAATAGGTGACATAAGCCATGACGTCGTCACTGAGGTCGTACTGCACACCCAGTCGTCCGGACCAGCCATCCTCATCCACCGAGCCTGAGCTGCGGGTGCCCGGCTGGATGCCGCTGACGGTGGTGGCCGAGGTCGACACGCGACGGTGATCGTATTCCAGGTCGTCGTGGGTCCAGCGCAGGCCAGCGATGCCGCGCAGCCGTGAAGTGAAGTTGAGGGTGGTCTCACCGAACGCCGAGTAGCTGTCGCTGGTGGTGGTGTAGTCGGCCACGCCGCGCTGGCTGCCGGTCGGTGTCACCAAGGTGCGGCGGTAGGTTTCGTCGTCCTTGCCGTGCATGTAGAACAGCCCGCCGACGTACTCCACGAACTCTCCCTTGGGCGAGGCCAGGCGCACTTCCTGGGAGTACTGGTCGTAGCTCAGGTCGCCTTTGTCTTCCGTGCCGGGGAAGGCGCTAGTGATGGTCGCCAGGCGGTCGCCGTCCTGCCATTGGGTGTTGTTCCAGCCGCGCCAGGCGGTGATCGAGGTCAGGGTGTAGTCGCCCAGGTTCCAGTCCAACTGGGCCGACAGACCCTTGTTGATGTCCTCGACATGGCTGCGGTAGTCGCTGGCGATATCACGGCTGTGGCCGCTGGCCGAGACTGGCGCCAGGGCGCCCGCGAACGCGGGAGTCAGTGCCTTGCTGACGACGCCATTGGGCGCGTCGTCGTGGCTCTGCATGTAGTCAGCGGCCAAGGTCAGGGTCAGGTCGTCACTGGGGGTGAACTCGAGCTTCCCACGTACGCCCTTGCGGTTGTAGCCGTTGACTTCGTGGCCATTGGCGCGGTTGTCGACGTTGCCGTCGTAGCTGCCGAACAGCGTGGTCAGCGAGCCCTTGAGGGTGTCGGGGATCAGGCTGCCACCGATGCCGAAGCGGGTGCGGCTTTCGTTGCCGCTGTAGTACGACTGGTCGATGTAACCGTGGGGCTCTTCGGTGGGCGCCTTGGTCACGATGTTCAGCACGCCGGCCGAGGCGTTCTTGCCGAACAGCGTGCCTTGGGGGCCGCGCAGCACTTCGATGCGTTCCAGATCCAACAGGTCCAGGGTGGCCTGGCCAGGGCGCCCGTACACCACGCCATCGATGACCGTGGCCACGGTGGGCTCCACGCCGGGGGAGGTGGAAATGGTACCCACCCCACGGATGAACAGCGAGGTGTCCTTGTTCGAGGCGCCGGTGCGGAAATTCAGGCTGGGCACCTGTTGCACGATGCTCGCAACGCCGTTGCGGTTGTCCCGTTCCAGTTGTTCGCCGTCGACCACCGACACCGCCACGGGCACTTTCTGCAGCGACTCGGCGCGCCGCGTGGCCGTGACCGTGACGGCCTGCAGGCTGACCGACTCTTCATCGCCTTGGGCGGCAAAGGCGGGCGTCGCGCCCAAGGCGATGGCCGCAGCGACGGCCTGGGACAATACGGAAGTCTTGATCGCGAAAGATTGACGCTGTGGCATGGCGGTTCGCTCGAACAGGGGCTGGACATTGTTTTGATAGGCGCAGCATTCGCTCGAGCGAGTAGCAGACAGGTCAGCTGGTTAGCGCTAACATGGCGAATAGTGGCGATGAATGCTTATACGGTCAAATACCGTAATTTCTACTGTTTATGGTTTTTAGTTATTAGAGGCGGGTAGATGACCGATCCCAAGCATCAGCGCAAGCGCCGTGGTGCTGGCCGCGTGACACTGGCCACCGTGGCCACCCACGCGGGGGTCTCTGCCATGACCGTGTCGAGGTATTTCAATCGACCGGACCTGGTGTCGGACGAGCATCGGCAGCGCATCGCCCAGGCGGTGACGGAGCTGGGTTATGTTCCCAATCTGGTTGCCGGAGGGCTGGCGTCGGCGCGGGGCAAGATCGTCGGCATGGTCATCCCGAACATCTCCGGGCCGATCTTCGCCCATACCATTCAAGGCTTCAGCGATACCTTGAGCAGGCATGGCTACCAAGTCCTGCTGGCGTCCAGCTATTTCAGCGCCGAGCAGGAGGAGAACGCTGTGCGTGCCTTCCTTGGCTGGTCGCCTGCGGCCCTGGTGCTGACCAGCCACTTCCACAGCGTCGGCACCGAGAAGATGCTGGCCCAAGCGCAGATACCGTTGGTGGAAACCTGGGACTATCAACCCGAACGCGCGCCGATGCAGATCGGCTTCTCGCATGCTCAGGTGGGCGTCACTTCGGTGCGCTATCTCTACGGCGAAGGCTACCGGCGCATCGCCTTCGTCCAGAACAGCGCAGCGGGCGACTTGAGTGCTCTCGAGCGTCGAGACGGCTATGCCGCGACGCTGGCCGAGCTGGGCCTGGAACCCCAGGTGTTCGCTCCCGATCCCTCCCTCGCGCCTTTCGAAGCCGGCAAACAGGCGTTGCATGCCCTGATGGCCAGCGAGCAACCACCGGATGCGATCATCTTCGCCAACGACAACCTGGCCGCCGGCGGCTTGCTGGCGGCCCAGCGCGCCGGGCTGCGCATTCCACAGGATTGCGCGGTGATGGGCTTCGGCGACTACCCCTTCGCCGAAATGCTCCTGCCCAGCTTGACCACCATCAGGCCGCCTGCGCTGCAGATTGGCGTTCTGGCAGCAACCCGTGTCCTGCAAAGCCTGGGCATCATCGAGGGCGAGCCGCCGCATCTGGAGCTGCTCGAATGCGAACTGGTGGCGCGGGAGAGCAGTTGATACGCAAAGCGGCCTTCGACTTCGCACCTGCGTTTGAAAATGACACACAAGAATGCATTAGCTAACACGTCGGGCTAGGCTAGACTTGACATGCATCGCATGGTTTTGCCTTGCACAGATCGTTTGTCCTGCCAAGGGAGTCGCCACCAATGGCCATCCACAACATTCACGACGCTAAGAGCAATCTGTCGCGCTTGCTCGAACAAGCCGCAGCCGGTGAAGTGGTGGTCATCGCCAAGGCCGGCAAGCCCATTGCCAAGCTGGTGGCCTATGATGCGCCAGAGCCGCGCGAAGCAAAGCGTATCGGTTTCATGCTTGATCTTGTGGTTCCGGAAGACTTTGATGAGCTCGACAATGAGGTCGCCAATCTCTTCGACAGTATGCAGCTACTGACGGCCGACGCACTATTAAGTCAATACGGCGCACCCGCGTTGCAGGTTTGAGCCTTGCTACCCAAGAAGCTCGATATGCAGATATTCGGCCACGCTCTGTGCGCTGGCGTTCTTCAGGTAGGGCACGCGACCCAGGCAAGGGGCCGGCAGGCGTTCGGCCAGGGTGGCGAGGTTGTCTTCCAGGCGTGAGGTTTTCGGTTCGATGATATTGGCCACCCAACCGGCCAGTTGCAGGCCGTCGCGGGCGATGGCTTCCGCGCTCAGCAGGGCATGGCTGATAGCGCCGAGGCGCACGCCCACCACCAGAATCACCGGCAGCTTCAAGGCAATGGCCAGGTCCGACAGATTGGCCTGGTCGGACAGCGGCACGCGCCAGCCACCAGCGCCTTCGATCAGGGTGAAGTCGGCCTGCCGGGCCAGCACCTCACGCATGGGTGCCAACAGCGAGCCGACGGTCAGGGCCACGCCAGCCTCGCGGGCGGCGATGTGGGGGGCGATTGCAGGTTCGAAGGCGACCGGGTTGATCTGCGCGTACTCAAGCTTGAGCGAGCTCTGGGCCATCAAGGCCAACGCGTCGCTGTTGCGCAGGCCCTTGGAGGTCACCTCGCAACCCGAGGCAACAGGCTTCGCGCCCAGCGTGCTCAGGCCCTTGAGGCTGGCAGCGTGCAGCAGGCCGGCGGCCACGGTGGTCTTGCCGATGTCCGTGTCGGTACCGGCGATGAAATAGGCGCTCATCAGGATTGTCCTTGCTCGACGGGTTTGCGCAGCACAGCGTAGACCACCTGGTAGGTGGCTGGCAGCCCCTGGGGTGCACGAAAGGCTTCATAGGCTTGCAGCAGACCGAGCATGCGCGCGCGGCCGGTCAGGCCGTCGGGGCGACCGGGGTTGAGGTTGTGCGCGCCCAAGGCTTTGAGCTCGTGGGTCAAGCCACGCACGTCGGCGTAGTGCAGCACATGGGGCACGTTATCCAGGTTCAGTACCTCCAGGCCGCTGTCGGCGCACAGGCGCTGGTATTCGGCGAATGCGCGGAAGCGGTTGACGTGCACTCGGCCATCCACCGCTCGCCAGCTTTGCCGCAGCTCGTGCAGTGTGCCCGCGCACAGGCTGGCAAAGGCCAGCACGCCGCCGGGTTGCAAGGTTCTGCGAGCCTCGGCGAGCACGGCGGCGAAGTCGCTGCACCATTGCACCGCCAGGCTGGAATAGATCAGACCACAGCTGCCGTCGCGCAGCGGCAGTTGCTCGGCATCGCCAGCCACATGCCAGGTGGCACCACCCTGTACCCGCGCGTGGCTGAGCATGCCTTCGGCAATGTCCAGTGCCACACCGACACCGTTCGGAAAACGCTGGGCCAGAACACGGCTGAAGTAGCCGGTGCCGCTGCCCAGGTCGAGCCATTGCGACGGTTGCAGGCCGTCTGGCAGTCGAGTGAGCAATGAGTGACCCACGTCCCGCTGCAATTGCGCAACGCTGTCATAACTCGCCGCCGCCCTGGAGAACGACGCCGCCACCAGCCGCTTGTCCGGCAACCCAAACGCCGTCTCCCGCCCCACCTCAACCCCTGTAGCAGCGGCGCAAGCCGCGTCATCAACCACCCCAGACCCTGCGCCAAACACAATCCCGTTCCTCTCACTCATGCACAAAGGCCCCAATTGCACCAGCAACCCTATGCGGGTCCTCCAGCATGAACCCATGGCTGGCCCGCTCGACCACGCCGATCTCAGCCACCGGCACCAGCTCTCGCAATGCGCTCACTGCCCCAACAGGCACCAGCGAATCACCCGCCGCGAACAGGTGCAATTGCCGCCCGCCGAAAGCCTGTAAGGCCGCGCGAGTGTCGAGCGCCGCCAGCACGCGCAAGCCCTCGACCAACGTCTGTGTCGCAGCCGGCTCAGCAACCGCCAGTCGCCGAGAAAGCCCGCGCGGATCAGCAGCGCCTTGCGCACAGAGCGATGCGAAGCGCTTCAGCAGGGTTTTCGGATCCGCCTTGCAAGCGGCCAGAAACGCTTCGAACGTCTCAGCGGGCATTGCATCCGGCCAGTCGGCGCGGGCCACGAAACAGGGGTTGCTGGCCAGGGTCAACAGGCCAGGGCAGCGTTCACCCCGACGCGCCGCGAGCTCGGCGGCGAGCATGCCGCCCAGCGACCAGCCGCCCAGCCAGACATCGTTCGGCAAGCGTTCGTCGAGCGCGTCGAGCCAGTCGGAAAGCTGGATGGAGCCAGGCTCGGGCAAGGCTTCGGTCTGCACCTGCACGGGTTCAGCGAGCCCTCGCAAGGCGGTGACCAGAGGGTCCAAAGCACCGCTGCCAAGGCCCCAGCCGGGCAGCAGGATCAGGCGCTCAGACATGTTCGGCTCCCAGCAACGGGTAGCATTCAGCCAGCGCATCGAGCAATTGCTGGACCTGGGCACTGCTGTGCGCTGCCGAAAGCGTCACCCGCAACCGCGCACTGCCGGCAGGCACGGTCGGCGGACGTATGGCCGTCACCAGCACCCCACGTTCGCGCAACAACTGTGACAAGTGCAAGGCACGTCCGGCATCGCCGACCAGAATCGGCTGAATGGGCGTGAAGCTGTCCATCAAGGTCAGGCCCAACTGAGCGGCGCCGTGGCGGAACTGAGCGATCAAACTCGCCAAGTGCTCGCGCCGCCAGTGTTCGCTGCGCAGCAGTTGCAGGCTGCGCAAGGTGGCGCAGGCCAGCGCCGGTGGCTGGCTGGTCGTGTAGATGTAGGGCCGAGCGAACTGCACCAGGGTCTCGATCAGTTCCTCGCTGCCCGCCACGAAGGCGCCTGCGGTGCCAAAACCCTTGCCCAGGGTACCGACCAACACTTGCACATCGTCCATCCCTAGCCCGAAATGCTCGACGATACCGCCGCCGGTAGCGCCCAAGGCACCGAATCCGTGGGCGTCGTCGACCAGCAGCCAGGCGCCCTTGGCCCGCGCGACCGCCGCCAGTTGTGGCAGCTCGGCGAGGTCGCCGTCCATGCTGAACACGCCGTCGGTCACCACCAGCGTGTTGCCGACGGCTTTGGCCAGGCGTGTTTCCAGGCTGGCTGCATCGTTGTGCAGGTAACGGCTGAAGCGCGCGCCGCTGAGCAGGCCGGCGTCCAGCAGCGAGGCGTGGTTGAGACGGTCCTGCAGCACGCTATCGCCTTGCCCTACCAAGGCAGTGACCGCGCCCAGGTTGGCCATGTAGCCGGTGGAGAACAGCAGTGCCCGTGGACGCCCGGTGAATTCGGCCAGGGCCTCTTCCAACGCATGGTGAGGGCTACTGTGGCCAACCACCAGATGGGACGCGCCACCGCCTATGCCCCAGCGCTCGGCGCCCTCGCGCCAGGCCTTGATCACGTCGGGGTGGTTGGCCAGACCCAGGTAGTCGTTGCTGCAGAAGGCCAGCAGCGGTTGGCCATCGACCACCACGCGCGGCCCTTGCGGGCTTTGCAGCAATGGACGCTGGCGATAGAGGTCGGCGGCGCGGCGCTCGGCCAGGCGCGCGCTGAGGTCGAAAGGCATGCAGGCCTCAAATGGCAGTGGGTGAACGCCGGCCGCGTGGGCCGGCGCAGGGTCAGGCGGAGGCGGCGTCGTAGAACAGGTCGCTGCTCTTCTGTTCGACCAGGGCCTGTTCGATGGCCGCTTGATGGACTTCGTCAGCGTGTTCTTCGCGCGCTTCGGGGGCGATTCCCAGGCGGGCGAACAACTGCATGTCCTTGTCCGCCTGCGGGTTGGCGGTGGTCAGCAGCTTGTCGCCGTAGAAGATCGAATTGGCCCCGGCCAGGAAGGCCAGTGCCTGCATCTGCTCGTTCATCGCCTCACGCCCGGCGGAAAGACGCACGTGGGATTGCGGCATGAGAATGCGCGCCACGGCCAGCATGCGGATGAAGTCGAACGGATCGACATCCTCGGCGTTCTCGAGCGGGGTGCCGGCGACCTTCACCAGCATGTTGATCGGCACCGATTCGGGATGCTCCGGCAGGTTGGCCAACTGGATCAGCAGCCCGGCGCGGTCGTCCAGCGACTCGCCCATGCCCAGGATGCCGCCCGAACAGATCTTCATGCCGGCGTCGCGCACGTGGGCCAGCGTCTGCAAGCGCTCGCTGTAGGTGCGGGTGGTGATGATGCTGCCGTAGAACTCCGGCGAGGTGTCCAGGTTGTGGTTGTAGTAGTCCAGCCCGGCCTGCGCCAGGGCCTTGGTCTGGTCTTCGTCCAGCCGGCCCAGGGTCATGCAGGTTTCCAGGCCCATGGCCTTGACCCCGGCAACCATCTGCAACACATACGGCATGTCCTTGGCCGAGGGGTGCTTCCAGGCCGCACCCATGCAGAAGCGCGTCGAACCGATCGCCTTGGCGCGGGCGGCCTCCTCGAGCACCTTCTGCACTTCCATCAGCTTTTCTTTTTCCAGCCCGGTGTTGTAGTGCCCCGACTGCGGACAGTACTTGCAGTCTTCGGGGCAGGCGCCGGTCTTGATCGACAGCAGGGTCGAGACCTGAACCCGATTGGGGTCGAAATGCGCGCGATGCACGCTTTGCGCCTGAAACAGCAGGTCATTGAAAGGCTGCACGAACAGCGCCTTGACCTCGGCCAGGTTCCAGTCGTGACGAACGGTTGCAGTTGTACTGGCGCTCATCGGCGATTCCTTGTTTATGCTCGGTCAGGCGCACGGACGCAGGATTGTCCATGGGCACAACGTGGCTATTGAGTCGAATGCGGGCATGATTAAGGAAGCGTAATGCACTGTCAACCTGCTGCAAATACCTCGGTTTACAAGTGGGTAAAAAGTGATCAGGTTTGCTTGTTGTGTGACGGCGCCTCGGGTAACCCCTACGCCCTCTGCGAGGCCTGTGAATGCGATCTGCCTTGGCTGGATGAGCAATGCACGGTGTGTGCGCTGCCGCTTGCCATGAGTGGATTCACCTGCGCCCCGTGTCGGCGCCGCCCGCCCGCCTTCGAGAAGGTGGAAACTCCGTGGTATTACGGTTTCCCCATCGACAGCCTGATCACGCGCTTCAAGCACAACAGCCAGTGGCCATACGGACGCCTGCTGGCAGAATTGACCAGCCACTGGCTCGACCATCGTTTCAACGAGGATCTGCCACGCCCGCAATTGCTGATTCCGGTGCCCATGGGCCGCAAACGCCTGCGCAAACGCGGCTTCAACCAGGCTGAAATGCTCGCTGGCTGGCTGTCCAGGGCGCTGCATATCGACTGCGATTCGACCGTCGTTCAGCGCACGCTCGAAACACGGGCCCAGCAGGAACTGGGTGCCAAGGCGCGGCTGCACAATCTGCAACACGCTTTTTCCGTGATGCCTGGAGCAGGACTGGAAGGGCTGCACGTGGC
Organism: Pseudomonas rhizosphaerae; assembly: GCF_000761155.1. Lineage (NCBI taxonomy): Bacteria > Pseudomonadati > Pseudomonadota > Gammaproteobacteria > Pseudomonadales > Pseudomonadaceae > Pseudomonas > Pseudomonas rhizosphaerae. Next base: position 3,166,003 of record NZ_CP009533.1, on the reverse strand, counting down.
CCTGGTCGACGACGTGATGACCACCGGCGCCACGGCCCAGGCCCTGGCGGTGCTGCTGCGCAAGGCGGGCGCCGCGCGCGTGGACGTCTACTGTCTGGCGCGCACGGCCAAGGCCGAGTAGCCTTGAACCATGACCTTGTCCCCCTTGCTGGCCCAACACATCGCACGTCGTCCGCAACGCATCGAGTTGCTGCGCCATATTGCCGAACAGGGTTCGATCACCCGCGCCGCCAAGGCCGCCGGCCTGAGCTACAAAGGTGCCTGGGACGCCATCGACGAACTCAACAACCTGGCCCACACGCCGTTGGTCGAGCGGGTCGTGGGCGGCAAGGGCGGCGGTGGCGCGCGACTGTCCGCCGAAGGCCAGCGCCTGCTGCGCCTCTACCAGAAACTGCAGGCGCTGCAGGCGCAGGTGCTCGAAGCTGCCGAGGACGCCAACGACCTGGACCTGCTTGGCCGACTGATGCTGCGCACCAGCGCACGCAACCAGTTGCATGGCCGCGTGACCGCCATCGACACCCAGGGCCGCAACGACCAGATCACCCTGGACCTGGGGGCAGGGCTGAGCCTGCGCGCCCAGATCACCCACGACAGCACGCAAACCCTGACGCTGGCGCCGGGTGCCGTGGTGGTGGCGTTGATCAAGGCCGGTTGGCTGAGCGTGTTGCCAGTGGATGTTGCGGGCACGCCCGGTCATGACTGCCTGCGAGGGGTCCTCGAGCAGATCCTGCCAGAGGCGCAAGGGCCTTGTGAAATGCGCATCGGCTTGGCGAACGGGCAGACATTGTGTGCGTTATCCCCGCGCTGTCCGGTCAATGTAGGTGAACCGGTCAATGTCTGGCTCGACCCTGCCAGCGTGCTGCTCGGCACGCCACTTTAGCCCGCCCGATACCTCTCGAGTTCCTTTCCCACACGCCGGATGAAGGCTGCTGCCACGGTGCGCAGTGACCCTCATCCGGCGCCGGGCGGGTATTGACTTTGCCCAGGCGTAAACGTATGTTTCAAACACCCGTTTGATAGCGACAACCTGTCGCAGGTCGAACCCCCCGGAGTTCAGCAGAGGTTTATCGCTATGTCTGATTACAAGGCCCCCTTGCGTGATATTCGCTTCGTCCGCGACGAGCTGCTCGGCTACGAAGCGCACTATCAAAGCCTGCCCGGTTGCCAGGACGCAACGCCGGACATGGTCGATGCCATCCTTGAAGAAGGTGCCAAGTTCTGTGAACAGGTACTGGCACCGCTGAACCGCGTGGGTGACATCGAAGGCTGCACCTGGAGCGAGGACGGCGTGAAGACGCCGACCGGCTTCAAGGAAGCCTACAAGCAATTCGTCGAAGGTGGCTGGCCGAGCCTGGCCCATGACGTCGACCACGGCGGCCAGGGCTTGCCCGAATCCCTCGGGCTTGCGGTCAGCGAGATGATCGGCAGCGCCAACTGGTCCTGGGGCATGTACCCCGGCCTGTCGCACGGCGCCATGAACACCATTTCCGCCCACGGCACCCCCGAGCAGCAGGAGGCCTACCTGACCAAGTTGGTGTCCGGCGAGTGGACCGGCACCATGTGCCTGACCGAGCCGCACTGCGGCACCGACCTGGGCATGTTGCGCACCAAGGCCGAACCTCAGGCCGACGGCAGCTATGCGGTCAGCGGCACGAAGATCTTCATTTCCGCTGGCGAACACGACATGGCCGACAACATCGTGCATATCGTGCTGGCACGCCTGCCCGATGCCCCGGCTGGCACCAAAGGCATCTCGTTGTTCATCGTGCCCAAGTTCATGTCCAACGGCGATGGCTCGATCGGCGCGCGCAATGCCGTGACCTGTGGCTCGCTGGAACACAAGATGGGCATTCACGGCAACGCCACCTGCGTGATGAACTTCGACGGGGCTACCGGCTACCTCATCGGCCCTGCCAACAAGGGCCTCAACTGCATGTTCACCTTCATGAACACCGCACGTTTGGGCACCGCCCTGCAGGGGCTGGCACACGCCGAAGTGGCGTTCCAGGGTGGTCTGCGCTATGCCCGCGACCGCTTGCAGATGCGCTCGCTCACCGGCCCCAAGGCACCTGAAAAGGCCGCCGACCCGATCATCGTGCACCCGGACGTGCGCCGCATGCTGCTGACCATCAAAGCCTTCGCCGAAGGCACGCGTGCCATGGTCTATTTCACCGCCAAGCTGGTGGACGTGCTCAAGTTCAGCCAGGACGAAGAAGAGCGCAAGCGCGCCGATGCCCTGCTGGCGTTCATGACGCCGATCGCCAAGGCGTTCATGACCGAGGTGGGTTTCGAAGCCGCCAACCACGGCGTGCAGATCTACGGTGGGCACGGCTTCATCGCCGAGTGGGGCATGGAGCAGAACGTACGCGACAGCCGCATTTCCATGCTGTACGAAGGCACCACCGGCATCCAGGCGCTCGACCTGCTGGGCCGCAAGGTGCTCATGACCCAGGGCGAGGCGCTCAAGGGCTTCACCCGCATCGTGCACAAGTTCTGCCAGGCCAACGAAGGCAACGAGGCGGTGGCCGAGTTCGTCACGCCGCTGGCGCAACTGAACAAGGAGTGGGGCGAGCTGACCATGAAGGTCGGCATGGCCGCCATGAAGGACCGCGAGGAAGTCGGCGCGGCCTCGGTCGACTACGTGATGTATTCCGGCTACGCCTGCCTGGCCTACTTCTGGGCCGACATGGCTCGCGTAGCGGCGCAGAAACTGGCCGAAGGTCATGGCGATGCGGCGTTCTACACGGCCAAGCTGCAGACTGCGCGCTTCTACTTCCAGCGCATCCTGCCGCGCACCCGCACTCACGTTGCCGCCATGCTGTCCGGCGCAGGCAACCTGATGGCCATGGACGAAGCGCACTTCGGCCTTTCCTACTGACAGGCCAACCAGCCTGCGGCGCGCGTCGACCCGAGCGCGCCGCCCGGCTTTCGAACTTCAGCCCTCGAATTCCTGCGAGTTAGCCATGGCGGACTACAAAGCTCCCTTGCGCGATATGCGCTTTGTTCTGAATGAAGTATTCGACGTCGCCAGTCACTGGGCGCAATTGCCGGGCCTGGCCGACAGCGTCGACGTGGAAACCATGGAGGCGATCCTCGAAGAGGCCGGCAAGGTCACGGCCCAGGCGATCGCACCGTTGAGCCGTGCGGCCGACGAAGAGGGCTGTCACTGGCGCGATACCGTGGTCACCACCCCGGCTGGATTCCTCCAGGCCTACCAGACCTATGCCGAGGGCGGCTGGGTCGGCGTCGGCGGCGAGCCCGCTCACGGTGGCATGGGCATGCCCAAGGTGATTTCGGCGCAGGTCGAGGAGATGGTCAACTCGGCCAGCCTGGCGTTCGGCCTGTACCCGATGCTGACGGCCGGTGCCTGCCTGTCCATCAACGCTCACGCCAGCGACGAGCTGAAGCAGACCTACCTGCCCAAGATGTATGCGGGCACCTGGGCCGGCTCCATGTGCCTGACCGAAGCCCATGCAGGCACCGACCTCGGCCTGATCCGCACCCGCGCCGAACCGCAGGCCGACGGCAGCTACAAGGTCAGCGGGACGAAGATCTTCATCACCGGCGGCGAACACGACCTGACCGAGAACATCATTCACCTGGTGTTGGCCAAGCTGCCCGATGCACCGCCGGGGCCCAAAGGTATCTCGTTGCTGCTGGTGCCCAAGTTCATGGTCGATGCCGACGGCAACCTGGGCGCGCGCAATGCCGTGTCGTGCGGGTCCATCGAGCACAAGATGGGTATCCAGGCGTCGGCCACCTGTGTGATGAATTTCGACGGCGCCACCGGCTACCTGGTCGGCGAGGCGAACAAGGGTTTGGCAGCCATGTTCACCATGATGAATTACGAGCGGCTGGGTGTGGGTATCCAGGGTCTGGCGTCGGCCGAGCGCTCCTACCAGAACGCCGTGGAATATGCCCGCGACCGGCTGCAAAGTCGCTCACCTGCTGGTGCTGCCCAGCCCGACAAGATGGCCGACCCGATCATCGTCCACCCGGACGTGCGGCGCATGCTGCTGACCATGAAGGCCTGCAACGAAGGCGGGCGTGCCTTTTCCACCTACGTTGCGTTGCAGTTGGATACGGCCAAGTACAGCGAGGATCCGATCACACGCAAGCGCGCCGAAGATATGGTCGCTTTGCTGACGCCGGTGGCCAAGGCGTTCCTGACCGACCTGGGCCTGGAAACCACGGTGCATGGCCAGCAGGTGTTGGGTGGCCACGGGTATATCCGCGAGTGGGGCCAGGAGCAGTTGGTGCGCGATGTGCGCATTACCCAGATCTACGAGGGCACCAACGGCATCCAGGCGTTGGACCTGATGGGCCGCAAAGTCGTGGGCAACGGTGGCGCGTTCTACCAGCTGTTTTCCGATGAAGTGCGCGCCTATGCGACCCAGGCTGATGCCGCATTGCAGGAGTTCACCCAGCCGCTGATCCAGGCGTTGGACCGTCTGGATGCGCTGACGGCCGGGGTTCTGGACCGGGCCGGGAACGATCCGCGCGAGATTGGCGCGGCGTCCGTCGAGTACCTGCAGGCCTTCGGCTACACCGCCTATGCCTACATGTGGGCAAGGATGGCCGGCGCTGCGCTGGGCAGGCAGGACGACGTGTTCTACGCCAGCAAGCTGGGCACGGCGCGGTTTTATTTCGCGCGTTTGTTGCCGCGGGTTCATTCGCTGGCGGCCGCCGTCGAGGCTGGCAGTGCGTCGCTGTTTCTACTGGATGAAGCGCAGTTCTGACGATGTAAGCTTTGGCTTACGTTACGTAGTGTCTTTAGGCTATATCCGCAGATTGGATCCACGGTTAATCTTCTTTCCAAGGACGTTGCGCAGGATGCGCCTAGATATAACAGGGACACGTAGGATTTCTGCCAGGACGGCGGACGGAAATGGATGTCATGGGAAACAGTCTGCAAACCCCGCTTCGGCGGGGTTTTCTTTTTTCCGCCCCCGAATGTTCCCCGCATCAACGCCCGACGCTGCTCACACCCCCCCTGTAGCAGCGGCGCAAGCCGCGTCACTGGCGACGCGATACGCCTGACACCCCGCATCGACGCCGGACGCGGCTTGCGCCGCTGCTACAGGGTTGCGCAAGCCGTGTAGCAGCGGCGCGTCAGGTCAGGGTTTTGCCGGCGGCTTGAGCAGCGCCTCGGCGGCTTTGGCCAGGTCCGGTGGCAGGAAATCCTTGTCCGGGTTGTAGTCGGCCTTGAGGAAGCGCGTCAGGTCCTGCAGATCGCCCGGGCTCAAAATGCCTGCCGCCTGCTTGAGGCGCAGGTTGTCCAGAATGTAGTCATAGCGGGTGTTGTTGTAGTCGCGCACCGAGCTGTACAGCTGACGCTGGGCGTCGAGCACGTCGACGATGTTGCGTGTCCCCACCTGATAGCCGATTTCGGTGGCCAGCACCGAACTCTGGTTGGAAATGATCGACTGCTTGCGCGCCTGCACCTGCTCGACATCGGTGTTGACCGCACGGTGCAGGTTGCGCGTGTTCTCCACCACCTGCCGACGCAGGCTCTCGCGTTGCTGCTCGCTTTGGGTGAGCCGCGCGTACGCCTCGCGGACCTGGGAACTGGTCAGCCCGCCGCTGTAGATCGGGATGTTCAACTGCACGCCGATGCTGCGCTGCGACACATCGCTGCCATAGCTGACGCCCGGCAAGGTCGAGGGGTTGCTGAAACCCAGGTTGTCGTTGTCGCCCTTCTGGTATTGCGCGACCGCATCCACCGTCGGCGCGTGCCCGGCCTTGCGCTGGCGCAAGGTCTGCTCGGCGGCTTCCACGGCGTAGTTGCTGGCCAGCAGATCGAGGTTCTGCCGCGAGGCGGTATCGACCCAGGCGCTGGCGTCGTTGGGTATCGGCGCCAGCACGGGCAAGGTGTGAACGATGCCCTGGAGCGAATTGTATTCACGGTTGGTCAGCGTGATCAGGGCCTGGAAAGCGTCGTCCACCTGGCGCTGGGCGATGATCCGGTTGGCCCGTGCGGTGTCGTAGCTGGCCTGTGATTGCAGGGTGTCGGTCTTGTCGGAAAGGCCGACGTTGAAGCGCTCCTGGGACTGATCGAGCTGGCGCCGAAAGGCATTCTCCTCGGCGCGCGCAGTGGCCAGGTTGTCCTGGGCGCGCAGCACCGAAAAGTAGGCCTGAGCGCTCTGCAGGATCAGGTTCTGCTCGGTGGCCGACAGCTGCACGGCCGCCTGCTCGTCGACCGCCTTGGCCGCCTTGAGCTGGAACCAGCGGTCGGCGCGAAACAGCGGCTGGCTGAGCTGCGCGCGGTAGGAGTTGCCGCTGCGGTTGTACACCGCCGAGGGCTGGTCCAGCGAGGTGCGCGTGTCGTTGATGTCGTAACCGGCCGACAGGTTGGGCAGCAAACCGGCGCGCGCCTGCGGCACGATTTCGCTTTGCGCCGCATAGTCGGCCCGCGAGGCGGCCAGGTCGGCATTGTTCAGTACCGCTTCCTGATAGACGCTGACCAGATCGGTCATACTCGCCAACGGTGCCTGCTGCGCCAGGGCCAGGCCTGGGATGGCACCGGACACGGCCAGGGCGAGGGCCGTTGCCGAGGGAAATCTACTGCGCAGCATGGGGGCAATCCTTGGTCTGTAAGCTGGGTCTGGACATCAGCTGTGGAAAGAGGCTTGGGGCAGGGCGAGTGTAGAGCGCGGCGCGCCGCACAACAATCGGTCCGATGCAACGGCCACTATCAAGACCCGCAGGCGGGGTTGGCGTTCCACGTGCAGGGCGTCTATGCTGTGCACGTTCTTGTCGGGGTGCCTTGCTATGAGGCTGAGATCGGATAATCCGGATCCCGTTGAACCTGATCAGGTTAACGCCTGCGTAGGGAACAAGATTTCTCGTCTTTGCGGCGAGTCCTCTTGTGCTTCGTCCGAGGTCTCGCGCATTTTCTGCACAGCACCTCGCGTACAAGCACAGCATCCATTCACAGGGTGCATCCGTGCCTTTCAGGTTCGCTCCGACATTCCCTGCTGGATGCCGTCTGGAGAGCCTGTGATGAATACAAAAGCAAAAAACACCGTGCATTTGAGCGAATCGGCCCAAGTCGATTCCGGCTCCGTGCAGCCCTTCACCCGTTCGCGCAAGATCTACGTCCAGGGCTCGCGGGCGGACATCCGTGTGCCCATGCGTGAAATCAGCCTGGACGTCACCCCGACCGACTTTTCCACCGGCAACAGCAGCGGTGAGATCAACCCGCCGGTGACCGTCTACGACACCTCCGGCCCTTACACCGATCCCAATGTCGTCATCGATGTGCGCAAGGGCCTGGCCGACGTGCGCTCGGCCTGGATCGACGACCGCAGCGACACCGAGCGGCTGCCCGGCCTGAGCTCCGATTTCGGCCAGCAGCGCCTGGGCGACGACGAACTGACCAAACTGCGCTTCGCTCACGTGCGCAACCCGCGCCGGGCCAAGGCCGGTGCCAATGTCAGCCAGATGCACTACGCGCGCCAGGGCATCGTCACGGCCGAGATGGAATACGTCGCCATCCGCGAAAACATGAAACTGGCCGAGGCCCGTGCCGCCGGGCTGCTCAAGGATCAGCACAAGGGCCACAGCTTCGGCGCCAGCATTCCCAAGGAGATCACTGCCGAGTTCGTGCGTGAAGAGGTCGCCCGTGGCCGCGCGATCATTCCGGCCAATATCAACCACACCGAACTCGAACCGATGATCATCGGCCGCAACTTCCTGGTGAAGGTCAACGGCAACATCGGCAACAGCGCGCTGGGTTCTTCCATTGAGGAAGAAGTGGCTAAGCTGACCTGGGGCATCCGCTGGGGCTCGGACACGGTGATGGACCTGTCCACCGGCAAGCACATCCACGAAACCCGCGAGTGGATCATCCGCAACTCGCCGGTACCGATCGGCACCGTTCCCATCTATCAGGCCCTGGAAAAAGTCGGCGGCGTGGCCGAAGACCTGACCTGGGAGCTGTTCCGCGACACCCTCATCGAGCAGGCCGAGCAGGGCGTGGACTACTTCACCATCCATGCCGGCGTGCTGTTGCGCTACGTGCCGCTGACTGCCAAGCGGGTCACCGGCATCGTCAGCCGGGGCGGGTCGATCATGGCCAAGTGGTGCCTGGCGCACCACCAGGAAAACTTCCTGTACACGCACTTCGACGAGATCTGCGAAATCATGAAGGCCTACGACGTCAGCTTCTCCCTGGGCGACGGCCTGCGTCCGGGGTCGATCGCCGACGCCAACGACGAAGCCCAGTTCGGGGAGCTGGAAACCCTCGGCGAGCTGACCAAGATCGCCTGGAAGCATGACGTGCAGTGCATGATCGAAGGTCCGGGGCACGTGCCGATGCAACTGATCAAGGAGAACATGGACAAGCAGCTGGAGTGCTGCGACGAAGCGCCGTTCTACACCCTTGGCCCGCTGACCACCGACATTGCCCCAGGTTACGACCACATCACCTCGGGCATCGGTGCGGCGATGATCGGCTGGTTCGGTTGCGCCATGCTCTGCTACGTGACGCCCAAGGAGCACCTGGGCCTGCCGAACAAGGATGACGTGAAGACCGGCATCATCACCTACAAGATCGCTGCGCACGCTGCCGACCTGGCCAAGGGGCACCCCGGCGCGCAGATCCGCGACAACGCCTTGAGCAAGGCGCGTTTCGAGTTTCGCTGGGAAGACCAGTTCAACCTCGGGCTGGACCCGGACACCGCGCGTGCCTACCACGACGAAACCCTGCCCAAGGACTCGGCCAAGGTCGCGCATTTCTGCTCGATGTGCGGGCCGAAGTTCTGCTCCATGAAGATCACTCAGGAAGTGCGCGAGTATGCGGCCAACCAGAAGATCGAGGCCGTCGACCTGAGCGTGGAGGAGGGGATGCGCGAACAGGCGCAACGCTTCAAGCAGGAAGGCAGCCAGCTGTACCAGAAGGTGTAGTCAGCAGTGTCGGCGGTGGCCCTTCGCGGCCGCTGACCGCTCCCACGGAGATCACAGTGATTAAAGCGATCCTGTGGGAGCGGTCATTGGCCGCGAAAGCCGCACCGCGTCTGACCTGACACACCGCCGATGCCCCACAACCTCCGACCCTATTCGAGCCCATCCATTGAAAACCTCCTACTCCCCCGATATCGCGGTCTCCACCGCCCAACGTGTGCTGGGCGGGCGCGACCTGTTCTCCCTGTGGTTTTCCCTGGGCGTCGGCCTCATGGTGCTGCAGACCGGGGCCTTGCTGGCACCGGGCTTGGGCCTTGCCGGCGCGCTGACCGCCATTTTCCTGGGCACCCTGGTGGGCGTCCTGCTGCTCGCTGCGGTTGGCGTGATCGGCAGCGACACCGGCCTGTCCGCCATGGCCACCCTGCGCCTGACCCTGGGCCGCGGCGCCGGCAGCGTGCCGGCGCTGCTCAACCTGCTGCAACTGGTCGGCTGGGGCTCGTTCGAGATCATCGTCATGCGCGATGCCGCCAGCCTGCTGGGCACCCGCGCTTTCGGCGAAGGCAGCCTGGGCGGCAGTCCATGGTTGTGGACGCTGTTGTTCGGCGCATTGGTCACGCTGCTGGCGGTCAGTGGGCCGCTGACCTTCGTGCGCAAGGTGCTGCGCAAATGGGGTATCTGGCTGCTACTGGCGGCATGCGTTTGGCTGACCTGGAACCTGTTCGCCAAGGCCGACCTGGCAGCTCTGTGGAACACTGCGGGCGACGGCTCCATGGACTTGGCCACTGGCTTTGACATCGCGATTGCCATGCCCTTGTCGTGGCTGCCGCTGATTGCCGACTATTCCCGGTTCGGCAAGCGCGCCCGAAACGTGTTCGGCGGGACCGCCGTCGGCTTCTTCATCGGCAACTTCTGGTTGATGAGCTTAGGCGTTGCCTACACCCTGGCGTTCGCGCCCAGTGGTGAAGTCAATGCATTGCTGTTGGCGCTGGCCGGTGCTGGCCTGGGCATACCGCTGCTGCTGATCCTCCTGGACGAGTCGGAGAACGCCTTTGCCGACATCCATTCGGCTGCGGTATCGACCAGCCTGTTGTCGGGCTTCAAGGTCGAGCATCTGGCCTTGGCCATCGGCGTCGTCTGCACCCTGATCGCCTGCCTGGCCCCGTTGGCGCAGTACCAGAACTTCCTGTTGCTGATCGGCTCGGTCTTCGCGCCGCTGTTCGGCGTGGTCCTGATGGACCACTTCGTGCTGCGCAAACGCGCCATCCAGGTCGAGCCACGGGCTGTGCGCTGGAGCGCGCTGGTGGCCTGGCTAAGCGGCGTGTGCATCTACCACGGGTTGGCCAATCTGTATCCGCAACTCGGCGCAACCCTGCCAGCCTTGCTGGTGGCGGGGTTGCTGTACTACCTGATCGAGCGTGTGCTCAACCGCGGCCCGGAAACAGCTCGGGCTTGATCACGCCGTTGAGGCGGGGGTAGGCGATCTTCACTTCCGGGTGGCCCATGGCGTAGGGGGCGATGCTGTACACGTTGTACTTGAGCACCACGCCCCCGTAGGTCAAGGCAATGTTCGGCGTCTGCTGGAAGGGCCACTGGCGAATGAAATCGGCGTCCTTGTCCAATTTGCTGGCGACCAGCCAGCCGCGGTGGGCTTCTTCGGCAGCCTGCCAGAACGCACGTTCCTGGCCGGGTACCAGCATGTCCTGCAGGGTCAGTTCGCGATGCTCGCGGCGCGACCAGTTGATGAAGCCGCGCCCCGGCATGCCGTGGGCGCCGCCGGTCATGGCATAGCTGGACAGCTCGACCACCACGATACCGTCATGCTGCTCACGTACCTTGGCTTGCAGGTAGCTGCTGTAGCGCGGCTGGGCCTCGCGCATGAATTGATCTTCATAGGCCTTCAGGGTTGCCGGGACGCGGGCATCGGGCGTGTTGACCGTCATTTCACGCAGGCGTTTGTCGATGGCGGCATCGAGGCCGGGCTCGTCGGGAAAATGCACCACGTCGATGTTCACCAGTGGGCAATCCTGATTGTCGCAGCCAGGCTTCAGATGCTCGAACGCCTCGCGCTTGGTCTCCAGTGGTGCCCGGTAATTGGGTTGGAAGACACTGGCGCAGGCACCCAGGGTCAGGGCGACGCAGGCCACGGAGGCAAACTTGAGAAACGACATGATGGTCCTTGGCGGGTGATTGAATTGTCGTGGTTGGACTGCCGGTCGAACCGTCGGTTCGCAGGTCGCGCAATCTTAATGCGTGCTCGCCCAACCGCCTATCCCGAGGCGCACGACTTCACCTCAAAGGGGCTGCAATACCGGTGCATCGCGGTTACGATGGCTGCAAGCTGCACGCACGAGCAAGAGGTTTTTTCCATGCCAGATTCATCCCGATCCACCCCTGCGAAGGTCGAGATCGACAAGACCGAACTGTGTTTCCAGGGCTTCTACAAACTGGACAAGCTGTTCCTGCGCCACGAGCTGTTCAACGGCGGCATGAGCAAGCAGATCAGCCGCGAGTTGTTCGTGCGCCACGACGCCGTGTGCGTATTGCCCTACGACGCCGCTCGCGACGAAGTGGTCCTGATCGAGCAATTCCGGGTCGGCGCGGTGGGCAAGGTCGACAACCCCTGGCTGATCGAAATGGTCGCCGGGCTGATCGACAAGGACGAGCGCCCCGAAGAAGTCGCGCACCGCGAGGCCGATGAGGAAGCGGGGTTGCAGATCGCGGCGTTGTGGCCCATCACCAAGTACTTTCCGTCACCCGGCGGCAGCGACGAGTACGTGCATCTCTACCTGGGCCGCTGCAGCAGCGAAGGCGCCGGTGGCTTGCATGGCCTGGAAGAAGAGGGCGAGGACATCCGCGTCAACGTCTGGGCATTCGACGATGCCCTGCAGGCCGTGCGCGACGGTCGGATCATCAACGCGGCAGCGATCATTGCCATCCAGTGGCTGGCCCTGAACCGCGACGAAGTCAGGGGGCTGTGGTCGTGAGTCCGTTGCGCGAGCGCTACCGCGTCGACCTGGTCGGTCTGCAGGCCGCCTGCGAGGCCAACTATGCGCGCCTCATGCGCCTGTTGCCGGACATGCGCAGCCAGCAGTTGTCGCGCCGCATCGCCATGACCCAGGCCGACCAGATGCTCGGCGTGCTGACCCTCGAGGTGTTGCTGGCTTGTCCGTACACCACCACCCTGCGCGTGCGCCAGGAGCACAGCCTGCCGTGGCTGCCGGTGCCGCAGATGGAAGTGCAGGTGTACCACGATGCGCGCATGGCCGAAGTCATCAGCGCCGAGCATGCCCGTCGTTTTCGCAGCGTCTACCCCTATCCCAACGAGGCCATGCACCAACCCGACGAAAAGGCCCAGCTCAACCTGTTCCTCGGTGAATGGCTCAGCCATTGCCTGGCCTGCGGGCACGAGTACGAGGCGGTACGCTGAGCGTCGATCTTCCCCGATTCACCGGTTGCCTTTGCCTGGAGACGGCCTTGCCGAGCCCATCTGACCCTGCTGTCGACACCCCGGTGCTGCTCGTGCAGCTTTCGGACAGCCACTTGGTGGCCGAGGCCGACGGCGCTATGTTCGGCCTGAACACACGGCAGAGCCTGGCGCGCGTGCTTGGCCAAGTGCGTATGGAACAGCCACGCATCGACTTGCTCATCGCCACCGGTGATTTGTCCCAGGACGGCACGTTGGCCTCGTACCAGGCTTTTGCGCAGGCTGCCCAGGCGATTGCCGCGCCGATGCGCTGGCTACCCGGCAATCACGACGAGCCCGCGGTCATGCAGCAGGCCGCCCAGGGCACGCGGTGGCTGGAGCCGGTGGTGGACATTGGCGCCTGGCGCGTGACGTTGCTCGACTCCGCCATCTCAGGCTCGGCGGCAGGCTATCTGGCCGACGACCAACTGCAATTGCTCGCGACGTCGCTCGGCGAGGCGCCGCACAAGCATCACCTGGTGTGTCTGCACCATCATCCGGTGCCGATCGGCAGCCAATGGATGGAGCCCATCGGCTTGCGCAATTCGCCGGCCCTGTTCGAGCTGCTCGCACGCTTTCCGCAGGCGCGGGGCGTGCTCTGGGGGCACGTGCATCAGGCGATCGACCGTCAGGCCCACGGCTTGCGTCTGCTGGCATCGCCCTCGACCTGCATTCAGTTTCTGCCGCACAGCGAGGACTTCGCCCTGGACGACCGCGCGCCCGGCTACCGCTGGCTGCGCCTGATGCCGGACGGACAGATCGAAACCGGCGTCTCGCGCCTGGCCGGATTTGCCTTCACCCCGGACCTGGACGCGGCGGGGTATTGATTCAGGATCAGCAACACACCGATAGCCCGCCCACCCCCCCGACAAGGTAAACTGCGCGCCATCTCTATGCCCGGAGGCTCCCATGCCCGGTTCGATCCTCTACATTCATGGTCTGAACAGCTCGCCGGATTCGCAGAAAGCCCGCCAGCTGAGCGCCCTGATGCAACGCATCGGCCTGGCCGACCAGCTTCGCGCGCCGGCCCTGCACCACCATCCGCGCCAAGCCATCGCGCAACTTGAAGCAGCACTGGCGCAGCTCGACGCACCATTGCTGGTGGGAAGCTCCCTCGGCGGCTACTATGCGACCCACCTGGCCGCACGCTTTGGCCTCAAGGCGTTGCTGATCAACCCGGTGGTCAATCCGCACCGCCTGTTCGATGGCTATCTGGGCGAACAAACCAATCATTACACCGGCGAGCGCTGGCAGTTGACCCGCGATCACGTCACGGCCCTGGCCGAGCTGGAAGTGCCGGCTCCCACAGACCCAGAGCGGCTCCAGGTGTGGCTGCAGACAGGCGATGAAACCCTCGACTATCGCCAGGCTGCAGCGTTCTACCAGGCGTGCAGCGTGCACATCGAAAACGGTGGCGACCATGGTTTCCAGGGCTTCGCGCAGAAGTTGCCAGCGCTGCTGGCATTCGCTGGCATCGATGCCAAACGCTTGGACACTGTCGACCTTGCCCAGCTTTGACCACTCATTTCACGAACGACTGACGACGAGACCCCATGGCCAATCCCAGCGCTAGCTCCTATAACGCAGACGCCATCGAAGTCCTCTCGGGCCTCGACCCGGTGCGCAAGCGCCCGGGCATGTACACCGACACCAGTCGGCCCAACCACCTGGCCCAGGAAGTCATCGACAACAGTGTCGACGAAGCCCTGGCGGGCCATGCGCGGTCGATCCAGGTCATCCTGCACGCCGATCACTCCCTGGAAGTGTCCGACGACGGCCGCGGCATGCCGGTCGACATCCACCCCGAGGAAGGCGTCAGCGGCGTCGAACTGATCCTTACCAAGCTGCACGCCGGCGGCAAGTTCTCCAACAAGAACTACCAGTTCTCCGGCGGTCTGCACGGCGTCGGTATCTCCGTGGTCAACGCCCTGTCCAATCAGGTGCGGGTCAGGGTCAAACGCGACGGCAACGAGTACCAGATGACCTTCGCCGATGGCTTCAAGGCCACCGACCTGGAAGTCATCGGTACGGTCGGCAAGCGCAACACCGGCACCAGCGTGTACTTCGCCCCGGACCCGAAATACTTCGATTCGCCCAAGTTTTCCGTCAGCCGCCTCAAGCATGTGCTCAAGGCCAAGGCGGTGTTGTGTCCGGGCTTGCTGGTCAGCTTCGAGGACAAGGGCAGCGGCGAGAAGGTCGAATGGCATTATGAAGACGGCCTGCGTTCGTACCTGATCGATGCGGTCACCGAATTCGCCCGCCTGCCGGACGAACCGTTCTGCGGCAGCCTGGCGGGCAACAAGGAAGCTGTTGACTGGGCACTGCTGTGGTTGCCCGAAGGCGGCGACAGCGTCCAGGAAAGCTACGTCAACCTGATCCCCACCGCCCAGGGCGGCACGCACGTCAACGGCCTGCGCCAGGGCCTGCTCGATGCCATGCGCGAGTTTTGCGAGTTCCGCAACCTGCTGCCGCGCGGGCTGAAGCTGGCGCCCGAAGACATCTGGGAGCGTATCGCCTTCGTCCTGTCGATGAAGATGCAGGATGCGCAGTTCTCCGGCCAGACCAAGGAACGCCTGTCCTCGCGCGAAGCGGCGGCCTTCGTCTCCGGCGTGGTCAAGGACGCTTTCAGTCTGTGGCTCAACGCGCATCCTGAATTGGGCATGCAGCTGGCCGAGCTGGCGATCAGCAACGCCGGGCGCCGCCTCAAGGCGAGCAAGAAAGTCGAGCGCAAGCGCATCACCCAGGGCCCGGCATTGCCCGGCAAGCTGGCCGACTGCGCCGGCCAGGACCCGGCCCGCTCCGAGCTGTTCCTGGTCGAAGGTGACTCGGCAGGTGGCTCGGCCAAACAGGCGCGAGACAAGGAATTCCAGGCGATCCTGCCGTTGCGCGGCAAGATCCTCAACACTTGGGAAGTGGACGGCAGTGAGGTCCTGGCCAGCCAGGAAGTGCACAACATCGCCGTGGCCATCGGGGTCGATCCCGGTGCCGCCGACATCAGCCAGCTGCGCTACGGCAAGGTCTGCATCCTTGCCGACGCCGACTCCGACGGCCTGCACATCGCGACCCTGCTCTGCGCGCTGTTCGTGCAGCACTTCCGGCCCCTGGTGGACGCCGGGCACGTCTATGTCGCCATGCCGCCGCTGTACCGCATCGACCTGGGCAAAGAGATTTTCTACGCCCTGGACGAAGCCGAGCGCGATGGCATCCTCGACCGCCTGGTGGCCGAAAAGAAACGCGGCAAGCCGCAGGTCACGCGCTTCAAGGGCCTGGGCGAGATGAACCCACCGCAGCTGCGCGAAACCACCATGGACCCCAACACCCGCCGCCTGGTGCAACTGACCCTGGACGACTTCGCCGGCACCACCGAGATCATGGACATGCTGCTGGCCAAGAAACGTGCGGGCGACCGCAAGGCGTGGCTCGAGTCCAAGGGCAATCTGGCCGAGGTGCTGGCTTGATCGCAGCGCTGCTGGCAGCCCTGTTCGCCCTGGCGTTGCCAGTGCTGGCCGAGGCATCGACGCAGCCCGCCGTGGCAGAGCTGACCTTGCTCGGCGAACACGCGGTCGACGGCATGCCCACCGGCAACCTGTCCGGCCTGGCGCTGTGCGGCAAGGCGCTGTGGGCGGTCTCGGACCGCGAAGACGGCACGGTCTATCGGCTCGATACCACGAAGCCTGACTGGCAGGCCGAGGCCGTAACGTTCAAGGCACCGCCGGTACCGCCCAGCGGACTGCCCACCCGTCTGCGCATGAGCAGTTGGGCCGCGTCCTTCGTGCGTGGCGGCGACCTGGATTTCGAAGGCATCAGCTGTGATGCCAAAGGCAACCAATACCTGGTCAGTGAAGCCCACGTCGCGGTGTTGCAGATTCCCGTGTCGGGCGACCCTAAATGGTTGCCACTGGATCCGACCCTGGTCAGCCAGGCACGCGCAAGCAACCTGCTGTTGCACTTCAATGCCCTGTTCGAAGGGCTGACCGTCAACCCGGCTGGCGATCGGTTGTGGCTGGCGGCGGAACGTCAGCAACGTGGACTCTTGGCTGTCCGCAAGCGGCCGGTGAGCTGGAGCTGCGAGGGGCGTTGCGTGCTGCTCGCCGAGGGCGGCGCGGAAACCTTGCCGGTCCAGGTCCCGCGGACGCGAAACATGCCGCGCGACTTCGCCGACCTGGCCTACTTCGACGGCAAGCTGTTCACCCTGGAACGCAATGCCTACCGGATCTGCCGTCGAAACGCCGACACAGCCAAGCGCGAGCGTTGCTGGTCGTTCGCCGCCGAAGCCCTGTTGCCCGCGCGCCGCTATGATGCGCCCTACGGCCTGACCGAAGCGCTGAGCGTGGACGCCGACGGCGCCTGGGTCGGCACCGACAACAACCAATGGGCCCGCGCCGATGGCGAACGCCGTCCGGTGGTCTGGCGCTTCGCAGCCCCGGCCGGTGGCTGGAGTGCGGCACCATGAGCCAGGCGGCACCCGGCAAGCGGGCGGGCAAACTGCTGATGCTGCTGGCCTGGGCCGCGGCGTTGTACCTGGCCACGCAGTTCTTCGGCGACTGGGAACAGCGTCGGGAAAATCCCAATGCCGTGCCGGTGTCCCAGCACGGCGACGGCTATGTGGAAGTGCAGCTGGCCGGCAATGGCCAGGGACACTTCGTCAGTGGCGGCTTCATCAACGGCCAGCCGGTGCAGTTCATGCTCGACACCGGCGCCACCGATGTGGCGATGCCCGAAGCCGTGGCGCGCAAGCTCGAGCTGACCCGTGGAGCGCCGGTGCTGCTCACCACCGCCAATGGCAAGACCCAAGGCTACCGCACCGAGATCGCCAGCCTGCAATTGGGCGACATCCGCCTGAGCAATGTCCGCGCCCTGGTGGTGCCGGGCTTCGAAGGCAACCAGGTGCTGTTGGGCATGAGCGCCCTGAAACAACTTGAATTCACTCAGCGCGGCGGCAACTTGCTGCTGCGCCAGACCACGAAACGATGAGGCTTGCATGAGCGACTCCCTCGATCTCAGTCTCGACGGCGTAGAACGCCGGTCCCTGGCTGACTTCACCGAACAGGCCTACCTCAACTACTCCATGTACGTGATCATGGACCGCGCCTTGCCGCACATCGGCGACGGCCTCAAGCCGGTCCAGCGACGCATCGTCTATGCCATGAGCGAGTTGGGGCTCGATGCCGACGCCAAGCACAAGAAGTCCGCGCGCACCGTGGGCGACGTGCTCGGCAAGTTCCACCCCCATGGCGACTCGGCCTGCTACGAGGCCATGGTGCTGATGGCGCAGCCGTTCAGCTATCGCTACACCCTGGTCGACGGCCAGGGCAACTGGGGTGCGCCGGACGATCCCAAGTCCTTCGCCGCCATGCGCTACACCGAAGCGCGCCTGTCGCGCTATTCCGAAGTGCTGCTCACCGAACTGGGCCAGGGTACCGCCGACTGGGTGCCTAACTTCGACGGCACCCTGGACGAGCCATCGGTGCTGCCGGCGCGGCTGCCCAATATTCTGCTCAACGGCACCACCGGTATTGCCGTGGGCATGGCCACCGACGTGCCGCCGCACAACCTGCGTGAAGTGGCCAGCGCCTGCGTGCGCCTGCTCGACGAGCCCAAGGCCACCCTCGAGCAACTGTGCGAGCACATACAGGGGCCGGACTACCCGACCGAAGCGGAAATCATCACCCCGCGCGCCGAGCTGCTGAAGATCTACCAGACCGGTCGCGGTTCGGTGCGCATGCGCGCGGTGTATCGCTTGGAAGACGGCGACGTGGTCGTCACCGCCTTGCCGCATCAGGTCTCCGGCGCCAAGGTGCTGGAGCAGATCGCCGCACAGATGCAGGCCAAGAAGCTGCCCATGGTGGCCGACCTGCGTGACGAATCCGACCACGAGCATCCATGTCGCATCGTCATCATTCCGCGCTCCAACCGGGTCGAAGTCGACGAGCTGATGCAGCATCTGTTCGCTACCACCGATCTGGAGTCGACCTACCGGGTCAACGTCAACATCATCGGCCTCGACGGCCGCCCGCAGTTGAAGAACCTGCGCGCGTTGCTGGTCGAATGGTTGGAATTCCGCGTCAACACCGTACGCCGCCGCCTGCAGTTCCGCCTGGACAAGGTCGAGCGTCGCCTGCACCTGTTGGACGGCTTGCTGATCGCCTTCCTCAACCTGGACGAAGTGATCCACATCATTCGTACCGAGGATCATCCCAAGGCGCGCTTGATCGAGCGCTTTGCCCTGACCGAGACCCAGGCCGACTACATCCTCGACACGCGCCTGCGCCAGCTGGCACGCCTGGAAGAAATGAAGATCCGTGGCGAGCAGGAAGAGCTGGCCAAGGAACGCGCCAAGCTGCAGGCCTTGCTGGCCAGCGAGGCCAAGCTGAAGAAGCTGGTCCGCGCCGAGCTGATCAAGGACGCCGAAACCTATGGCGACGATCGCCGCTCGCCGATCGTGGCGCGCAGCGAAGCCCGTGCGCTGTCGGAAAACGAGCTGATGCCCACCGAGCCGGTGACCGTCGTGCTGTCGGAAAAAGGCTGGGTGCGCTGCGGTAAAGGGCATGACATCGACGCCACCGGGCTGTCCTACAAGGCCGGTGACGGCTACAAGACGGCAGCGACCGGGCGCTCGAATCAGTTCGCCGTGTTCATCGACTCGACCGGGCGCAGCTACTCGGTGGCTGCCCACACCTTGCCCTCGGCCCGCGGCCAGGGCGAACCGCTGACCGGCCGGCTGACGCCTCCGCCGGGTGCGACGTTCGAGTGCGTGATGCTGCCCGACGACGATGCCCTGTATGTCATCGCGTCGGACGCCGGCTACGGATTCGTGGTCAAGGGCGAAGACCTGCAGGCCAAGAACAAGGCCGGCAAGGCGCTGCTCAGCCTGCCCAAAGGCGCCAAGGTGATCAACCCCCGCGCCGTGCCGGACCGGGAGAAGAACTGGCTGGCCGCGGTGACCACCGAAGGTCGACTGCTGGTGTTCAAGATCAGCGACTTGCCACAGCTGGGCAAGGGCAAGGGCAACAAGATCATCGGCATTCCCGGCGATCGAGTCGCCAGCCGTGAAGAATTCGTCACCGACCTTGCGGTCGTTGCCGAAGGCTCGACGTTGGTGTTGCAGGCAGGCAAGCGCACGTTGTCGCTCAAGCCCGACGACCTCGAGCACTACCGTGGCGAGCGAGGTCGCCGCGGCAACAAGCTGCCGCGCGGTTTCCAGCGCGTCGACGCCCTGGTCGTGGAAAACCCGTGATCGTCCCTGTGTGCGTGGACGGCGGCGCTGCTGCCGTTCGACCGACAAGCACTGGAGTCAGGGCGCGGATTCACGGATGATAGGCCCTTTCGCGGCGCTGCCTAGCGGCAGCGCCGCGACGACTCGGCCAAGTATTGCTGTGGTTGCCATGTGGCAGCCGCCTGGATGAACTGATGAAACTGTTGCGCCTTCCCGTGATTTTATTGCTCAGCGGCCTGGTGGGGCTGGCTGGATGCAGCACGCACCAACCCGCGGCCCTGTACCAGCTCGACAGCGGCAACCCCGGGCTGCCCAAGGAAAGCCGCGGTCTAGCCGTGCTGTTGGGGCCGGTTTCCGTGGCCGATTACCTGCAGCGCGAAACGCTGCTGCAGCGCCAGGCCGATGGCAGCTTGCGCGCGTCCACCGACGGACGCTGGGCCGGCAGCCTGTCGGCCGACATCGACCAGCTGTTACTGCGCCAGGTGGCCTGGCGTCTGGACAGCCAGCGTGTAGTGCTGGCGCCTACGCCGGCCAATTTCACCCCCGATGCCCAGGTACTGCTGTCGATTACCCGTCTGGATTCGGGCAGCCGCCAACCGGCCATTCTCGATGCCCAGTGGCGCGTGCTGGACCGCCGCGGACAAGTGCGCGACAACCGCATCGTTCATCTGGAAGAAAAGCATGACGGCGGCACAGCGGCTCAGGTCCAGGCGCAGGGCGTATTGCTGCAACGCCTGGCTGCGCAGTTGACGGCGGCGCTCAAGCCGTTGGCCAATCAACCGGCGCTGGTCGAGGAGCGCAAGCCGGCACCGGCGCAGGTACGCCGTGATGAAGAGAAATCGCGGATTCCCCTGGCCAAGCCCATTCGTACCGATTTGGAAGTGTTCCGCTTCTAGACCGACAGCCAATAAAAAGCCCGCACTGGATGCGGGCTTTTTATTGCGCATTGATCAGACGATCAGACGATCAGACGATCAGCTGATCCGAGCCAGCTGCCGTTCCAGCAGCGACGGGTAGGGCTCCAGCAGACGCTCGACGCAGCAGGCGCCTTCGGGACTGGCGATCGAGCGAATGCGTGCGCGCTGGCGGATCAGCGGGTCTTCGCCGATCTCGCGCACCACCAGCAACAGGTTGCGGCTGTGCTGCGAGAGCGCCAGTGCATCCTGCGCCGACTCGGTCAGCAGCAGGTCGATGGAGTTCAAGCCATGCACTTCGTTGCTGAGCACCAGGCCCAGTTGCAGTTGCAGGGTGATACCGCTGTCGGCGACCTCGATCTGCAAAGCGTGGCCCAGTGCGCGCAACAGTTCGCCGCAACAGATGGCGTTGGTCAGGTAGTCATCACCGCTGTGTTCGCTGTGGAACAGCATCAGCGTGCTGCCGTCGTTGAGCGTGTGCACTTCGCTCTCGTAGAGCGAGGCGGCCTGTTGCAGGCAGTCGTGGTAGCGTTCCAGCAACTCCGCCAGACGAGCCTTGGGCAGGCGACGCAGTTGCTCCTGGGCGCCCAGCTGCACGGCCAGCACGGCGCTGTCGGTGTGCACCTTGGCCACGGCGGTGGTGGGTTGCTTGATCACGGCCACCGGCGCCTCGCGCAGGTCTGCGAACGGGTCGTCGCCGAAGTCTTCTTCGTCTTCGTCGGCCTGGATCTGACGCATGGCCGGTTTCGCCGGCTTGGCCGCAACGGGCGGGAACGGGCCAGGCTTGGTGGTGCGCACGGGCAGCGCAGCTTGCGGCTCGTCGTCTTCGTCGGTGGCGTCCGGTTCGACCTCGGGCTCGCGCGGTTCCGGTGCCAGTTGCGCGTGCAACTGACGCGCCAGATCGCCGATTTCGTCGGTGCGCTGGGTGGCCGGGGTGAACTCGTCCGGGTTGCGCAGCCAGACCCGCAGTTGCAGCAGCGGAGTGGAAATGTAGCGACCCAGGCGCAAGCTCAGGGCCAGGGCGAGCACCAGCAGGATGCCGGCCAGCACGCCCATGCTTTGCAGGCTGATGGTCAGCGGCTGCTGGAACTGGTCCATGTCCAGGCTGATGCGCAGCTGTCCGGCCAGCGCATCCTGGAAATTGATCTTGGTCTCGTACAACCCCTGGCTTTGTCCCAACAGCCCACCTTTGGGGCGCTGGCCGGCTTCGGCGAGGATGCGATTGTCCGGACTGAAAATCGCCGCGTGCGCCACCAGCGGGTTTTTCGCCAGATTGTTGAGCAGCACATTGAGGCTGAGGATGTCGTTGGACACCAGCAGCTCGGTGGCGGACGTGGCCGTCTGCGTGGTCAGGCTCTGGCCTACCGCATCGGCTTGCTCGTGCATGGCCTGCTTGAACTGCAGACCCATCACGCAGGCGTAGATCACCAGGGCAATGGCAACCAGCACGATGTTGGTGAATGCGATGCGCAAAGCCAGGGGCACTCGACGGTGGCGCACGGCTCGGAAGATCAGCAGGAAGAAGTTGTCGGTTTTGACTGGCGTAGGCCGGTTCACTGAGCGCGGCTCTTTGTCCGTGAAGTTGGCGCGCAGTATAACGACCGCCCCCCGAGCGGCAAAGCGCTGCCTGTGCCCGATGGTCACTGAAAGTGGTTAGAATGCGTTTTTTTTCATGAAACGGGGTGCCTCTTGCGCGAAATCGTCCTGATCAACATCACAGCTCAAGAGCAGCCGAGCATTGTCGACGCCCTGCGCGGGGCCCTGGCCGCCGACACCCGCTTCAGCACCGCTGATGGCACCGAGCCGTCGGACCATGTGGTCAGCATGATGGGCCGCCAGGTCAGCGACCCGGACCTGCAGCAGGTGGTCAGTTTGCTGGCCGAGCATGGCCTGGCACTGTCGAGCCTGGAGCGTCTGTCTGCGGCGGCGGGCGGCAACGCCTGTTTCGAGCTCGGCCTACTGGGTGCGCTGGAGCAGCCACTGCAGTTGCGTACGCAGGTGCTCGAGCTCAGCACCGCGCTGAATCTGGACATCGTCTACCAGCCCGAGTCGGTGCAGCGCCGACAGCCCCGCCTGGCCGTGTTCGACATGGATTCGACGCTGATCGAGGCCGAGGTGATCGATGAGCTGGCCAAGGCGGCGGGTATCGGCGAGCGTGTCGCGGCGATCACCGAGCAGGCCATGCGCGGTGAAATCGACTTTCGCGCCAGCTTCAAGGCCCGCCTGGCACTGCTCGACGGCCTCGACGTTGCGGTGCTCGACGACATCGGTGCGCAACTGCGCCTGAGCGAAGGCACCGAGCGCCTGTTTGCCGAACTCAACCGAATGGGTGTGAAAACCGCCATTCTTTCTGGCGGCTTCACGTATTTCGCCAAACAGTTGCAGGAGCGCCTGGGCATCACCTACGTGTTCGCCAACGAACTGCAGGTGGTCGATGGCAAATGCACGGGTGTGGCGGTCGAGCCGATCGTCGACGCCCAGCGCAAGGCTGATCTGCTGCAGCAACTGGCCCGCGAGCACGATATCCAGTTGAGCGAAACCATCGCGGTGGGTGATGGCGCCAATGACCTGGCCATGCTGGCGATTGCAGGTCTGGGCGTGGCCTTCCGCGCCAAGCCGCTGGTGCGGCAGTCGGCACGTCAGGCCATCAGCGTATTGGGTCTGGACGCGGTGCTGTACCTGCTCGGTCGTCGCGACTGAGCACAGGGTTGCTCAGAGGTCTTTCCACAGCGAGTCGAAGTCTTCTTCCGGCGCAGCATCGTCGGTGGCCGTTGCCGGTTTGGCGACCTCCAGCAAGTGGTACTCGAACTGGTTGAAGCTGCCGGTGCCCGTCATCCGCGCCCCCAGGCCCGCCGGCTGTTCTTCACCCTGGTTGTTGATGATCACCTTGTTGCCCTCCTGGAAAGGCATGCGCGGGGCCAGCAGGGAGGCGGGAATGTCGATGGCGCGGATCTCCGGCAGCAGCAGGCCACGCAGGAACTGGCTGTTCTGTTCGCTGACGCGCACCAGCTGCAAGCCGCAGGGTTGTGCATGGGGCGCCACCAGCTCGATGCCCATCTGCGTGCCGCCACTGCGCACCTGGCGGATCCAGCGCACCACGGCCACGCTCCAGCCCTGGGCCTGGCTGTCCTGGATGCCGATCATTTCACCGGCCTGCAATTGCGGCGGAACCTCCCGCGGCCATGCCAGGCAGTAGCCGCCTGGGCTGTGGTTGACGATTTGCAGGGCATAGGTGGGGAAGTGCTGATCGTGGTTGGATGCACTACTGGCGCTGCTGCCTTCGCCCCGGGGCAGGTCGTACTGGATTTCCTCGTAGTCGCCGTGCCGGTCGCCTTCGGTCGGCCTGCTCCATGATTGCGTTGCCGCGCCTGGCACGAATTGCGCGCTCTGCGAAAGCACCGGGCGTTTGAGGATCTCGCTGAAGGAGCGCTCGCCGCCGATGTAGTAATGCAGCGCGCTCATGCCGATGCACACCGTCAGGTTGCCTTGGCCCGGGGTTCGGGTGAAGGTCCGTTCGGCCACGTCGCCCCACGCGGCCGCCACATGCTGAAGCAGGTCGATACTGAAGTTGCTGGGGATCAGGCGCGACTGCGCGCGCTGCTCCATCGGCATGTCCAGGTACGCCTTGATCGCCTGGACCAGATCGGCCGGGTCCAGGCCGACCAGCTGCGGCAACTGATCATCGCCATACAGGGTTTTGTAGCGCGGCGGGCTGTCTTCATCGGGCGCCATGGCGAACAGGCTCGAAGCCAAGGTGGCAGGTTGCACTCGGACCAGGGGGCTCCAGGCCTCGAGCACTTCGGCCAGGCGCAGGATCGCCTGCTGGCGCATCTGGTTGCAGCGAGAACTGCCCAGCAGCAAGGCGGCTGCATAGCTTTGCTGAACCGTCGAGGTGCTGCCCGGTGCGCCCAGCGGGTCGTTGATCGCAACGTTCTGCAACTGATGCGCCGAAGCGGCTTGATACAGCTGGTGCAACTCCAGCCATACCCCATCGGGCACCGGGCAGTACAGCAAGCTGGCGCGCATCACTGGCCCATTCAGGCAATGCAGGGCACGCTGCGCCGCGGTCGCCAACAGGTTGGCGCGATCCTTTGAAGCACGATCCTTCGAATAGGTACTGGAAATGCGCAACACGATCTGCTTGTAGCCGATCGCCAGGTGGTTCTGCAGTGCCTGGCACAGGTTGGCAACCTTGCGCGAACGTTCATCGAGCACGATCGACTGGTTGAGGAAGTGTCGTTCCAGGTGCTTGCAGACGAAATACACCTCGGGCCTGAGCAGTTCGAGCAACTGCAGGCGATTGTCGCTGGGCGTGAGCAGCTGGTTGAGCTCGCCCAGGCCTTGGTACAGCAACCGGGCGGTTTCCCCCAGATTGGCCTTGGGCAGCGTGGCAATCCAGCGTTTGAGGTCGCGCGGGGTCGCTTCGCAGAAGGTCAGGCTCAACTGCGATGGCGTCGGGGCGCGCAACAACAGATGGGGGCGTGGCGACATCGGTCGTTTCCTGGTTCAACTCAGGTCATCGCTCGAGGGCTTGAGCGATGAAAAAAGACAGGCCATTCATTTGGCCGTATGCAAAGACTCTAACAGCATTGGATAACGGTCGCAGCCTTGATGTCGCCGAGGCTGCGCCGTGCTCGCCGCGAGTGGCTCAGACGACCGGAGAAGGCGTGGCGGGTGCCACGTCGCTGGAGCTTGCCGCACGGCCCAGGCCCTGGCCCATGTTCACCGGCGACAGGTTGGCCAGGTGGTGAGCCCACTTGACCTGTTCCGGGCCAAACAGCATGACCACGGTCGAGCCCAGCTTGAAACGGCCCATTTCGGCGCCTTTTTCCAGATGGATCGGCGCACGTGCCGCTGCGTCGTAGCGAAAGGTCTTGAGTTCGCGCTTGGGCGGTGTCACCAGGCCCGCCCAGACGGTTTCGATCGAGGCGACGATCATCGCGCCCACCAGCACCATGGCCATCGGCCCGCGCTCGGTGTCGAAGATGCACACCACACGCTCGTTGCGCGCGAACAGTTCGGGCACGTTCTCGGCGGTGGTCTGGTTGACCGAAAAGATGCGTCCCGGCACGTAGATCATTTCGCGCAGCGTGCCTGCCAGCGGCATGTGAACCCGGTGGTAGTCACGCGGCGACAGATAGATGGTGGCGAACTCGCCGCCCATGAACGGCGCCGCGTTGTCAGGGTCGCCGCCGAGCAGTTCGAGCACGCTGAAACTGTGGCCCTTGGCCTGGAAGATGCGACCGTGCTCGATGGTGCCCAGCTGGCTGATAGCGCCGTCGGCCGGGCACAGCACTGCGCCGGGCGTGGGGTCGAGCGGGCGCGCATCGGGCTTCAGAGCACGGGTGAAGAATGCGTTGAAGTTCTCGTAGGCGCTCAGGTCCTCGACCTGGGCCAGTGACATGTCGACGTTGTAGCGCTTGGCGAACCAGCGGGTGAACGCATCCTTGAACCAGCGCGAGCGACACTCGGCGACACAGCCGGCCAGGCGCGAGAGCAGGTGATGGGGCAGCAGGTACTGGCTGATGATGAACAGGCGATCTTTCATTGTGTGTCCTTAAACTTCGGTGGGGGTGTCGGGGTGGTTGCCCCATTCGCCCCAGGAACCGGCATAGCCCTTGACGCGTGGATAGCCCAGCGCCTTGGCCACCAGATAGGTGAAACCAGAGCGGTGATGCGTCTGGCAGTGCGTGATGATTTCCTTGTCGGCGGTAATGCCCAGGCCCTCGAGCAGCTGCGCGGCATCGCTGCGGATGCGCAGCTGTCGCGCCGGGTCCATGGCCGCCGTCCATTCCAGGTTGATCGCGCCGGGAATGTGCCCCGCCTTGGCCGCCAATACCTTTTCACCGGTGTATTCCAGCGGACCGCGGGCATCCCAGATGGCCAGGTCGGCGGCGCCCAGGCGGCTTTGCAAGTATTCGCGGGTGGCGGTCGGCTCGTCGTGCAGGGTGAGCGACACCGGGCCGCCGGCCCGTGCCGGGGTGTCCTGGCTCAGCGGCAGGCCGGCGGCTTCCCACGCCAGGATGCCGCCGTCGAGGTAGTGATAGCGGGAATGACCGATGACGTCGAGCATCCAGATGAAGCGCCCGGCCCAGCCGCCGCCTTCGTCGTCGTAGACCACGTAGGTCGCCTGGGAGTTGTGACCCAGCTCGCCGAACAGCTGCTCCAGTGCCGCCAGACCGGGCAGCAGCCCGGGTGCCGGCAGTTGGCCCAGCTGGGTACGCTTGGGATCGACGAAATGCGCCCCGTGGATGTGCCCGGCGGCGTAGCGCGCGGCACTGGTCAGGTCGACCACGATCAGGTTGGCGGCATCGAGCCGGGCGTTCAGCGCATCGGGCTCGATCACCAGGGGCAGGCCAGAGAAGTCAGGCATTCAGGTCTCCAGACGAAACGGAACGGCGATTGTAGCGCAAGGCTCAACGGCTGCGGTTGGTAAAGGTGTCCAGGGCGCGCTCGATGCACTGCGCAGTCTTGCCGAAGCCCTGCACGCTGATCTCGGAGAAAGGCCGCCCGCCCTGGTCGGCGACCAGCAACGTATGCACGCGTCCTTCGACGCCCAGGGAGCGCAGCAGCAGGTGCTCGCCGCGGAACAGCGTACGCAGGGTGGCCGGCAACAGCGCCTGCAACTGCTCGCTGTTGGCGGTGCCCATGCGCAACGGCGTCGGCTGCGCGAGCAGCCGCTGCAGCAGGCTGCTGTGCTCGATGCCCAGGCTCAGCGCCGCCACCTCCTTGGGCAGCCCGGCGCTCTGGTGCACGCGCAGGCTGCCATGGTTGCGGTCGACCATCAGCAACAGCACGCGCTGCATGCCGCACGCCAGCAGCGCATCGCGGGCGCAAGTGGTCAGGTGCAGGGCATTGTTGAAAGGCGTTGGCGTGGCCAGCAGCTGCGTGCACAGTCGCCGCCAGCTCGCCAGTGCCTCTTCGCTCGGTGCCGGCGCCGGCTCGCTGTCGTGTGCCGGACCCTTGTGCTGCGGTGGCCACAGCAGGCTGCGTGCCGGATGCCACAGGTCGGCAGCGCAGTGCACGCGGGCACTGTGTACCGCCTGTTGATGAACCTGTTGCTGGACCTGTTCCAGCGGCACCTGCAGGTACAGGCAGCTCAGGTATTCCCAACGCTGCAGGTGGGGGGTGAACCAGCCATGCTGGGCGGCCAGGGCCAGACCGTTGGCCATCAGAATGGTATTGGCAGGCTGGTTCAGCCAGCGCCGCAACGCCGGCTCGTCGTCCAGCTGCTGCTGCTGACGCAGGCGGTGCTGATTGTCACGGGCGATGTGCAGCGCCTGCACCAGTGCTCGGCGCTCCTTGAGCAGCAGTCGATAGCCGTGCAGCACCCAGGCCGGCAGGCGCCATTTCTGTGCCAGGGCCTCGCACAGCACCAGCAGCGGTACGCCGAACAGGTCCTGCTCGACCTTGGCCGCAGCCTCGCCCTGAACGATGACGCGGCGCTCCCATTCATCGAGCAGCTCGGGGTGGGTGGCTGCCAATGGCCAGAGCGGCGACAGGAACAGCAGGCTGCCCCAGTGGATCTCCTGCCACAGCCGAGCCAGTCGTGCCGCGAACAGGCCGTTAGCCTGCTGGCTGGCATGCTGGCTGATCATCTGCAATTGGCGCAGGGTCAGGGGCATCTGCTGCGGCTCCTGGGCGGGCAGGCGCATCAACAGCTCTTCGGTGCGTGCCAGGCCCAGCCGATTCAGCGCCACTTCGAGGCTTTCCGCCGGTTCCACCAGACTGCTGCCGGCATGCCGGTTGGCCTCGCGCATCACGCTCAGCACCAGCGCCGGACTGTGCTGCATCAGGTCGGCAATGTCGCGCAGCGAGCGGCGCCTGTCCTTGATCGCCGCGCGAACCTTGTCATGGTAGAGCCTGGGGATCGGCAGGCGCACGCCGTCGAGCAATGCGAGCCAGGTGTCGAGGGTTTGAGGCTTGGCGTTGGACACTATGCTTATCCTGATGCATGCCTGAATGCAGGCCGACTACACGAACGGACCAAACTGGCTTTTGAAAACCGCTGCCTATAGTCTGGCGCAGTTCTGCCGATAAGGAGAACAACAGATTCAACATCACCTTTTTCGTCCTTGAACCCGACTTCTGAAGTGTTTTTTATCCATGGCTAAAATTATCGGCATCATTGTCGTGTTCGCGAGCGTGCTGGGCGGATACGTGCTTTCCCATGGTCAACTGGCGGCCCTGGTGCAGCCCTTCGAGGTGCTGATCATCGGCGGTGCCGCCCTGGGCGCGTTCCTGCAGGCCAACCCCGGCCCCACCACCATGCAGGTGTTGAAGAAGTCGCTGAAGATGTTCAAGTCGCGCTTCAGCCACGCCTTCTACCTGGAAGTGCTGAGCCTGTTGTTCGAGATTCTCAACAAGAGTCGTCGCGAGGGCATGATGTCCATCGAGGCCGATATCGAAGACGTCGCCGCCAGCCCGATCTTCGCCAAGTACCCGACCATCCTCAAGGACGAGCAGATGATCGCGTTCATCTGCGATTACCTGCGCATCATGTCCTCGGGCAACATGGCGCCACACGAACTCGAAGGCCTGTTCGACATGGAGCTGCTGAGCCTCAAGGAAGAGCTCGAGCATCCATCCCATGCGGTCACCGGCATCGCCGATGCGTTGCCCGGTTTCGGTATCGTCGCGGCAGTGCTGGGCATCGTGGTGACCATGGCGTCCCTGGGCGACGGCGACAAGGCCGCTATCGGTGCCCACGTCGGCGCGGCCCTGGTCGGTACGTTCCTGGGTATCCTCGCGGCCTACGGCTTCTTCGGCCCGCTGGCGACCTGCCTGGCTCACGATGCCAAGGAAGAACTCAACGTCTACGAGGCCATCAAGGCCTCGCTGGTGGCTTCGGCTTCGGGCATGCCGCCGTCGCTGTCCGTGGAGTTCGGGCGCAAGGTGCTGTACCCGGCGCACCGCCCAAGCTTCGCCGAACTCGAACAAGCCGTACGCGGTCGCTGAGTCATGGAAAACAACCAGCCCATCATCGTCAAGCGGGTCAAGCGCTTTGGCGGCGGCCACCACGGTGGCGCCTGGAAGATCGCCTTCGCCGACTTCGCGACCGCGATGATGGCGTTCTTCCTGGTATTGTGGCTTTTGTCCGAAGCCACGCCCGAACAGAAAATCGCCATCGCTGGCTACTTCAAGGACCCGATCGGCTTCTCCGAAAGCGGCACGCCCTATGTCATCGACTTGGGAGGCTCGCCCCAGCTGTCGCCCGAGCACACGCTGAACCCGGACGTCGAAGTCTCACCGCCCAAGCCCGAGACCTCGACCCAGGTCGCGGCCGAACAGGCCGAACAGGCTGAGCAAGTGGCCGCGCAGGTTGAAAAGGAACGCCTCGAACTGTTGCTGCAGGAACTGCAGAACAAGGTCGACGAAAATCCACAGCTGCAGAAATTCAAGGACCAGATCCTCTTCGAAATCACCCAGGACGGCTTGCGCATCCAGATCACCGATGCCGAGAACCGGCCGATGTTCGATGTGGGCAGCGCGCGCCTCAAGCCGTATTTCGAGGACATCCTGCTGGCCATGGCGGACACCATCAAGGCGGTGCCGAACAAGATCAGCGTCAGCGGCCACACCGACGCCAAGCCCTACGCCGGCAGCGCGGCGGGCGGCTTTGGCAACTGGGAGCTGTCGTCCAACCGCGCCAACGCGGCGCGCCGCGCGCTGGTGGCCGGCAGCTATCCGGAAGACCAGGTCGCCCGCGTGGTCGGCTATGGCTCGTCCTCGCTGTTCGATCGCAAGGATCCGTTGAACTCCATCAACCGTCGCATCGACATCGTGGTGCTGACCAAAAAGGCCCAGCGCGACATCGAAGGTGACCAACCGGCCCCTGGGAGTTCCGCCCCAGACGCGGCACCGGCCGCCAATCCGCCGGGCGCCTCCATCGGCGATCCCAACGCGCCGGTGCAGCCACGCGAGCTGCGCCAGCGTCTGAACCTGTTCGAAGACGGCTCGGCGAAGCTGGTCGAGCCGGGCAAGCCTGCGCCCTGAGACGACGAAGCCTGCTAGAACCCCCGGCCAATGCGTTCGCGCAGGCCCCTGTGGATATCTCGAGCGCGCACCGGCAGCGACGTCTCGCAGCGTCCTGCCAGCATGCGCATGGCCGCCTCGCGATGGTAGGCCTCGATGAGGAAATCCAGTTGCTGCGTGCGGGTCAGGGTCGGCCAGTGCGCCAGGTATTCGGGCAGCGCCTGGTCGCCCAGCCGATACAGGCAGATGCGCCGGTCCCATGACGTCGCCTCGCCGATGCAGAACGGTATCCACCAGCGTCGTGCGCTGCTGTGGGACATCATCAGAATCAGGTGGGTACAGTCGCGGATGTGCGCGGTCAGCGTCTCGGTGACGTGCAGCGTGGTCAGCGACTCGAAGTCCATCACGTCCATGCGCACTTCGATCCCGGCCCTGCGCAGCTGCTTCCTGATCCGCAAGGCCTGAGGATGGTCGACATGCTGGTAGCCGATGAACACGCTCATTGCCGACGTCCGCCAGCGATGAGTCGGGCGGGTTGCAGGCAAGCGACGGGCAAGTCGGACATGGAAAGCCTTCATCGTGGGTGCTGAAGGCTGAAAGATTGTTCAATGCCGTTTAAGCGGCAAGGGATGTCACTGAAAAGAGACAATCCCTACTTCTGTAAGTAATTTTTCTTACAGTCGACGCCTATAGCGCCTGCAGCAGCGCGCGTATTGTGCCTACGATGCGCTGCACTTCCGCGTCGTCCAGGGTCAACGGTGGCAGCAACCGAATGGTAGTGCCGCGGGTCACGTTGATCAGCAGGCCATGCTCCTGTGCCGCTCGCTGCATCAGCTCGCGGCACGGCCGATCCAGCTCCACGCCGATCATCAAACCCATGCCCCGTACGGCCTTGACCGCAGGCAAGCTGCCGACCTCGCTGCGCAAGCGCCCGAGCAGCGCATGGCCCTGGCGCGTGGCGTTCTCCAACAGTTGCTCGCGCTCGATGATGTCCAGCACGGTGCAGCCCACCCGGCAGGCCAGTGGATTGCCGCCGAAGGTACTGCCGTGGCTGCCGGGTGTGAACAGGCGGCCCACCGTCGTGCTGGCCAGGCAAGCGCCGATCGGGATGCCGTTGCCCAGGGCCTTGGCCAGGGTGACCACGTCGGGCTGGATGCCTGCATGCTGGTAGGCGAACCACTGGCCGGTGCGGCCGATGCCGGTCTGGATCTCGTCGAGCATTAGCAACCAGCCATGATTGTCGCAGTGTTCCCGTAGGGCGCGCAGGTAAGCCGTGGAGGCGACGTGCACGCCGCTTTCGCCCTGGATCGGCTCGAGCAGCACCGCCGCGATACGCTGGCCGAACGCCTGAGTGACATTGGCCAGCGCGTCCAGGTCGCCGAAGCGAATCTTTATGCAGTCGCCCGGCAGTTGGCCCAGCCCGGCGCTCAGGTGTGCGCCGTCACTGGCCGCCAGGGTGGCCAGGGTGCGCCCGTGAAACGCGTTGTCCATGACCACTACCAAGGGCTTGGCGATACCGCGGCTATGGCCATGTAAACGGGCCAGTTTCAGCGCAGTCTCGTTCGCCTCCGCGCCGGAATTGTTGAAGAACGCCAGCGCCAGCCCCGACTTCTCGGCCAGCTTCGCTCCCAGCCGTTGTTGCCAGTCGATGGCGTACAGGTTGGAGGTGTGCAGCAGCAGCCCGGCCTGCTCGGCGATGGCGGCCACCACGTCGGGGTGGCTGTGGCCCACGCTGGTCACTGCCACACCGGCCAGCGCATCCAGGTATTCCCGGCCAGCCGTATCCCACAGACGAGTGCCGCGCCCATGGCTGAACATCAGGGGCAAGGGTTGATAGGTGGGCATCAGGTGATGTGCGCTCATCAGGGGCATCTCGGCGAGGAATGAGCTGACAGTATTCGCTTCAACCATGGCTGGATAAATGGCGTTAAGCTGGATGCACTTTTTACCTGGGGTGGATAATGGATCTGTTTCAAGCGATGCAGGTGTACGTGAAAGTGGTGGAACTGGGCACCATGACAGCGGCCGCCAAGGCGTGTGACTTGTCCACGACCATGGTCAGCAACCATCTGCAGGCGCTGGAGCAGCGCCTGGGCGTGACCTTGTTGCTGCGCACCACGCGCCGTCAGCAGGTGACCGACGCAGGCCATGCCTACTACCAGCGTTGCCTGGAAGTACTGGGCCTGGTCGCCGACTCGGAGCGCTGGGCCGAACATACCCAGGGGGCTCCTCAAGGTCTGTTGCGCATCACGGCTCCGCCCACCTTCGGCGCCGAGTGCCTGGCCCCTGCATTGGCGGCGTTTCTTGAGCGTTATCCACAGATCAGCGTCAGTCTCAGCCTCAGTGACCAGGTGCACGACATGCTCGACGGTCAGTTCGACGCGGCCCTGCGCCTGGGCAATCTCGAGCCCTCGACCTTGATCGCGCGCCCCCTGGACGATTATCGATTGAGCATCTGTGCCTCCCCGCACTACTTGCGTCGCCACGGCACGCCCCGCCACCCTGAAGAGCTGGCTGCGCACCAATGCCTACAGTTTATGTACAACCCGGGCGACGAATGGCGCGGTACACAGAAACGCTGGTCCATGCAGGGGCCGCAAGGGTCGATCGGCGTCGAGGTGCGAGGACGGCTAGTGACCAACAGCAGCGCCGGGTTGCGTCAGGCCGCCTTGGCGGGCATGGGCCTGGTGATGCTCCCCGACGTATTGGTGCGACGCGACCTGGAGGGGGGCAAGCTGGTCCAGGTGCTGGCCCGCTATGCGCTACCCGGCAGGCCCATGCACCTGCTTTATCCACAGGCCCGCTACCGCTCGCCGAAGCTGCGTGCCTTCGTGGACTACATCGTGCAGGCGCTGGGGCCGCAGGATACGACCGGTCAGTAGGTGTCCTGGGTCAGGCTGGCGATGATCGAGCGGTAGCTGTTCATGCGCTGTTGCTGCACGCGGCCGTCTTCCAGTGCCCCGAGCAGGGCGCAGCCTGGTTCACGGTCATGCTTGCAGTCGCGGAAGCGACACGTGCCGAGCAGGTCCGCGAACTCGATGAAACCGGCTTCGACATCTGCCCGACTGACGTGGCCCAGGCCGAATTCACGGATGCCCGGTGAGTCGATCAGCTCACCGCCGCCCGGGAAGTGGAACAGGCGCGCGGTGGTCGTGGTGTGCGTGCCCTGGCCGGACCATTCCGATAGCGCACCGACTCGCGCCTGCACTTCGGGTAGCAGGCTGTTGACCAGCGACGACTTGCCCACCCCCGACTGGCCGACGAACACGCTGATGTGGCCGTCCAGGCGTGCCTGCAGCTGCTGCATGCCATCGCCTTGATGCGCCGACACTTCCAGCAACGGATAACCCAACTGCCGATAGACCGCCAGCAGGGCGTTGAGCGCAGGTGCGTTCTGCTCGTCGATCAGGTCGGCCTTGTTGAGCAGCAGCAAGGGATGGATGCCCGCATGTTCGGCGGCTACCAGGTAGCGGTCGATCAGGTTGGCATGGGGTTCGGGCATGGGCGCGAAGACGATGACGATCAGGTCGACGTTGGCCGCGACCGGCTTGAGCTGCCCGCGGCTGTCGGGACGGCACAGTTCGGTGCTGCGCGGCAGCTGCGCAACGATGACACCGATGCCCTGGTTGCCGGCCCGCCAGACTACCTTGTCGCCGGTGACCAGCGCCGGCAGGTTGGCTCGCAGATAGCAACGGCAGACCTGACCGGCGTGCTCGCCTTCCAGCGCCTCGACTTCCACCTGAACACCGAAGTGGGCGATGACCAGCCCCGTTTGCTCGGGGCCCAGGTCGCCGCCTTCGAGGGTCTCCAGAGCCTGGGACTCGCGCTTGGCGGCGCGTGCAGCGCGCTCGCCCTGGATTTTTTCGATACGCCAGTTCTGGCGGCGGTTCAGTTGGCGTTTGGCCATGTGTGTTCCGTGTAGATGATTGCAGGCGTGAACAAAGGCGGGATACTAGCACGGTCGGCTACGCTAGACTGTGCAGCTACGCCGAGGAGACCCCCATGCAGAACCCACAGAACCTGATCTGGATCGACCTGGAAATGACCGGTCTGGACCCGGACCACGACGTCATCATCGAAATGGCCACCATCGTCACCGACAGCGACCTCAATACCCTGGCCGAAGGCCCGGTCATCGCCATCCACCAGAGCGACGAGATCCTGGCCGGCATGGACGAGTGGAACACCCGTCAGCACGGCAGTTCGGGCCTGACCCAGCGAGTGCGCGAAAGCACCGTCAGCATGGCCCAGGCCGAAGCACAGACCATCGCCTTTCTGGAGCAGTGGGTGCCCAAGGGCAAGTCGCCGATCTGCGGCAACAGCATCTGCCAGGATCGCCGCTTTCTCTACCGCCACATGCGTGAGCTGGAAAACTACTTCCACTACCGCAACCTCGACGTCTCGACCCTCAAGGAACTGGCCGCACGCTGGGCCCCCGAGGTCAAGGACAGCTTCAAGAAGGGCAGTACCCACCTGGCCCTGGACGACATTCGCGAATCAATCGCCGAGCTGCAACACTACCGCAAGCATTTCATCAAGTTCTGAGCGCGGACTGCCCCCTCAATAAACCCGCCGTCGCGGTGCCTGCATGGCACTGGCGATGTCGGCGGCCAGTCGCTCGATATCCGCTTGAGCCAGATTACCAACGCTGACCCGCACCGCCGGCCCACTCTGCAAGCGGAACGGACTGCCACCCTGGACCGCCCAGCCAGTGGAGGCCAGGGCCTGCACTGTCGATGTTTCGTCAATGACCGGCAGCCACAGGTGCAGGCCTTCGCCTGAACTGGACAGGCTCACACCCATGAGTTCGAGTGCTTCGACCAGCGATTGTCGACGGCTTCGATAGGCTGCACCCACTTCCGTCAAGCGGCCCGCTTGCAACATCGTGCTCCACAGATGAGCAGTCAGCCGCTGCAGCAGCAGGCTGACCCAGCGCGGGCCGACTCGTTGCTGGCGTTGCATCTCGCGGTGCAGTGAAACACTGGCGCCCGTAATCGAGACGCGCAGGTCGGGCCCGATGAACTTGCTGGTCGACAGCACATAGAGCCAATGTTGTGGAAGCGGTTGCAACTCGATGGTCGGCGCCTGGCTCAACGGCCCCCAGTGATCGTCGATCACCAGCAGAGTGTGCGGAGCGTTCTGCAGCGCTGCCGACCATTGCTGCCAGCGCGGGGTATCGAACGAGCAGCCGGTTGGGTTCTGCGCGCGGGGCGTCAGTACCACGGCAGCCGCGCCACGCAGCACCTCCGCCGCCGGGACCAGCGCGCCGTGCTCGTCCATGCCCAGTACCCCTGGCTTGAGCTGCAGCCCGGCCAGCAGGTCGCGCAACGGCGGCCAGCACGGATCTTCGATCAGCACCGTGGCGCCCGGTCGGCAGCGTGCGCGCAGCGCTCTCTCGACAGCGTCCAGCGCACCGCAATACACGCCCACGTGCTCGTTGGGCAGTTGCTGGCTGTCGAGCCAGTCGCTTGCCAGGCCCAACAGCTGCGGATCGTCGCCGAACTGGTCGAAACCATTCTGTTTGACGTTGCGCCGTAGCCAGTCGAGATCGGGCGTTGGCAGCAGCGCGGCATCCAGATTACCGCTGGCCATGTCGCCCAGTCCCGCGGGAAGCACGAAACCGTGTTCGGCGATAGCCGACGCAGGCTCGCTGACTCGCGTGCCGCGGCGCCCATCGGTCGTCACCAGACCGCTGTCGCGCAGCATTCGGTAGGCCCCCGCGACGGTATTGGGGCTGACAGCAAGCTGCCTGGCCAGGTCGCGCACCGACGGCAGCGAAGCGTTTTGAAGCAAATCACCTTGGCGTATCTGCTGCTCGATAGCGTTTGCGATCTCGACGGCAGTGGACGCATTCGTCAATAATGTATTCATACATTCATATTATTGTATTGGTACATAAATGAAAAGTGCGTTGGTATTGCGGCATATCGCCTTCGAAGACCTGGGCAGTCTGGCCCCGGTGCTGGAAGCCGAAGGATATGAAATCAAAATGATAGAGGCGCCATTGCACCCGCTGGCGTCCCTCGATGTGACATCCGCAGACCTGTTGATCATTCTGGGCGGGCCTATCGGTGCTTTCGACGAGGCGCAGTACCCCTTCCTGCTGGACGAACTCGAACTCATCCGCCAACGCCTGGACAGCGGCAAACCCATGTTGGGGATCTGCCTGGGCGCACAGCTGATCGCCCGCGCCCTGGGCGCCAACGTCGCCGCCATGGGCCACAAGGAAATCGGTTTCGGCCCCATCACGTTGACCGACGCCGGACGCAACTCTGTCCTCGCGCCCTTGGCACGGGGAACCCCCGTGTTGCACTGGCACGGCGATCAGTTCGACATTCCTGCCCAGGCCGTGCGGCTCGCCGCCACCGACGCCTGCCCCCATCAGGCATTCAGCGTGGGCGATCAGGTCCTTGCACTGCAATTTCATCTCGAAGTGGCACCCCAGGCGCTCGAAGCCTGGCTGGTCGGCCATGCCAACGAGCTGCATCAGCAGCGTATCGACCCCCGCGAACTGCGCGCCCAGGCTCAGGCCGCGGGCGGTGCAGGTATACAGATGGCCGACGCGATCCTGACCGACTGGCTGGCGCGGCTGCGATGAGCGAAGAGCTGCCCGTCATCGAGTTGCGGCAGGTGCTCGCCGGTACGTCTCGCCCCTTCACTCGCCCAGGCAGTTTCACCGGAATCGACAAGGTGTCGGTCTCCGGGCCGGTTGACGTGGCAGCGCTGGGTATCATGGGCGATGAGCAGGGGGATCGACGCATCCACGGAGGCCCCGACAAAGCCATCCACCACTATCCGTTCGAGCACTACCAAGCGTGGTTGCAGCTCATCGGTAATCATCCGCGCCTCGCACAGCCAGGTGCTTTCGGCGAAAACCTGTCGACTGTCGGTGTGGACGAAAGCCGGGTGTGCCTGGGTGACATCTTTCGATGTGGCAGCGTGCTGCTGGAAGTCAGCCAGACGCGCCAGCCCTGCTGGAAGCTCAACGATCGCTTCGAAGTGAGCGATATGGCCTTGCGCATGCAGGCCAGTGCAATGACGGGCTGGTATTACCGAGTTCTGGAGGACGGTGTCCTGCAAGCAGGCGACCCCATCGTGCTGCAGGACCGCCCGATCCCCCAGTGGTCGTTGCGCCGAGTCATTGCGCTGTTGTACCAGCGCTCGCCGAACGTCGATGAGTTGAGCCAATTCGCGCAATTGCCGCTCGTACCTTCCTGGCGCGCGCTCGTGGAGCGGCGCCTGTCGACGGGTCAGGTCGAAAACTGGGCCAGCCGAGTGCTGGGCCCACCTTCAGGAGAATAGAAAACCATGCAGCACTTTCGCGTCACCGTTCATTTGCACCGGGCGTATTGGTGCCAGATCGATATCGAACATGCGGCTGCCGAGCATGCATTGGCAGATGTAACCCGCCGCTTCCCTGAAGACGCGGGCTACACCGTGGATGTGCAACGCAAGACGGGTGAGCGCCGGTTGCTGGAATCCACACCCGACGGGATTCGGTTGCTGTATGCGCAGGGCATGTTTGCAAAGAATTGAATGCCGTCAACGGCGTCATTGGTTGAACATCATAGGTAAAAAGGTACGCAGCACGTGAATATGGAAATGGGTCCGGAAAGCCATGATGGCGTCAGGAACATGCTGGAGAAGTTATCTTCGTTGTGGAACGTGAGGGCGGCAGTCAACAACGACGCGACCCCTTATAGTGAACTGCTCTTCGAACAAGGCAGGTTGGACTTCAGCGAGTCGCTGGTGCCTTTTAGAAACCATCCCACATGGCAAGCGGCGTCAGCTGAAATGAAATCCAGATGCCTGTCCTATGGCTGGATTATCTATAACCTCAAAACCATCTATATCGAATGCGACATCGTGACACCCGCCTGTGAGGACATCATCAAGAGGCCGCCTGTCGAGTCCCGCAACCGTGAAATCCTGCAGCGGGTGATGTCCGAAGCCCTGCTCGACGAAGCGCTTCATACCAAGATGTCGATAACGGCATGCAATTACATCTATCTGAACCGAAAGCTGCCCTACCTCGATTTCAGTGACTTCAATCTCGTCCGCTGGCGAGAGCAGATACTGTCTACGTGTACGGCTGAATGGCAGCGGCGGCTGACACGCTTCGGTATTGCCTGTGCCAGTGAAACCTTGATCACTGACTATCTCAAAACCTTGTCCGAAGATGACGCCATCCAGCGCGTGTGTCATGAGGTCACCCGTACTCACGCA
Organism: Pseudomonas rhizosphaerae; assembly: GCF_000761155.1. Classification (NCBI taxonomy): domain Bacteria; kingdom Pseudomonadati; phylum Pseudomonadota; class Gammaproteobacteria; order Pseudomonadales; family Pseudomonadaceae; genus Pseudomonas; species Pseudomonas rhizosphaerae. Next base: position 3,127,305 of record NZ_CP009533.1, on the reverse strand, counting down.
GTAGATGAGTGGAGTCATTCAAGTGTTTTCAGCTTTGTAGCCTGCGATATCGTCCATACGCTCAGCGTTCGTGAGCGGGCGTACTTGCACGCTGTCATTGCCAAGACCGTGGAGATGTTTGCCGACAACGAACTGGGTGCCTGGGCTCAGGCGCTTCCTCTGGCAGGATTCCAGGGGCATGAGGCAATGCTTCTGGAATGTTCCCGATCAAGCGAAGTAGAAATCTACACCGAGTCGGTTTCCAGTCTGCTCGCACGTATAGGTCTGCAGTAGATGGCACTTTTGGCCAACAGCGATTCATCTGCCGTGGAACCGGCCGCGTCAGGTTTTCTGCGCTGTGATGGGGTGTGCGATGTTGCAGAGAACGTTAAAAGGTTTGTCTTCACGGTACTCGATGAGCAACGTGCAGAGGAATATGTCCCAGGCCGCTACCTGATACTTGAATACGCAGGTGCTACCGGTCAAGTTCGCAAGGCCTGCTATTCGATAGTTGCATGTCCTACCCGCTGGCAAGTCGAGATCATCGTCCAGCGGGTCCCTTCCATGGGGTTGTCAGAGGCGATGTTCAGCCATTTGATGGTCGGCGCCTTGGTGCGTTGCGTGGGTGTTGCAGGTGATATCACGGCGCAACGGATGTCCGGCCTGGATAGCGTGGCGCTGTTGGCCGGTGGTATCGGTTTTACCTTGCCTTGGGCATTGATACGCGAATTCAGGCAGTGGGCGCGGCAAGGCCGCCAAGTGCCACGGACTACATTGCTGTTGTGCACGCCCTCCCTGGAAACCGTGCCTTGCTTTGCCGAATTGATGGCCCTGGAGCTTTGCGAACAATGGTTCACCTTGCGCATCCATGTCACCCGGCAGTCGGTGTATCAAGACAAAGGATGCGTGTGGAGGGGGCGTCCAAGCCAAGCCGTACTGGATGCCCTGGACACGCCGCAGGGCGTGGTGATTTGCGGTAGCCAGGCATTTGTCCGCGAAATGCACCAGGCCATGACGGTTCGACAGGGTGCTGCCCGTTACTTCATCGAAGCATTCGGCCCGCCCGATTCGCCGCTGCCCTCGGATCAGGGCAACCCTGGCACGGTACGCATGAAGATACCCGCGTCAGGGGTCGAGTTCGACGCGGTCCATTCATTGACCCTGCTTGAGCAATTGGAAGCCCAAGGCCAGAAAGTGCGCAGTCAGTGTCGTGCCGGAATCTGTGGCGCCTGCAAGATCAAGGTTCTGAAAGGGGAATGTCGTCGCGAGGCGGATTTTGCCTTGAGTGCACAGCAGCACGCAGCTGGGTACGCTTTGGCCTGCTGCAGTTATCCTATGGGCGATGAACTCACTCTGTGCATCCAGAGATCGTGAAGCGGACAGCGCGAGAGCGTGCCCGGTATCATGGGAGCTCATCGCGGCGCACGTGCTCGAGTCGATACCGCTCCCATCACACCCCTCGTCTTTTGGCCCTTGATTCCCATGCTACTGACCCTCTACCTGATCGCCATCACCGCTGAAGCCATGACCGGCGCCTTGTCTGCAGGACGGCGCGGGATGGACTGGTTCGGCGTGGTGCTGATCGCCTGTGTGACGGCATTGGGCGGCGGCTCGATGCGCGATGTGTTGCTGGGGCACTACCCGCTGACGTGGGTCAAGCACCCTGAATATCTGGTGCTGACCAGTGTTGCGGCGTTGGTCACGATCTTCATCGCGCCGCTCATGCGCCGCTTGCGCTCGCTGTTTCTGGTGCTCGATGCGCTGGGGCTGGTGGCGTTCACGCTGATCGGCACCATGACCGCCCTGGAGCTGGGTCACGATTATCTGGTGGCGTCCATCAGCGGCATGATTACCGGGGTCTTCGGTGGCATTCTGCGTGACATCCTCTGCAACGACATTCCCCTGGTGTTCCGCCGTGAGCTGTATGCCAGCGTTTCATTCGCCTCGGCCTGGTGCTTTCTGGGCTGCACCTACCTGGAGCTGGTGCCAATCCAGGCGCTGTCGATCACCTTGTTCGGTGGCTTCCTGCTGCGCCTGTTGGCTATTCGCTTCCACTGGGAAATGCCCAAGTTCGTCTACGACGACCGTTGAGCATGGGCCGCCAGGGCCCATTCGACGTGTTCGCGGACCAGCTCGCTGGGGTGTTCGCGGCGCGTCTTCAGGGCTTCGAGTACCGGGATGCTCGACGGCGCGTTGCCCAAACCGACTGCCAGGTTGCGCAGGAAGCGCTCGTAACCGGCGCGGCGCAGGGGCGAGCCTTCGGTGCTGCTCAGGAAGTGCGCTTCGTCCCACAGAAACAGCTGGGCCAATTCGGCGTTGTCCAGCTGGTGCCGCGGCTGGAAATCGCCTTCGCCCGAGGGGCGGGCGAAGCGGTTCCAGGGGCAAACGATCTGGCAATCGTCACAACCGAACACGCGGTTGCCGATCAACGGCCGCAACTCCGTGGGAATGGAACCCTTGAGCTCGATCGTCAGGTAGGAGATGCAGCGACGGGCGTCCAGTACATAGGGCCCGACGAAGGCGGCAGTGGGGCAGATCTCCAGGCAGGCCGTGCAGCGTCCGCAGTGTTCGCTGGCGTGCGCTTCGTCGACCGGCAACGGCAGGTCGACGAACAGCTCGGCGAGGAAGAAGTAGCTGCCGGCCTTGCGGTTGAGGACCAGCGTGTTCTTGCCGATCCAGCCTAGCCCCGCCTCCTGCGCGATGGCTTTCTCCAGCACCGGCGCACTGTCGACGAAGGCACGGAAGCCGAACGGGCCGATGTCCTGCTGGATACGCTCGGCCAGGTGCTGCACCCGCTTGCGGATCAGCTTGTGGTAGTCGCGGCCCAAGGCATAGCGCGAGACGTAGGCTTTTTCCGGCTCGGCCAGGCGTTGCGCCATGTGCGTGTCGCCAGGCAGGTAGTCCATGCGCAGCGAAACGACGCGCAAAGTGCCGGGCACCAGCTGTTCGGGATGTGAACGCTTGCTGCCATGGGCAGCCATGTAGTCCATTTCGCCATGGTAGCCAGACTCCAGCCAGCGCTCCAGGTGTTGTTCATGCTCGGCCAGGTCCAGGCCGGCGATGCCGACTTGCTGGAAACCCAGTTCGCGCCCCCATTGCTTGATGGAGAGCGCCAGGGCGGGAAGGTCGATGGTGGGAGCAGACATGCGAGCGAGGAAACCGGTGCGGAGGTGGGTATAATTCTGCCAGACATCGACAGCAAAGGTTCAAGCATGCCGCCAGACACGCAAATACCCGACGTAGTGCACAGCCAGCCAGCGGCCGCCGTGGCCCTCAACCCGGCCACCTTGCCGGTCCTGTCGGCGCGGCCGATGGATGCGCACAAGGGCATGTACGGCCGTGTGCTGGTGATCGGCGGCGACCACGGTACCGGCGGCGCGGCACTGCTCAGCGCCCAAAGCGCGCTGCGCAGCGGGGCCGGCATGGTCTCGCTGGCCACCCGCGGCGAGCACGTGGCGCCGGCGCTGGCGCGCCTGCCGGAAGTGATGGTGGCCGATATCGCCTCGGCCAATCAGCTCCTGCCAATGGCCGAGGCCGCTACCGTGCTGGTGGTCGGACCCGGCCTGGGCCAGGCCGGTTGGGGCCGCAGCCTGCTGTCGGTCGCAGCCAGCCAGGACAAGCCCCAGGTGTGGGACGCCGATGCGCTGAACCAGTTGGCCCAGGGCGCCGTGACGCTGCCCGCCGATGCGGTGCTGACCCCGCACCCCGGTGAAGCGGCGCGGTTGCTCGGCATTTCCACCGCGCAGGTCCAGGAAGACCGCCCCGCTGCAGCCCAGCGCCTGGCCCGGCAATACGCGGCGGTGTGCGTGCTCAAGGGCGCCGGCAGCCTGATCGCGGCGCCCGACGGTCGCCTGGCGATTTGCGAGCACGGTCACCCGGCCATGGCCACCGGCGGGCTGGGCGATGTCCTCGCCGGGCTGATCGGTGCGCTGCGTGCCCAGGGTCTGGACGGCTACGATGCGGCCTGCCTGGGCGTGTGGCTGCACGCCTGCGCCGGAGAACGGTCGGGCGAGGGCGGCCGCGGCCTGGCGGCCAGCGATCTGATCCCTGCCATTCGTCAGTTGCTCGAGGAGCACTATCCGTGTCTGAAGTAGAACTTTTCATCGAAGGCGAGGATGCGATGGTCGCGTTCGGTGCGCGCATGGCAGAGGTCACCCAGGGCCATGGGCTGATCTTTCTGGAAGGCGATCTGGGCGCTGGCAAAACCACCTTTTCCCGGGGCCTGATCCGCGGTCTCGGGCACGTAGGGGCGGTCAAGAGCCCGACCTTCACCCTGGTCGAACCTTACGAAATCGGGGCTATAAAAGCCTTTCACTTCGACCTCTATCGCCTTGTTGATCCTGAAGAATTGGAGTATCTGGGCATCCGCGACTACTTTGAAGAAGACGCCTTGTGCTTGATCGAGTGGCCCCAACAGGGCGCGGGCTTTTTGCCAAAGCCTGACCTGACCATTACCATAAGCCCGCAAGCGGCCGGAAGGCTGTTGAAGTTATCGCCACAGGGCCCACGCGGTGCGTCCTGGTGTGCCGCTGTGGCACAGAAATCCAAATAATTTGATGGGGTTAGGTATGCGCATTCGCGCGCTGGTCGCGGTCGTTGGTCTGATGTTGACGGGTTTTGTCGTCAATGCCGTGGCCGCTACACAAGTCAAGAGCGTGCGCTTGTGGCGAGCGCCGGACAACACCCGGCTGGTCTTCGACCTCACCGGTCCGGTCCAGCACAGCGTGTTCACGCTGTCGTCGCCCGACCGACTGGTGATCGACATCAACGGCGCAACCGCGGCGGGCCCATTGAGCGTGGCCCCTGGCGATTCCCCCGTCACCAGTGTGCGCTCGGCGCAGCGCACACCTACCGATCTGCGCGTCGTGGTCGACCTGAAAAAGGCCATTACCCCCAAGAGCTTCACCCTGGCGCCCAACCAGCAATACGGCAACCGTCTGGTGGTGGACTTGTTCGACTCGGCAGCCGATGCCGAGCCTACGCCGTCCCAGCCGGTCGTCGCTACCACGCCGGCGGTGCCGGTCACGCCGACTCGCCCGGCCATCAAGTTGACCCCGGTGCCCAATGGCAAGCGCGATATCGTCATTGCCATCGATGCTGGTCATGGCGGCGAAGACCCGGGCGCCTCGGGCCCGCGCGGGCAACACGAAAAAGACGTGGTGTTGCAGATCGCCAAGGAGCTGCAACGCCAGATCAACGCCGAACAAGGCTTCCGCGCCGAGCTGACGCGTACCGGCGACTACTTCATTCCGCTGCGCGGGCGCACTGAAATCGCCCGCAAGAAGGGCGCCGACCTGTTCGTTTCCATCCACGCCGATGCCGCGCCATCCTCGGCGGCTTTCGGTGCGTCGGTGTTCGCCTTGTCCGAGCGTGGCGCCACCTCTGAAACCGCGCGCTGGCTGGCCGACACCGAAAACCGTTCCGACTTGATCGGTGGCGCCGGCAACGTCAGCCTGGATGACAAGGACCGCATGCTCGCTGGTGTGCTGCTGGACCTGTCGATGACCGCCTCGCTGACCTCCAGCCTCAACGTGGGCCAGAAGGTGTTGAGCAACATCGGCCAGGTGACGCCGCTGCACAAGCGCCGTGTCGAGCAGGCCGGGTTCATGGTATTGAAATCCCCCGACATTCCTTCGATTCTGGTGGAAACCGGGTTCATTTCCAATTCCAACGAAGCCAACAAACTGCAGAGCTCGGGTCACCAGCAAGCGCTGGCGCGCTCGATCCGCACCGGTGTGAAGCAGTTCTTCCAGCAGAACCCGCCGCCAGGGACCTACATGGCCTGGCTGCGTGACACCGGCAAGATCGCTCGCGGCCCCAGCACCCACGTGGTGCGTCCCGGCGAAACCCTGGCCATGCTGGCCGCCCGCTACGACCTGGGCATCGCTACCTTGCGCAGCGCCAATGACTTGAAAACCGATGAACTGAAAATTGGCCAGGAAGTCACCATCCCCAGCACTGCCCTGGCGTCCCAGTAATGGTTGAATCATCTCGTATCGAGCTGCTCAGCCCGCGGCTCGCCAACCAGATCGCTGCCGGCGAGGTGGTCGAACGCCCGGCCTCGGTGATCAAGGAACTGCTGGAAAACAGCCTGGATTCGGGCGCTCGCCGCATCGACATCGAAGTCGAGCAGGGTGGCGTCAAGTTGCTGCGCGTGCGCGACGATGGCAGCGGTATCTCGGCCGACGATCTGCCGCTGGCTTTGGCGCGTCATGCCACCAGCAAGATTCGCGACCTGGAAGATCTGGAGCGCGTGATGAGCCTGGGCTTTCGCGGCGAAGCGCTGGCTTCGATCAGTTCGGTGGCGCGCCTGACCCTGACCTCCCGCACCGCGGCGGCCGACCAGGCCTGGCAGGTCGAAACCGAAGGCCGCGACATGGATGCCCGCGTGCAGCCTGCCGCGCACCCGGTGGGCACCTCGGTCGAGGTTCGCGACCTGTTCTTCAACACCCCGGCACGGCGCAAGTTTCTCAAGACCGAGAAGACCGAGTTCGATCATCTGCAGGAAGTCATCAAGCGCCTGGCACTGGCCCGTTTCGATGTCGGCTTTCACCTGCGGCACAATGGCAAGAGCATCCTCGGCCTGCACGAAGCCCATGACGAAACCGCCCGCGCACGCAGGGTCGCCGCAGTCTGCGGGCCGGCGTTTCTCGAACAGGCCATGCCGATCGAGGTCGATCGCAACGGCTTGCGCCTGTGGGGCTGGGTGGGCTTGCCGACGTTTTCCCGCAGCCAGGCCGACTTGCAGTACTTCTTCGTCAACGGCCGAGCGGTGCGCGACAAGCTGGTCGCCCACGCCGTACGGCAGGCCTACCGCGACGTGCTGTTCAACGGTCGCCATCCGACGTTTGTCCTGTTCCTGGAAGTCGACCCAGCGGTGGTCGACGTCAACGTGCACCCCACCAAGCATGAAGTGCGCTTTCGCGACGGGCGCATGGTGCACGACTTTCTCTATGGCACCTTGCACCGTGCCCTGGCCGACGTGCGTCCCGAAGACCAGTTGGCAACCGCGCCGACGCAATCGCAGGCGCCGCGACCCAGTGGCGCCCAGGCCGGCGAGTTCGGTCCTCAGGGTGAAATGGGCCTGTCGGCGAACCTGCTGCAGCCGCCCATGGCTGCGCCGCAGTCGAACGGTGGTTCCGGTGGCGGTTACTCGTATACGCCGCGGCCGACCGCCGCCTTGCCGGTGGCCGAGGCGCAAAGCGCCTATCGGGAATTCTTCGCGCCGTTGCCCACTGCAGGCAGCAGCACTGCGCCGATCCCCAGCCTGCCGCAGAGCCAGGGTGACATTCCCCCGCTGGGCTACGCGCTGGCGCAGCTCAAAGGCATCTACATCCTGGCCGAAAACGCCCAGGGGCTGGTCCTGGTGGACATGCATGCAGCGCACGAGCGCATCATGTACGAGCGCCTGAAGATCGCCATGGCCAACGAGGGCCTGAGCGGGCAGCCACTGCTGGTGCCCGAGTCCCTGGCCATGAGCCAACGCGAAGCGGACTGTGCCGAAGAGCATGCGGCCTGGTTCCAGCGCCTGGGCTTCGAGCTTCAGCGGCTCGGGCCGGAAACCGTGGCCATCCGCCAGATCCCGGCGCTGCTCAAGCAAGCCGAAGCCAATCGCCTGGTGGGCGATGTGCTGGCCGACCTCATGGAGTACGGCACCAGCGACCGCATCCAGGCCCACCTCAACGAACTGCTGGGCACCATGGCCTGCCACGGCGCCATTCGCGCCAACCGCCGCCTGGCCATCCCGGAGATGAACGGCCTGCTGCGCGATATGGAAAACACCGAGCGCAGTGGCCAGTGCAACCATGGTCGACCGACCTGGACCCAGATGGGCCTGGACGACCTGGACAAACTTTTCCTGCGCGGACGTTGATCGATGAGTGGCCTACCTCCGGCGATCTTCCTCATGGGGCCTACTGCCGCCGGCAAGACCGATCTCGCTATCGAGCTGAGCAAGGTGTTGCCGTGCGAGCTGATCAGCGTCGACTCGGCGCTGGTCTACCGCGGCATGGACATCGGCACGGCCAAGCCGTCGCCCGCAGTGCTGGAAGCCCACCCACATGCTCTGATCGATATCCTTGACCCGGCGCAAAGCTACAGCGCCGCCGACTTTCGCCGCGACGCGCTGCAGGCCATGGCGCAGATCACCGCGCGCGGCAACATTCCGCTGCTGGTGGGCGGCACCATGCTGTATTTCAAGGCCCTGCTCGAAGGGCTGGCAGACATGCCCGGCGCCGATGCGCAGGTGCGCGCCGACCTGGAAGCGCAGGCCGCTCGCGACGGCTGGCAGGCGTTGCACGACCAGCTCGCGGCGATCGACCCGGTATCCGCCGCGCGCATTCATCCCAACGATCCGCAACGGCTGGTCCGGGCACTCGAGGTGTACCGCGTGAGCGGGTCGAGCATGACCGAGCTGCGTGCGCGACAATCTGCGCAAAGTACCGAACCAGGCGCATTGGCAAGCGGGCAATTGCCCTATACTGTGGCCAACCTGGCCATCGCGCCTACTGACCGTTCGGTGCTGCATGAGCGAATTGCCCTGCGTTTCGAACAAATGCTGGAACAAGGCTTCGTTGATGAGGTCACTGCCTTGCGTGCTCGAAGTGACTTGCATGCAGGGCTTGCGTCTATACGAGCGGTAGGCTATCGGCAAGTCTGGGATCATCTGGATGGCAAGCTGACCGAGGTGCAGATGCGCGAACGCGGCATCATCGCCACGCGCCAATTGGCCAAGCGGCAGTTCACCTGGTTGCGCGGTTGGGCCGATCTGCACTGGCTCGACAGTCTGGCGGGCGACAATCTGTCTCGCGCCTTGAAATACCTGGGCTCGGCCTCCATATTGAGCTGAGTCCCGCAATTGCCGTCTATCCTTGGGGTCTGACGGTCAGAGCCTTTATCTTTTTACAGCTTTTCCACTATTGATCCTTAAAGGAGTGCGGCACATGTCAAAAGGGCATTCGCTACAAGACCCTTACTTGAACACCTTGCGTAAAGAGAAGGTCGGCGTCTCGATCTATCTGGTGAACGGTATCAAGTTGCAGGGCCAGATCGAATCGTTCGACCAGTTCGTCATCCTGCTGAAGAACACTGTCAGCCAGATGGTCTACAAACATGCAATTTCCACGGTTGTACCGGTGCGTCCGATTCGTCTGCCCAGCGCGACCGAATCCGAGCAGGGCGACACCGACCCAGGTAACGCTTGATAGGAGTCTGCCTTGTTCTTTGAGCGCCACGGTGGTGGTGAGCGAGCGATCCTCGTTCATCTGGACGGTCAGGACCCTGAGGCGCGTGAAGACCCGCAGGAGTTTCAGGAGCTGGCCATTTCGGCCGGCGCCGAGACTGTTGCATTCGTCAATGTCGCCCGTCATCGGCCCAGTGCCAAATTTCTGATCGGCAGTGGCAAGGTCGAGGAACTGCGTGATCAGGTCAAGACCGAACACGCGGATCTGGTGATCTTCAATCACACCCTCACACCCAGCCAGGAACGCAACCTCGAGAAGGTCTTCGAGTGCCGCGTGCTGGACCGTACCGGTCTGATCCTGGATATCTTCGCGCAACGCGCTCGTACCCATGAAGGCAAGCTGCAGGTCGAACTGGCCCAGCTCGAGCACATGAGTACACGGCTGGTTCGCGGCTGGACTCACCTGGAGCGCCAGGGCGGTGGTATCGGCCTGCGCGGTCCGGGTGAAACCCAGCTGGAAACCGACCGGCGCCTGCTGCGGGTACGCCTGCGCCAGATCAAGCAGCGCCTGGAAAAAGTGCGCAGTCAGCGCGAGCAGGCCCGTCGCGGACGTCGGCGTGCCGATATTCCATCGGTGTCCCTGGTGGGCTACACCAACGCCGGCAAATCGACCCTGTTCAACGCCGTCACCCGTTCCGAGGTGTACGCGGCCGACCAGTTGTTCGCCACCCTCGACCCGACCTTGCGCCGGCTCGAGTTGAACGACCTGGGGCCAGTGATCCTGGCCGACACGGTGGGCTTCATTCGGCACCTGCCGCACAAGCTGGTCGAAGCGTTCCGTGCCACCCTCGAGGAATCGAGCAACTCCGACCTGCTGCTGCATGTGATCGACGCCCATGAGCCCGAGCGCATGGCGCAGATCGAGCAGGTCATGGCGGTCCTTACCGAGATCGGCGCGCAAGGCTTGCCGATCCTCGAGGTGTATAACAAACTCGATCTGCTCGAGGGCGTCGAGCCGCAGATACAGCGCGATGCGGACGGCAAGCCCGTACGGGTCTGGGTGTCGGCGCGCGATGGCCGCGGTCTTGAGCTGATCAAGCAGGCGGTCGCCGAATTGCTGGGCGAAGACCTGTTCGTCGGGACGCTGCAGTTGGGCCAGAACCTTGGCCGTCTGCGTGCCCAGCTGTTTTCGCTGGGCGCGGTGCAAAGCGAAGCGCATGATGAGCAAGGTGGCAGTCTGCTGGCAATCCGCCTGCCGCGTGCGGAGCTCAATCGCCTGGTCAGTCGCGAAGGCATGGAGCCCGCTGAATTCATCGAGCAACACACTTTGCAATAAAAGCCTGACGTGGCAGCTGTGCTGTCATGTCGGGCATTCTGTAGCATTGGTCGGCGCGCCGTGGGTGCGTCTTTGCTTTATCAGATGGAGAGCGCTATGGCTTGGAATGAGCCGGGTGGCAACTCGAACAATCAAGATCCTTGGGGTGGTAAACGCCGTGGAGGCGACCGCAAGGGGCCACCGGATCTCGACGAGGCCTTCCGCAAGCTGCAGGACAGCCTGAACGGTTTGTTCGGCGGTGGAAAGAAACGCACAGGTGGCGGTGGCGACGGGGGAGGCACGTCCAAGGGCGGTGGTCTCGGCCTGTTGGGCATCGGCCTTGCCGTGCTCGGCGCTATCTGGCTGTACAGCGCGGTGTACGTGGTCGACGAGCAGGAGCAGGCCGTGGTGTTGCGCTTCGGCAAGTACTACGAAACCGTGGGTCCAGGCCTGAACATCTACTTCCCGCCGATCGATCGCAAGTACCTGGAAAACGTCACGCGCGAGCGTTCGTATACCAAGCAGGGCCAGATGCTCACCGAAGACGAGAACATCGTCGAGGTGCCGCTGACCGTGCAGTACAAGATCACCAACCTGCAGGACTTCGTCCTGCGCGTCGACCAGCCTGAAATCAGCCTGCAGCATGCCACCGACAGTGCGCTGCGCCATGTGGTGGGCTCCACCGCCATGGACCAGGTGCTGACCGAAGGCCGCGAGCAGATGGCCGGCGAGATCAAGGAGCGCCTGCAGCGTTTCCTCGACACCTACCAGACCGGTATCACCGTCACCCAGGTCAACGTACAGAGCGCGGCGGCCCCGCGTGAAGTGCAGGAAGCCTTCGACGACGTGATTCGTGCCCGTGAAGACGAACAGCGCTCGCGCAACCAGGCTGAAGGCTATGCCAACGGCGTGATTCCCGAGGCTCGTGGTCAGGCCCAGCGCATTATCGAGGATGCCAACGGTTACCGTGACGAAGTCGTATCGCGCGCCAAGGGTGAGGCCGATCGCTTCACCAAGCTGGTCACCGAGTACCGCAAGGCGCCCGACGTGACCCGCCAGCGCCTGTACCTGGAAACCATGCAGGACGTCTACAGCAACACCAGCAAGGTGCTGGTGGCCAGCAAGGAAGGTCAGAACAACCTGATCTACCTGCCGCTGGACAAGATGGTCGGTGGTGACCGCAACAACAGCACCACGCCCGCCGCTGCCACGCCTTCATCGGCGAGCGACGCCGCCGGCGCACGCGCCGCAGCCGACCTGCAGCAGCAACAGCGTGAAATGCGTTCAAGGGAGAGTCGCTGATGGGCAATAAATCTGTGATCGCCCTGATCGTCGCCGTCGTCCTGGCGGTGGCAGCATGGAACTGCTTCTACATCGTGGCGCAAACCGAACGTGCGGTCCTGCTGCAATTCGGTCGCGTGGTCCAGGCCGATGTCCAGCCTGGCCTGCATGTGAAGCTGCCGTACGTCAACCAGGTGCGCAAGTTCGACGCACGGCTGATGACCCTCGACGCCCCGACCCAGCGGTTCCTGACCCTGGAGAAGAAAGCGGTGATGGTCGACGCCTACGCCAAATGGCGCGTGAAGGATGCCGAGCGCTACTACACGGCCACTTCCGGCATGAAGCAGATCGCCGACGAGCGTCTGTCGCGTCGTCTGGAATCGGGCCTGCGCGACCAGTTCGGCAAGCGCACCCTGCACGAGGTGGTATCGGGTGAGCGTGACGCGTTGATGTCCGACATCACCACGTCGCTCAACCGCATGGCAGACAAGGAGCTGGGGATCGAAGTCATCGACGTGCGCGTCAAGGCCATCGACCTGCCCAAGGAAGTCAACCGCAGCGTGTTCGAGCGCATGAGCACCGAGCGTGAGCGCGAGGCGCGCGAGCACCGTGCCAAGGGTAACGAACTGGCCGAAGGCATCCGTGCCGATGCCGATCGCCAGCGTCGTGTTCTGCTCGCCGAAGCCTATCGTGAGTCCGAGGAAGCGCGCGGTGACGGTGATGCGCAAGCGGCGTCCATCTACGCCCAGGCTTATGGCCAGGATCAGGAATTCTATTCCTTCTTCCGCAGCCTGCAGGCGTACCGCCAGAGCTTCGCCAACAAGAGCGACGTGATGGTGCTGGACTCCAAGAGCGATTTCTTCCGCTTCATGGAGAAGTACAAGCCCTGATCGGCTTTCCCCGCCGGGCGGTTTAACCGTTCGGCGGGGTGAACGATCGGCGAAACGTGTGTATGATGCGGCAGCCGGGAAATTCCCGGCTTTTTTGCGTCTGCAAGATCGATTGGCCGATTCATAGGCCCGGTTCATGAGGACATTGCCCCGCGACATGCTTGCGGTGGGCGATTTCTGCTTCACTCAAGGCTAGCCCGACGGCAGGCCACCCGGATCATAGGGGAAAGGCGTAATGGCAACGGTAGACCGCTGGCTGCTGCCAGATGGCATCGAAGAAGTACTGCCGCCTGAGGCTGCGCGCATCGAAGTCGCGCGGCGCCAGGTGTTGGACCTGTTCCAGAGCTGGGGTTACGAGTTCGTCGTGACCCCGCACATCGAATACCTCGAGTCGCTGCTGACCGGCGCCGGCCAGGACCTTGATCTGCGCACCTTCAAGGTGATCGACCCGCAATCGGGCCGGCAGATGGGTTTCCGTGCCGACATCACGCCTCAGGTGGCGCGTATCGATGCGCACACCCTGCGCCGCGAAGGGCCGAATCGTCTGTGCTATGCCGGCAGCGTGCTGCATGCGCAGCCGCGAGCATTGTCCAGCTCGCGCAGCCCCATCCAGCTGGGCGCGGAGCTGTATGGCGATGCCAGCCCGAGCAGCGACGTGGAAGTCATCAGCCTGATGCTGACCATGCTCGAGATGGCCGACGTACCAGACGTGCACATGGATCTGGGGCATGTCGGTATCTACCGCGGCCTGGCCCGCGCGGCGGGCCTGTCGGGCGACGTCGAGCAACAGTTGTTCGATGCCTTGCAGCGCAAGGCCATCGACGAAGTGATTGCCCTTACCCAAGGGCTGCCAGCCGACCTGGCCGAGATGCTGCGCGCCCTGGTCGGACTGTGTGGCGGGCGTGAAGTGCTGGCCCAGGCCAAGGTACGTCTGGCCAATGCACCGACGGCAGTGCTGACGGCGCTGGATGACCTGCTGGCAATCGCCGAGCGCTTGTCGTTGCGTTTTCCAGAATTGCCGCTGTACTTCGACCTGGGCGAACTGCGCGGTTATCACTACCACACCGGCGTGGTGTTTGCCGTGTTCGTTCCAGGCATGGGCCAGTCCATCGCCCAGGGCGGCCGCTACGACGACATTGGTGCGGACTTCGGTCGCGCCCGCCCGGCCACGGGGTTTTCCACGGACCTCAAGTCCCTGGTTACCTTGGGCCAAGCCCGGATCGAATTGCCGTCCGGCGGCGTGTGGATGCCTGACAGCACCGATGCAGCATTGTGGCAGGCGGTCTGCCAGCTGCGCCGCGAGGGCCAGCGCGTGGTCCAGGCCCTGCCGGGCCAGACGATCGAGGCTGCTGGCGAGGCAGATTGCGACCGTCAATTGATTCAGCAGAACGGACAATGGCAAGTACTGCCACTGGCCTCTTGAGTTTTCCTGCCGGCCGCTGCCGGCACCAAGTTTGCGCGAATGAGGACAAGTGTTATGGGTAAGAATGTCGTAGTCCTGGGCACCCAATGGGGTGATGAGGGCAAAGGCAAGATCGTTGATCTGCTGACCGAACATGCTGCCGCGGTAGTGCGCTATCAAGGCGGCCACAACGCCGGCCACACCCTGGTGATCGACGGCGAGAAAACCGTCCTACACCTGATCCCCTCGGGCGTACTGCGCGAAGGCGTGCAGTGCCTGATCGGCAACGGTGTGGTAGTTGCACCTGACGCCCTGCTGCGCGAGATCACCAAGCTGGAAGAGAAAGGCGTACCGGTGCGCGAGCGCCTGCGTATCAGCCCGTCCTGCCCGCTGATCCTGTCCTTCCACGTGGCGCTGGATCAGGCCCGCGAAAAAGCCCGTGGCGAGCTTAAGATCGGTACCACCGGTCGTGGCATCGGCCCGGCGTACGAAGACAAGGTCGCACGTCGCGGCCTGCGTGTTGGCGACCTGCTGAACATGCCGCGCTTCGAAGAAAAGCTGCGTGAGTTGGTGGATTACCACAACTTCATGCTGGTGGGCTACTACAAAGAGCCGGCCATCGAGTTCGAAAAGACCCTGGCCGAGTGCAAGGAATACGCCGAGCTGCTCAAGCCGCTGATGCTGGACGTGACTGCCGAGCTGCACGACCTGCGTCGCGCCGGCAAGGACATCATGTTCGAAGGCGCCCAGGGTTCGTTGCTGGACATCGACCACGGCACCTACCCCTACGTGACCAGTTCCAACACCACCGCAGGTGGCGTTGCGACCGGCTCGGGCGTCGGCCCGATGTTCCTGGACTACATCCTGGGCATCACCAAGGCGTATACCACCCGTGTAGGTTCGGGTCCGTTCCCGACCGAACTGTTCGACGAAGTCGGTGCGCACCTGGCCAAACAAGGCCACGAATTTGGCGCGACCACCGGCCGTGCTCGCCGTTGTGGCTGGTTCGACGCCGTCATCCTGCGTCGCGCTATCGATGTGAACAGCATCTCGGGCATCTGCCTGACCAAGCTGGACGTACTCGATGGCCTGGAAACCATCAACATCTGCACCGGCTACAAAGATGCAAACGGCAACGACGTTGCCCCCACCGACGCCGACAGCTACGTAGGCCTGCAGCCTGTGTACGAAGAAGTGCCGGGCTGGACCGAATCGACCGTGGGCGCCAAGACCCTGGAAGAGCTGCCCGCCAACGCTCGCGCCTACATCAAGCGTGTCGAAGCGCTGATCGGCGCACCGATCGACATCGTATCGACCGGTCCGGATCGCAACGAAACCATCGTGCTGCGTCACCCGTTCGGCTGATAGCGGTTCGTGCATCACAGCAAAAGGCCCTTCGGGGCCTTTTGTCGTTTCAGGGACAGGTCATCCGTCCGGCACGGCGTTTGCTGTGTGATTCCGAATCAGGTGCCAGTATTACGATGGCGTCAATAAAAAGGGGATTCACATGTCCGCTGTCCTTTCTCTTCTGCGCAGCCGTTTGCTGCGTCCGGTTTTCATCGCCTTGGGTATCGCTCTTTTGGTGCAGGTACTGGCGGCCATTGCGCTCACGCGAAGCACGGTGACCGCGCTCGAGGCGGATCTGGACCAGCGCATGGCCCAGGACAGCCAACGGCTGACGGGCGAGCTGCAAAGCGCCAGCGCGGAGGTGTCCTCCGGTCTGGAGAGTCTTTCCGGTAATACCCGCCAGCGCCTGAGTGCCGGTTTGTCGGCGCGACTGACCCAGGAGCAGGCGCAGATTCGAGCGACCCTGGACAAGGACCTGCAGGAATCGGCCACCGATATGGCCGAGCTGCTGGCTTCGGTCGCGCCGCGGGCGATGTGGGACAACGATGTGCCGACGCTTTCCGAGTTCGCCCGCCGCGCCCAGCGCAATCCCAATGTGCTGTTCGTGATCTACAACGATGCTCAGGGCGAGCACCTGACCCGTTACCTGAACCGCGACAACCCGATCAACCAGGCGCTGCTGGCCAAGGGTGCAGGCGAGCGAGCCTTGGACAAGGTGCTTGATGCGGCCAAGACGGATCCGTCGGTGATCTATGTCGAGGCTTCGATCAGCCCCAATGGCGTGGAGATCGGTCGCGTGTTGATGGCCGTGTCGCGTGCAGGCGTCGAGGCCGAAGTGACTGAGCTGGACAAGCGTTTTGCCGCACTGATCGCCAATGCCGGGCAATTGGTGGGCGAAAGCCTGCAAGGCGCCTCGGCCGAAAGTGCCAAGGCCCTGCAAGCGCGTCTGCAGTCGGCGGAATCGGCGGCGACGACCATGCAGGCCAATACCCACAGCACGGTGCAGGCCGCTGCGGCGCAGTTGCGCTGGCGCATCGGGCTGTGCCTGGCCCTGGTGGGGCTGGTGATGCTGGTGGTGCTGGCCGCAGTCCTGGGGCGGCGTGTGGTGCACCGGCTGCGTTTGCTGGTCGGTGCGCTGGACGACCTGGCGGCGGGTGAGGGGGACCTGACCAAGCGGGTCGCTATCCACAGCCGCGACGAGATTGGCGACATGGCGGCGGCGGTCAACCGTTTCGTCGACAAGCTGCAGCCCATCGTACGCGAAGCAGGCGAGGTGGCGCACAAGACCGGGGTCGAGATCGGCAGCATGGCCCAGCGCAACGCCGGTGCCGACGACGCTGCCCGCTTGCAGCGCGATGAAGTGGCGCAGAGCCTGCACGACCTGTCGCAGATGGCCGACGAGGCTCAGGCCGAGAGCCAGGCGATGCAGTCGGCCTTGCAGCAGGTGGCGCAGATCCGTCGGGCCACGGATGACAACACCCGTGCCTCGCAGCAGGTCGGTGGCTTGATCGAGGCGTTGGCTGGGCAGGTGCAGAACGGCTCCAAGGTGATCGAACGCTTGGCCGAGCAGAGTCAGCAGATCGAAGTGGTGTTGACGGTGATCCATGGGATCGCCGAGCAGACCAATCTGCTGGCGCTCAATGCCGCCATCGAAGCCGCGCGGGCCGGAGAAACCGGACGTGGTTTTGCCGTGGTCGCCGACGAGGTGCGGGCGCTGGCGAGCAAGACGCAGAGCTCGACCGGCGACATCCAGGCGCACATCGGCGCGTTGCAGGCTGGCGCGCGCGAGGCGGTGGCTGCCATCGGCCAGGCCGGACGTCAGGCGGACGAAGGCTTGGCGGTGCTGCGCGACAGTGCGCGGTTGCAGCAGGCCGTGCAGACCTCTGTGGAGCAGGTGCATTCGGCGATCGGCCTGGCCACGCAGGCCGCCGAGCAGCAAGCGCGCGGCGCGCAAGCCGTGAAGGGCAGGGTGGAGGTGATTCATGCGCAGGCGGAGAAAGCGGCGTTCGCCGTGCAGCAAACCACCGCCAGCAGCAGGGAACTCGACAAGCTCGCGGCCCAGCTGAAAGCCAGCCTGGGCCAATTCCGTGCCTAGATGCCCGCCTGTAGGAGCGGTCATAGGCCGCGAAAGGCGCACTGCGGTCTACCTGACGAACCGCGTTGCCCTTTTCGCGGCCACGGACCGCTCCTACAGGAGGGCCTAACGTGTTTGGTTCAGATACATCCGGGTCGTGAGCAGGTACACCGGCACACCTGAAATCAGAATCAGCAGGGCCGCATAGGGCGCTGCGGCAGCGAATTCCATGTTCGAGGTGTGCGACCACACCTCGGTTGCCAGGGTGGTCATGCCGGTAGGGGCCAGAACCAGAGTGGCAGTGAGCTCCTTCATGCCGTCCAGGAACACCAGCGCGAAGGCTGCGGCCATGGCCGGGAAGATGATGGGCAACGTCACCCGGCAGAAAGCGGAAAAGGGCGTAGCACCCAGGGTGCGCGCCGCTTCTTCCAGTTGCGGCGCGGCCTTGTTCAGAGCGGTGCGCACCGGCGCCTGCGCCAGGGGCAGGAACAGCAGCGCGTAGGCCAGCAACAGCAAGCCGGTGGTCTGGTACATCGCCGGCACATAGTGCAGGGCGAAGTACACCAGGGTCAGTGCGATCACCAGCCCTGGCAGGGCATGCAGCAGGTAAGGCAAGCGCTCTGCCCAGATCGCCAGGCGACCGCGATGGCGCACTACCAGCAGGCCGACGGGCAATGCCAGCGCCAGGCACAGGGCCGCCCCACCCAACGCCAATGACAGCGAGGTCAGCAATGCCTCGCCAATGGCCGCCACGGGGAAAGCGGCCGACGAGCCCTTCACCAGCCAATAGCCGAGCATGGCCAGCGGTACACCGCTGCCGATGACCACCAGCAGCAGGCAATACAACTGCGCCACTATGCGCCAGCCACCCAGCTGCAACGGCGTCGCACGGCGGGCCGCGCCCTGACCGGTACGAACATGGCGCGCGGTACCGCGGACTTTCAGCTCCAGCCACAACAGCAACAGGCACAGCACCAACAGCAGCGCCGAAAGCATCGCTGCATTGGTGTTGCTGAACTCCAGCTCGAACTGTTGGTAGATCGCCGTGGTAAAGGTCTGCAAACCCAGGATCGACAGCGCACCGAACTCCACCAGCATGTGCAGCGCGATCAACAGTGCCCCGCCCAGCACGGCGGGCCACAGCAGCGGCAGCGTGACCTTGAAGAACACCCCGGTGCGGTTCAGCCCCAGCGTGCGCGCCGACTCTTCCAGCGAGGTATCCAGATGGCGCAAGGTAGCCGCGACCGGAAGTAACACCAACGGGTATTTCGACAGCGTCATGACCAGGATGGCGCCGCCCAGCCCTTCGAATCCGGAACTCAGCGAAACCCAGGTGAAGCTGCTGACGAAGGCGGGCACCGCGAACGGCAAACACAGGATCACGCCCCACAGGCGTCGGCCCGCCAGATCGGTGCGCTCGAGCAGCCAGGCCAGGCTCAGGCCAATGACCACGCACGCAGCCGTTACCCCGGCCATCAACATCAGGGTGTTGCCCAGCAAGCGCAGGACGTAGGGTCGCCACAGCAGCCTGATCGCTTCGTGCAGCCCGGCCTGCCACGCCTTTAGACCCACGTAGAGCAAGGGCAGCAGGCTCAGCCCGACCAGCAGCAGGACCGGTGCGAGCACCCAGATCGAGGGGCGCTTGCGTCGCACCGCCGGGATGACGGAGGGGGTGATCAATTCAGGCCAACGTCCCGTTCCAGGTCCAGTGCCTCGTCGGCGGCGCCGATATCGGCAGGCGTCACGTTGGGTGCGCGCAACTCTTGGAAAGGCTTCAAGCCGCGGTCCGAGACCATGCCCTTGTGCAAAGGGTATTCGGCGGTAGCCTGGGTGATGACGCGCTGACCTTCTTCGCTGGCCATATAGGCCAGCAGCGCCTGCGCTTCCCGAGGGTGCTTGCTGGACTTCAAGGCGGCTGCCGACGACACGGTGATCAGGCCCCCGACATCACCTTCCTGGGCATAGCGCAGGCGGGATTCCAGGGTGCCTTTCTCCCGTTGCAATGCGAACCAGTAGTAATTGTTGACCAGTACGGCGGCGATTTCTCCGTTCTCCACGGCCTTGAGCGCCACCATGTTGTTGGAGTAGGTCTTGCCGAAGGCGCGCAGCCCGGTCAGCCATTCCTCGGCAACGTCCCGGCCATGAACCTGGATGATAGCCACGGCTTGCTCCTGAAATGCGCCGCTGGTGGGTACGAAACCGATTTTGCCCTGCCATTGCGGCTGGGCGAATTCGAGGATGTCATTGGGCAGGTCTTTTTCGTCGATCAGCTTGGGGTTGTAGGCCACTACGCGAACCCGCGCGGTGACGCCCATCCAGGTACCGTCCTTGGCAACGTATTCCTTGGGGAGCATGGCCAGGGTGGTGTCGTCGATCTTGGCCAGGAAGCCTTTTTGCCCCAGGCTGTAGAGCGGTGGAGACTCTTCGGTATAGATGACATCGGCAGGCGAGCGGTCGCCTTCCTCCATCACCTGGCTGGCCAGTTGATTGCTGCTGCCCTTGCGGACGTTGATGTGAATCCCGGTCTTGGCCTCGTAGGCCTGTGCGATGGCCTCACCGATTTCCTTGTGCTGACCGTTGTAGAGCGTCAGCTCGACCTTGTCGGCAGCCTGGGCCAGCGGGGTCGCCAGGACGATGCCCAGCAGGCATGCCCCGAGCGCGCGCAGCAGGGAATGGAAATTGAGTATCGTCATGGACTACTTCCTTACGGCAGGGCAGCGGAATCTTGAAACAATTGTAAACGATATGGGTTCTCAGGTGCTCGTGCGCCGTTCGAGCCCACCGTAGGAGCGGTCATCGGCCGCGAAGGGTGCGCCGTGGAGTATCTGCGGCACCAAGTCGCCTGTTTCGCGGCCACGGACCGCTCCCACGGTGAGAGAGGACGAATTTACGAATCCCAGAAACGCAAAAACCCGCTTTCGCGGGTTCTTGTGAAGAATTGGTGCCCAGAAGAAGACTCGAACTTCCACGACCGTAAGGTCACCAGCACCTGAAGCTGGCGTGTCTACCAATTTCACCATCTGGGCAGCATCAGCAGCGTTGTACGCCGTTGATGGGGCGCACTATACGGCGGACCTTTTGATCTGTAAACCCCTGTTTTGATTTTGATAATTCAAAACATCGACCGGGCTGACGGATGCCTAAAACGCAAAAACCCGCTTTCGCGGGTTTTTGTGAGTGGCACAAGATTGATGTAATCTCATGTCCTGAATTGGTGCCCAGAAGAAGACTCGAACTTCCACGACCGTAAGGTCACCAGCACCTGAAGCTGGCGTGTCTACCAATTTCACCATCTGGGCAACATCTGCAACGCTGTGCGTTGTCGATGGCGCGCACTATACGGAGCGCTCTTTGCGCTGTAAACCCCTGTAGTGAGAAAAATCGATTAAAATTCCTCAGTGGCGTCCCGGACACTGTTTTCCACCTCTGGGCAGGGCTTATAAGTGGTCGGCTGCGCCTGAAATTTCCCGTTTCAATACGCGTATGCCAAACTAACGCCTATATAGACAAGGTGAATTCTCTCTAATGGCCGATTGGCAGACCCTCGATCCCGAGGCCGCTCGTGAAGCGGAAAAATATGAAAACCCCATTCCCAGCCGTGAGCTGATCCTCAAGCACCTCGACGAGCGCGGCTCTCCCGCCAGCCGCGAGGAGCTGGTGGACGAGTTCGGCCTCACCACCGAGGACCAGCTGGAAGCCTTGCGCCGCCGCCTGCGAGCCATGGAGCGCGATGCGCAACTGATATACACCCGTCGCGGCACCTATGCCCCGGTGGACAAGCTCGACCTGATCGCCGGTCGCATCAGCGGTCACCGCGACGGTTTCGGCTTCCTGATTCCCGACGACGGCAGCGACGACCTGTTCATGAGCCCGGCGCAGATGCGCCTGGTATTCGACGGCGACCGTGCCCTGGCCCGGGTTTCCGGCCTGGACCGTCGCGGTCGTCGCGAAGGCGTGATCGTCGAAGTGGTGTCGCGCGCCCATGAAACCATCGTTGGCCGTTACTTCGAAGAAGGCGGCATTGGTTTCGTGACCCCGGACAACCCCAAGGTGCAGCAGGAAGTGCTGATCACCCCTGGTCGCCACGGCGCCGCGAAGATCGGCCAGTTCGTCGGGGTGAAGATCACCCACTGGCCTACCGCGCGCTTCCAGCCCCAGGGTGACATCGTCGAAGTGCTGGGCAACTACATGGCCCCGGGCATGGAAATCGACGTGGCCCTGCGCACCTACGACATTCCTCACGTATGGCCCGAAGCCGTGCTCAAGGAAGCCGCCAAGCTCAAGCCCCAGGTGGAAGACAAGGACAAGGAAAAGCGCATCGACCTGCGCCATCTGCCGTTCGTTACCATCGACGGTGAAGATGCGCGCGACTTCGACGATGCGGTCTACTGCGAAGCCAAGAGCAAGCTGCGCCTGTTCAATGGTGGCTGGACCCTGTACGTGGCCATCGCCGACGTTTCCAGCTACGTGAAACTGGGTTCGGCACTGGACGTGGAAGCACAGGTGCGCGGCAACTCGGTGTATTTCCCCGAGCGCGTGATCCCGATGCTGCCCGAGCAGCTGTCCAACGGCCTGTGCTCGCTGAACCCGAAAGTCGACCGCCTGGCCATGGTCTGCGAGATGACCATTTCCAAGACCGGCGAGATGACCGACTACAGCTTCTATGAAGCGGTGATCCATTCCCACGCGCGCCTGACCTACAACAAGGTCAGCACCATGCTCGAGCACTCGCGCACCAGCGAGGCCAAGGCCCTGCGTGGCGAGTTCGGCGACGTACTGCCCCATCTCAAGCAGCTGTATGCGCTGTACAAGGTGTTGCTGTCGGCCCGTCACGTGCGTGGCGCCATCGATTTCGAGACCCAGGAAACCCGCATCGTCTTCGGCTCCGAACGCAAGATCGCCGAGATCAAGCCGACGATCCGCAACGATGCCCACAAGCTGATCGAGGAATGCATGCTGGCGGCCAACGTGGCCACCGCCGAATTCCTCAAGAAGCACGAGATTCCGGCCCTGTATCGCGTCCACGACGGTCCGCCGCCTGAGCGTCTGGAGAAGCTGCGTGCCTTCCTCGGCGAGCTCGGCCTGTCGTTGAACAAGGGCAAGGACGGTCCGTCGCCCAAGGATTACCGCGCATTGCTGGAAACCATCCAGGGTCGCCCGGATTTCCACGTGATCCAGACCGTGATGCTGCGCTCCCTGAGCCAGGCGGTGTACAGCGCCGACAACCATGGCCACTTCGGTCTGAACTACGAGGCGTACACCCACTTCACCTCGCCGATCCGCCGCTACCCCGACCTGCTCACGCACCGGGCGATTCGCAGCGTGATCCACTCCAAGCAGGACACCCCGCACGTCAAGCGTGCCGGCGCCCCGACCATTCCCAAGGCGCGGATCTATCCGTACGACGAAGCCGCGCTGGAACAGTTGGGCGAAGAGTGCTCGATGAGCGAGCGCCGTGCCGACGAAGCCACCCGTGACGTGGTCAACTGGCTCAAGTGCGAGTTCATGAAGGACCGCGTGGGCGAAACCTTCCCGGGCGTGATCACTGCCGTGACCGGCTTCGGCCTGTTCGTCGAGCTGACTGATATCTTCGTCGAAGGCCTGGTGCACGTCACCGCGCTGCCGGGCGACTACTACCATTTCGATCCGATCCACCACCGTCTGGCCGGCGAGCGCACCGGGCGCAATTTCCGTCTCGGTGACACGGTCGAGGTGCAGGTCATGCGTGTCGACCTGGACGAGCGCAAAATCGATTTCGGCATTGGCGAGGCGACGCTCAACCAGCCGATCGGTCGCAAGAACCGCAAGGCCGACGCACCGGCCGGCAAGCCCAAGAGCTATCCGACCACGCCTGCCGTTGAAAAGACCGCGTCCGACAAGACCTCCGCTGCCGCGCCCAAGCGCAGCTCTGCTCCGAGCAAGCGCAAGGCCGAAAGTGACGAGGTCTATCGCGCCTCCGATGCTGCGGCCAAGAATGCCGAGGTGCGCAAGAGCCGTGAAATGAAGAAGGCCTTGCTGGCCGATGCGTCCAAGGGCGGTTCGGCCAAGGCCAGCAACAACCGCAGCAGCGCTGGCGGCGGTGCTGCCGGCGGCGACGCCAAGACGAGCAAGCATCGCAAGGGCCCGTCGAAATCGGGTAGCCGCAAACCCAAGGCCAAGTCATGAGTCAGTTGGAAAAGATCTATGGCGTACACGCCGTCGAAGCGTTGTTGCGCCATCACCCGAAACGGGTCAAGCAGATCTGGTTGTCCGATGGCCGCAGCGAGCCACGGGTACAGACGTTGGTCGAGCTGGCCACGCAGAACCGCGTAGCCGTTGGGCAGGCCGAGCGGCGTGAGCTGGATGCCTGGGTCGAAGGGGTGCATCAGGGCGTCGTGGCCGAGGTCAGCCCGAGCCAGGTGTGGGGCGAAGCGATGCTCGACGAGTTGCTCGATCGCACCGAAGGTCCACCGCTGTTGCTGGTCCTGGACGGCGTGACCGACCCGCACAACCTGGGGGCTTGCCTGCGGACCGCCGATGCGGCCGGTGCGCTGGCGGTGATCGTGCCCAAGGACAAGTCGGCCACCCTGACCCCGGCCGTGCGCAAGGTGGCTTGCGGCGCGGCGGAAGTGATTCCGCTGGTGGCCGTGACCAACTTGGCGCGTACGCTGGAAAAGCTGCAGCAGCGCGGGCTGTGGGTGGTGGGGACCGCTGGCGAGGCGGAAATCGAGATCTACCAGCAGGACCTGACCGGACCGACCATCCTGATCATGGGCGCCGAGGGCAAGGGCATGCGCCGCCTGACCCGCGAGCACTGCGACTACCTGGTGAAACTGCCGATGGCCGGCAGTGTGAGCAGCCTGAACGTGTCGGTGGCGACCGGGGTGTGTCTGTTCGAGGCTGTTCGGCAGCGTGGCTTGAAGGCGAGCGGCAAAAAAGCCTGATGTGATGTCTCGTAGGAGCGGTCCTCGGCCGCGAAGAGCCCACCCAGGTTTACCTTGAAGGTCACGGTGGAAGCTTCGCGGCCGATGACCGTTCCTACGAGCCGGTGTCGCCACCACCGCTGTTCAAATATTCACCAATCCCCTTGCTTCCCCCCACCCCCTTCTCTACAATTGCGCCCCTTGCCGTGATGGCTGGCGCACCCGTGCGCATCTATCGACCTCACATGGCAAGACCCACAGTGTCATTCACTCCTTGTCTGACCGCTCTGGCGGCAGGCTACAACCCGTAAGGAGCATTCATGCGTCATTACGAAATCATCTTTCTGGTCCACCCGGATCAGAGCGAGCAAGTCGGCGGCATGGTTGAGCGTTACACCAAGCTGATCGAAGAAGACGGCGGCAAGATCCACCGTCTGGAAGATTGGGGCCGTCGTCAACTGGCCTACGCCATCAACAACGTTCACAAGGCTCACTACGTGATGCTGAACGTTGAGTGCACCGGCAAGGCCCTGGCCGAGCTGGAAGACAACTTCCGCTACAACGATGCCGTGATCCGTAACCTTGTCATCCGTCGCGACGAAGCCGTCACCGACCAGTCCGAGATGCTCAAGGCAGAAGAAAACCGCAGCGAGCGCCGTGAGCGTCGTGACCGTCCTGAGCACTCTGACAGCGCCGATGGCGATGACAGTGACAACAGCGACAACAGCGATAACGCTGACGAGTAATCCACGGACCTTTTGAGGAGCCTATTACATGGCACGTTTCTTCCGTCGTCGTAAATTTTGCCGCTTCACCGCTGAAGATGTGAAGGAGATCGATTACAAGGATCTCAACACTCTGAAAGCCTACGTATCCGAAACCGGCAAGATCGTTCCAAGCCGTATCACCGGTACCAAGGCTCGTTATCAGCGTCAGCTGGCCGTCGCTATCAAGCGCGCCCGCTTCCTGGCCCTGCTGGCCTACACCGACAGCCACGGCCGCTGAGACCGGGTTGTCGACAAGTAGTAAAAGGATAGATACGCATGCGTGCCCTGGCTGATTTCATCATGCGCGGTCGCATGCAGGCCACTCTGGTAGTGGTCGGATGCGCGGCATTGCCGCTGTTGTTCTGGTTGAGTGCTGCCGCAGCGTGCCTGGTGTACCTGCGGCGCGGCATGAGTGACGCCTTTGGCGTCCTCGTCTGGGCCCTGCTGCCGGCTTTGGCCTGGTGGTATTTCGGCGAACCGCGCACCTTGATGGTGTTGCTGGGCGCGCTGGGGCTCGCGGCGCTGTTGCGCGCGGGGTGGGCCTGGAATCGCGTGCTGCTGGCCAGCATAGCGCTGGGGCTGGTGTACGGAGTGTTGTTGGGTGTGGTGTTTCGCGAACCCATCGAAGCGTTGGCGCAGGCGTTGAACGAACGCCTGCCGCAGATGCTCGGTGGTCTCTACCTGCAGATGTCGGTAGAAGAGCGGGCAAACCTTGGCAACCTCATTGCACCGGTACTCAATGGCCTGATAGCGGCCTTGTTGCAAGTCGTCAGCGTGGCGGCCCTGATGCTGGGGCGTTACTGGCAGGCGGCGTTGTACAACCCGGGTGGTTTCGGCAGCGAGTTTCGCGCCATTCGCATTCCACTCTGGCCAGCGGTACTGCTGCTGGCGTGCATGCTCATCGGTCCGAACTTCGGACCTCAGATGGCCATGCTAACGCCGCTGTGCAGCGTACCGTTGGTGTTCGCCGGGCTGGCCCTGATGCATGGGCTGGTCAAGGCGGGCAAGCTGGGCAGGTTCTGGCTCGTGGGGATGTACGTCACGCTCGTGCTGTTCATGCAGCTGATCTATCCGTTGCTCGTGGTCTTGGCCATTGTCGACAGCCTGATTGATTTTCGCGGCCGAATCGGGCCGAAAGGCACCGATAGCGATTCCGCGAACGGTGAAGGTTAAAAGTTAAGAGGTTT
Organism: Pseudomonas rhizosphaerae; assembly: GCF_000761155.1. NCBI lineage: Bacteria > Pseudomonadati > Pseudomonadota > Gammaproteobacteria > Pseudomonadales > Pseudomonadaceae > Pseudomonas > Pseudomonas rhizosphaerae. The sequence goes on along the minus strand of NZ_CP009533.1, from coordinate 3,100,980 downwards.
ATACCAAATGGAACTGATCCTGCTGGAAAAAGTCGCCAACCTGGGCAACCTGGGCGATAAGGTAAATGTTAAGGCCGGTTACGGTCGTAACTTCCTGCTGCCATTCGGCAAGGCTACCGCTGCGACCGCTGCCAACCTGGCTGCGTTCGAAGAGCGTCGCGCCGAGCTGGAAAAAGCAGCTGCCGACAAGAAGGCTTCGGCCGAAACCCGTGCTGCCCAACTGGCCGAGCTGGAAGTGACCATCACTGCCACCGCTGGCGACGAAGGCAAGCTGTTCGGTTCGATCGGCACCCACGACATCGCTGACGCCCTGACCGCCTCCGGCGTTGAAGTGGCCAAGGCTGAAGTGCGTCTGCCGAACGGCACCATCCGTAACGTTGGCGAATACGACGTAGCCGTGCACCTGCACAGCGACGTTGAAGCTACCGTACGTGTTGTCGTAGTAGCTGCATAAGTCGGCTGGCACCTCGGGTGCCGGGCGGTTTAACATCGGGCACGACCTGTTTACAGGCCGTGCCCTTTGTTTTTGTAGAGAAGCTGTTTTTTGCAACCCGAATTTCAAGTGGCCATGAACGAGATATCCGCTCCCGAGCAATACGATCTGCAAACCGCTGCCCTCAAGGTGCCGCCGCATTCCATCGAGGCCGAACAGGCCGTGCTCGGTGGCTTGATGCTGGACAACGATGCCTGGGAGCGTGTGCTGGATCAGGTTTCGGACGGCGATTTCTATCGTCATGACCACCGTCTGATCTTTCGTGCCATCGCCAAGCTGGCCGATCAGAACACGCCGTTCGACGTGGTGACCCTGCACGAGCAGTTGGACAAGGAAGGGCAGGGTACTCAAGTCGGTGGCCTGGGCTATCTGGGCGAGCTGGCGAAGAACACGCCGTCGGTGGCCAACATCAAGGCCTATGCGCAGATCGTGCGCGAGCGGGCCACGTTGCGCCAGCTGATCAGCATCAGCAGCGAGATTGCCGACAGTGCGTTCAATCCCCAAGGTCGCAACGCCGCCGAGATTCTCGACGAGGCCGAGCGGCAGATCTTCCAGATCGCCGAGGCGCGGCCCAAGACCGGCGGCCCTGTCAGCGTCAACGACCTGCTGACCAAGGCCATCGATCGCATCGACACGCTGTTCAATACCGATGCGGCGATCACCGGCCTGTCCACCGGCTACACCGACCTCGACGAGAAGACCAGCGGCCTGCAGCCAGCCGACCTGATCATCGTTGCCGGCCGTCCGTCCATGGGCAAGACCACCTTCGCCATGAACCTGGTGGAAAACGCGGTGTTGCGCAGCGAGAAAGCCGTTCTGGTGTACTCGCTGGAAATGCCAGGCGATTCGCTGATCATGCGTATGCTTTCTTCGCTGGGGCGTATCGACCAGACCAAGGTGCGCTCGGGCCGTCTGGACGATGACGACTGGCCCCGGCTGACCTCGGCGGTCAACCTGCTCAACGATCGCAAGCTGTTCATCGACGACACGGCGGGCATCAGCCCTTCGGAAATGCGTGCGCGCACGCGCCGTCTGGTGCGCGAGCACGGCGAGATCGGCCTGATCATGATCGACTACCTGCAGTTGATGCAGATTCCCGGCTCCAGCGGTGACAACCGTACCAACGAGATTTCCGAGATCTCGCGCTCGTTGAAAGCCTTGGCCAAGGAATTCAATTGCCCGGTGGTGGCGCTGTCGCAGCTCAACCGCTCGCTCGAGCAGCGGCCGAACAAGCGTCCGGTGAACTCCGACTTGCGTGAATCCGGTGCCATCGAGCAGGACGCCGACGTGATCATGTTCGTGTATCGCGACGAGGTGTATCACCCGGAAACCGAGCACAAGGGCATCGCCGAGATCATCATCGGCAAGCAGCGCAACGGCCCGATTGGTTTCATTCGCCTGGCGTTCATCGGCAAGTACACCCGCTTCGAGAACCTGGCGCCGGGCAGCTACAACTTCGACGACGACGAGTAGTGATTCTGCAGGTCCGGCCCCTTCGCGGGTAGAACCCGCTCCCACAGGGGCCGCGTACAGCACCGCTTCGTGTGGGAGCGGGCTCTGCCCGCGAAAGGGTCACTGCGGTTTATCAGGTCTACCGGATAAATGTCTCCGCCGCCTATTTCCGACTAAAGCCATCGGAATTGGTTATTTTTTGTGCTATATTCCGCGCCCGCGATTTTTCATACGGTCATCGACATGCAAGCAGCCAAGCCGCTTTTTGACTATCCCAAGTACTGGGCCGAATGCTTCGGCCCAGCGCCTTTCCTGCCCATGAGCAGGGAGGAGATGGATCAGCTTGGCTGGGATTCGTGCGACATCATCATCGTCACCGGTGATGCCTATGTCGACCATCCGTCGTTCGGCATGGCCATCATCGGCCGGCTGCTGGAAGCCCAGGGGTTTCGCGTGGGCATCATTGCCCAGCCGAACTGGCAGTCCAAGGACGACTTCATGAAGCTGGGCGAGCCGAACCTGTTCTTCGGGGTCGCGGCCGGCAACATGGACTCGATGATCAACCGCTACACCGCCGACAAGAAAGTGCGCTCCGACGACGCCTACACGCCTGGCGGTCTGGCCGGCTCGCGGCCAGACCGCGCCAGCCTGGTCTACAGCCAGCGCTGCAAGGAAGCCTACAAGCACGTGCCGATCGTGCTGGGCGGCATCGAGGCGTCGCTGCGCCGCATTGCGCACTACGACTACTGGCAGGACAAGGTGCGCCATTCGATCCTGATCGACGCCTGCGCCGACATCCTGCTGTACGGCAACGCCGAGCGCGCCATCGTCGAAGTGGCCCAGCGCCTGTCCTATGGCCAGAAGGTCGAAGAGATCACCGATATTCGCGGCACCGCGTTCATTCGCCGCGACACGCCCAAGGACTGGTACGAGGTCGACTCGACCCGTATCGACCGGCCGGGCAAGGTCGACAAGATCATCAACCCGTACGTGAACACCCAGGACACCCAGGCCTGCGCCATCGAGCAGGAAAAGGGCAACGTCGAGGATGCGAACGAAGCCAAGGTCGTGCAGATCCTGGCCAGCCCGCGCATGACCCGGGACAAGACGGTCATCCGCCTGCCGTCCTTCGAGAAGGTGCGGGGCGATGCCGTGCTGTATGCCCACGCCAACCGCGTGCTGCACCTGGAGACCAACCCCGGCAATGCCCGTGCACTGGTGCAGCGCCATGGCGAAGTGGACGTGTGGTTCAACCCGCCGCCCATTCCCATGACCACCGAGGAAATGGACTACGTGTTCGGCATGCCCTACGCCCGGGTTCCGCACCCGGCCTATGGCAACCAGAAGATCCCGGCCTACGACATGATTCGCTTCTCGGTGAACATCATGCGTGGCTGTTTTGGTGGCTGCACCTTCTGCTCGATCACCGAGCACGAAGGGCGGATCATCCAGAACCGTTCCGAAGAGTCGATCATTCGCGAGATCGAAGAGATCCGCGACAAGGTGCCGGGCTTCACCGGGGTGATTTCCGACCTCGGCGGGCCGACCGCGAACATGTACCGCATTGCCTGCAAGAGCCCGGAAATTGAATCCGCGTGCCGCAAGCCGTCGTGCGTGTTCCCAGGCATCTGCCCGAACCTTAATACCGATCACTCATCCTTGATCCAGCTGTACCGCAGTGCGCGGGCATTGCCGGGGGTGAAGAAGATCCTTATTGCTTCGGGTTTGCGCTACGACCTGGCGGTCGAGTCGCCGGAGTACGTGAAGGAGCTGGTGACCCACCATGTCGGCGGTTACCTGAAGATTGCCCCGGAGCATACCGAGGAAGGTCCGCTGAACCAGATGATGAAGCCGGGCATCGGCTCCTACGATCGGTTCAAGCGCATGTTCGAGAAGTTCTCGAAAGAGGCGGGCAAGGAGCAGTACCTGATTCCTTACTTCATCGCCGCCCACCCCGGCACCACCGATGAAGACATGATGAACCTGGCACTGTGGCTCAAGGGCAACGGCTTCCGTGCCGACCAGGTGCAGGCGTTCTACCCCTCGCCGATGGCCTCGGCCACAGCCATGTACCACTCGGGCAAGAACCCGCTGCGCAAGGTCACCTACAAAAGCGATAACCTGACCATCGTCAAGAGCGAGGAGCAGCGCCGTCTGCACAAGGCGTTTCTGCGCTACCACGATCCCAAGGGCTGGCCGATGCTGCGCGAAGCGCTGGAGCGCATGGGCCGCGCCGACCTGATCGGTCCGGGGAAAAACCAGCTGATTCCGTTGCATCAGCCGGCCACCGACACCTACCAGAGTGCGCGGCGCAAGAACTCCACGCCGGCCGGCAGCCACAAGGTGGCCAAGGAAACGCGCATCCTGACCCAGCACACCGGGTTGCCGCCGCGTGCCAGCGACGGCTCCAAGCCGTGGGACAAGCGCGAGCAGGCCAAGGCTGCCGCCGAAGCCCGCAGCAAGCAGGCTGCCCGTGATCGCCAGCAGGCGGCCAAGCCTGGCAAAGGCAAGAAGCCAACGCGGCAGCCAGTCGTACCGCGCTGACGCTGGACTACCTCTGGGCTGCTCCCCTGCAGCCCAGGGGCGCTGCCGGAGCGTTCAGCCAGCCACGCCCACCACGTGGGTGGCGGGAATGTCGCCCTTCACATAGAACACCTCCGCTTCCTGATGCACGCCGATATTGTCGACGGCCTTGAGCACGGTCGCGCGCGTGACTTTCCTGGCCAGTATCAAGCGCTCGGCGTCTGTCAGCAGGATGTCGCCGATGGTGCGATACGCCTTCGGGTCGTGGGTGGTATCGACTTCGAACACCGGCACCCCTCGGCCCTTGGCGAATCTGCTGGCAACGGCCTTGTCGGCACTCAGCGACAGGACCTCGCCGGCACTGCCCCCTTGCCGAGCCGTGTGCTTGATGATCGCCGCCAGGTAGTCGTCACCTTCCAGGCGCCCACCCGGGGCGCGCTGCAGGCCGGTCTGAGGAATCTCTTGCGCCGTATTGCCCTGATGGCCGCGGAAGATACGTTCAGGCACCTGGAAATCCATGGCCTTGATCTCGGCGGTGGTTTCGATCTGACCGATGGCCCGGGCATTGCTGTTGGCGCGCTGCTGCAGCAAGGCTTCGAGAAAGGAGATATCGCCTGAACTGCGCACGGGAGGCAAGTCGTCGGCTGCACTGGCGCCAGCGTTGATTCGACCGGCGGCGCTGAGCTTGCGCAGAGCATTGGCCAACTTGGCGTTGAGCTTGAAGGCATTGCGCGCCGGCGCCGGCTTTGCCAGTACGGCCGCAATCGGCTTGCCTGGCCCAAGTGGACGCGGCGTCGAGGGCCGCAGCGGTGCGCGGCCCACGCCTGGCCGGGTAACTCGACCGACCTGTGCGCCGGGACCGGAGCCCAGCAGGCCCAAACCCACCTCCAGCGCGATGTCGCCGGCACTGGGCGGCGGCAGGTCGCCTTCGTCTTCAGGGATGTCGGCATCGTTGACGTTGTCCAGGCCGGTACGCCATTTGTAGTGCTCTCGCTGATAGGTCTGCCAGGTTTCGCGTGTATCGAACTGCGGCTCCTGTCGTGCTGCTTCGGGTGTCGGCAGCGGTTCGAATTCGGACGTTTCGTCGTGTGTGCTCATGTGGATGCTCCGTGATGAATGAAGCATCCAATCTAGGGTGGCGACCCAGCGGCACGGCGATACATGTTTATCGCAAGACGGCGCGCTCAATGTGTGCGACGCTGCTACAACCCATGAGGAGCAACCATGGGAAGCAACCCCGAGGGGCGCAGTACCTTCCGGTGCCAGACCCACGGGCACGCCGGAGGCCGTTGCCGCAGCTGCCCTCGATGGCATAAGTCTTGCGCGGTATCTCCAACGCCCAGGCTCGCAGGAGGCACGCCGTGCCGATTCATGTCGCACTGAACCACGTCACGCATTATCACTACGACCGCGCCATCGATGTCGGCCCTCAAGTGGTGCGCTTGCGCCCGGCGCCGCACAGCCGCACGCGAGTGCTTTCCTATGCCTTGAAGGTGTTGCCGCAGGCGCATTTCATCAATTGGCAGCAGGACCCTCAAGGCAACTACCTGGCCCGCCTGGTGTTTCCGGAGAAAGCCACACAGCTGCGCATCGAGGTGGACCTGGTGGCCGAGATCGCCGTGTTCAACCCTTTCGATTTCTTTCTCGAACCGCACGCACAGCAGATTCCCTTCGCGTACACCGAGGAGGAACAGCACGAGCTGGCCCCTTATCTGGAAACCCTGGCCCTGACGCCCAGGTTTCAAACGTACTTGGACGGCATCGACCGCACGCCCATTCCCAGCATCGAGTTTCTGGTCAGGCTCAACCAGCAACTGAGCCAGGACATCCGCTACCTGCTGCGCATGGAGCCGGGCGTGCAGACGCCCGAGCACACCCTTGTTACCGGGGCCGGGTCGTGCCGCGACTCTGCGTGGCTGCTGGTGCAGTTGATGAGAAGGTTGGGGGTTGCGGCGCGCTTCGTGTCCGGCTACCTGATCCAGCTGGTCGCCGACGAGCAGGCGCTGGACGGTCCATCCGGTACCGATGTCGATTTCACCGACTTGCATGCCTGGTGCGAGGTGTATCTGCCCGGTGCCGGCTGGATCGGCCTGGATGCCACGTCCGGTCTGTTCGCCGGTGAAGGCCATATCCCCTTGGCCTGCAGCCCGGAGCCTTCGTCGGCGGCACCGATCAGCGGGCGGGTGGAGCCGTGCGAGGTGACGTTCTCGCACCACATGTCGGTGCAGCGCATCTGGCAGACGCCGCGAGTCACCTGGCCGGTCAGCGAGCAGCAATGGGCGGACATGCAGGCGTTGGGGCGGCGCGTCGATGCCGAACTGCACGCGCTGGATGTGCGCCTGAGCATCGGCAGCGAGCCCAGCTTCGTGGCCATCGACACTGCCGATGCCGTACCACGGGAGGCTGGAATCGAGCTGCCCTCCAGCCGGTTCAGTGCCACTTCGACGTCTGGCGTGTTCAAGGCTGACATGCCGCCATCGACGAGTTGGGCGCAGTCGGTCGAGGAGGTCGGTGACCTTTACGAGCAGGCCCGATTGAACCGCCTGGGGACCCAGAGGTTCATGATCGACGGTCGGCAAAGCGGTACCGGCGCCGGCAATCCGCTGCTGCTTGGCGGTACAACTGCGCAGGACTCACCCTTCCTGCGTCGGCCCGACCTGCTGCGCAGCCTGATTGGCTATTGGCATGACCACCCAGCGTTGACCTACCTGTTCAGTGGCACGGCCTGGCCAACCCCACGAGTGGACGAGACGCGCAGCGATGCAGTGTACGAACTCGAGATCGCCCTGGCGCAAGTGCCCGCACCCGGCATGTCATGCCCGCCGGGGCTGATCGATCGCCTGTTGCGTCACCTGCTGGTGGATGTGACGGGTGATCCTGCCCGCGCGCAGTTCTGCATCGCCCAGCTGGAGGGCGACGGGCCGGGCGAACGCCAGGGCGTGCTGCGGTTGCAGGGGCTGGAAATGCCGCCCCATGCGCGCATGAACCTGGCTCTGCAACTGTTGTTGCGCAGCCTGGTCGCGCGTTTCTGGCGCACGCCTTACGCACCGGCCAGGTTGACCCGGTGGGGCTCGCAACTGCACGACCGCTTCATGCTGCCGTATTTCATCGAGCGCGATTTTGCCGAAGTGATCGGCGATCTCAACGCGGCGGGCTATGCGATGGATAGCCAGTGGTTTGCCGCACAGCTGGCGTTCCGCTTTCCCATGATGGGTGACTACGCTGTCGAAAGTATCGAACTGGAGCTGCGCCACGCCCTGGAGCCCGGCCCCGGACGCGGCAGTGCCAGCGGCACGCCGCAGTCGCCGGACGCATCCCTTGCGCGCCTGCAAGTTCGGGTCAGCGGCTTGCTGGCGGATCGGTACCGGATTGCCGTCAATGGCCGGCCATTGCCGTTGACCGCGACCGGCCGTGCCGGCGAGTTCGTCGCCGGGGTGCGTTACCGTGCCTGGCAGCCGGACCTTGGCGAGCGCGCTACCGATCAAGTCGATATGCCCTTGACCTTCGACATCGTCGATACCTGGACGCAGCGCTCGCTGGGCGGCTGCCAGTATCATGCGGTCCACCCCGGTGGCCGCAACTACGAAAGCCTTCCGGTGAATGCCAACGAAGCCGAGAGCAGGCGGCTGGCGCGGTTCTTCCGGATCGGCCACAGCCCTGGCCAGACAGTTCTGCCACCGCTCAAGGTCGACGATGACTGGCCGATGACCCTGGACATGCGCCGCGTCCCACCGGGTGGGGTGTGACCCTTGGACGGTATCCGTGCACCGTGCAGGCTGCGATAATCGTTCTTCTCAACGCCGCTCCCGAGCTTTGCCATGTCTGACCTGCTTGATCGATACCCGCTGTCCGGCGGGTCCTATCATGAAATGCTCGAAGCCGATGGCGGCGTCCGGCCGCATTGGCGGCGCCTGTTCGAGCAGTTGCAGCGCAGTGCACCGGGGCAGTTGTCGCAGCGCCAGGCCTCGCTGACCCGGCAGATTCAGGAAAACGGCGTGACCTACAACGTCTATGCCGACCCCAAGGGGGCCGATCGGCCGTGGGAGCTGGACCTGCTGCCGCACATCATTCCGGCCCACGAATGGCGTCAGGTGGCCGCCGGCATCGCCCAGCGGGCCCGCTTGCTCAATGCGGTATTGGCCGATATCTATGGTCCACAGACGCTCATCGCCCAGGGCCTGTTGCCTGCCGAGCTGATCTTCGGACACAACAACTACCTGTGGCCGTGCCAAGGCATGCGGCCACCGCAAGGCACCTTCCTGCACTTGTATGCCGCCGATCTGGCGCGCACGCCCGATGGCCGCTGGTGGGTGACCGCCGACCGCACCCAGGCGCCTTCCGGCGCCGGCTATGCACTGGAAAACCGCATGAGCCTGTCGCGGGCGTTTCCCGAGTTGTACCGCGACCTCAAGGTCGAGCACATGGCCGGTTTCTTCCGGACCGTGCAGGACACCATGAGCCGCCTGGCACCCGGCGCCCAGGAGACGCCGCTGGTGGTGCTGCTGACACCGGGGCGTTTCAACGAAAGCTATTTCGAACACCTGTACCTGGCGCGTCAGCTGGGTTATCCGCTGGTGGAGGGCAGTGACCTGACCGTGCGCGAGGCCACGGTGTACCTGAAGACCTTGAGCGGCCTGCGGCGGGTGCATGCGATCATGCGTCGCCTGGACGACGATTTCTGCGATCCTCTGGAGCTGCGTACCGATTCGGCCCTCGGTGTCCCCGGCCTGTTGGACGCGGTTCGCCAGGGCAACGTGATGGTGGCCAATGCGCTGGGCAGTGGTGTGCTCGAATCGCCTGGGCTGCTCGGGTTTTTGCCGCGGATCTGCGAGCACCTGTACGACGAAACGTTGATCCTGCCGTCGATCGCCACCTGGTGGTGCGGCGAACCGCCGGTGCTCGCACAAGCCCTCGAGCGCCTGGACGAGCTGGTGATCAAGCCGGCCTTCCCCTCGCAAAACTTCGGCCCGGTGTTCGGTCGCGACCTGAACACCATCCAGCGCCAGGCGTTGACCGAACGCATTCAGGCTCGGCCCTATGCTTATGTGGCCCAGGAGATGGCGCAGCTGTCCCAGGCACCGGTCTGGCATTGCCAGGGCGGCCATCTGCAGCCACGGGCGATCGGCATGCGCGTGTTTGCAGTCGCCGCCGCCGACGGTTATCGAGTATTGCCCGGCGGCCTGACCCGCGTGGCCACGGATGCCGATGCCGAAGTGGTGTCGATGCAGCACGGCGGGGCCAGCAAGGACACCTGGGTGCTGGGCGAGCACGCCCCGGTTGGCGAGCAGTGGCGGGCGCAACGCACCATCGGCGCCCACGACCTGGTGCGCATGGACCCCTACCTGCCTTCGCGGGTGGTGGAAAATCTGTTCTGGTTTGGCCGTTACTGCGAGCGTTGCGACGGCAGCGCGCGACTGCTGCGGATCATTCTCGGCCGCTATCTGGATGGCGACGATCCCCATGCCTTGCAGGCCGCGGTCGATCTTGCCGAGAACCTCAACCTGCTGCCCGAAGAAGGCGACCTGCGCGAGCGTTTGTTGATGGCGCTGCGTGGCGAAGACTGGGCGTTCAGTCTGCGCGCCAACCTGCAACGCCTGCAGTGGGCGGCGTTCCAGGTACGCAGCAAGCTGTCGCGCGAGAACTGGCAGGCATTGGGCGAACTGCAGCGCGAGTCCCTGGCCTTGGAAACGCAAGTGCCGGACCTGGGCGAGCTGCTCGATTTCCTCAATCGGCTGGTGATGAACCTGGCCGCGCTGTCCGGTTTCGCCCTGGACGACATGACCCGCGACGAAGGCTGGCGTTTTCTGATGATCGGAAGGCGTATCGAGCGCCTGCAGTTTCTCAGCAATGGCCTGTCGGCGTTCCTGGCAAGCGATGCAGTGGATGACCAAGCCGGCCTGGACTGGCTGCTCGAACTGGGCAACAGCAGTATTACCTACCGTTCGCGCTACCTGGCCGTGCCGCAGTTGATCCCGGTGCTCGATCTGCTTCTGCTCGATGCCCAGAACCCCCATGCCGTGTTGTTCCAGCTCAAGCTGGTCGCGCGTGCCGTGCGCCGCCTGAGCGATGAATTCGACATGCCGGTGGATCGCGCCCTGGAGCCGCTCATCGAGCGCGTGGCCCGGTTCGATCTGGGCACCCTGGAAAACGCACTGTTCGGCGAAGCCAGCGTGCGCGCCGTGCTCGATGGTCTGCGCAGCCTGTTGCAGGACATTGCCAGCGTCAGCGTGCAGGTCTCGGACCGTCTGGCGTTGCGCCATTTCGTCCATGTCGATGATGTCAGTCAGCAAACGGTGTCGGTGTAATGGGCGCGCATTACCAGATCGTTCACGACACCCGCTATTGCTACGACAGCCCGGTGTCACTGGCCAAGCAGCTGGCGCACTTGTGGCCCAGGCCCTGTGCCTGGCAGGTATGCCATGAGCAGGCGTTGCAGATCAGTCCGGAGCCGACCCGACGCACCGACGAACTCGACGTGTTCGGCAATCCGCTGACACGCTTGGCTTTCGAACGTCCCCACGACGAGCTCAAAGTCGGTGCTCGCCTGCACGTCGAGGTACTGCCCCGAACGCCGCTGCAGTTCGCTCGCTCGCCGGCCTGGGAATTCACCCGCGACGCTTTCTGCTACAGCGGCCGGCCGGTGGCGCCAGACGTGCTGCAAGCCTGTCGCTACCGTTTCGAATCCCCTTACGTACGCCTCAAGAAAAGCTTCGTGGCGTTTTCGGCAAGCTGCTTCGTGCCTGGCCGGCCGATGCTGGAAGGTGCGCAAGCGCTGATGCAGAAGATTTTCAGCGAGTTTACCTTCGATGCCACGGCCACTCAGGTGGCGACACCCTTGGTCGAGGTGTTGGAAAACCGCCGTGGGGTGTGCCAGGACTTCGCTCACCTGATGCTGGCCTGCCTGCGTTCGCGCGGCCTGGCGGCGCGTTACGTCAGCGGCTACCTGCTGACCCAGCCACCACCGGGGCAACCGCGGATGATCGGCGCCGATGCTTCCCATGCCTGGGTGTCGGTGTTCTGCCCGGTGCTGGGTTGGGTCGACTTCGACCCGACCAACAATGTCCAGCCGGGCCTGGAACACATCACCCTGGCGTGGGGGCGTGATTTCAGCGACGTGTCGCCACTGCGTGGAGTGATTCTGGGCGGCGGCGGGCATGATCCCGAGGTGCGCGTGACTGTGCTGCCGATGGCGTGAGCCGAATCTTTACAGCGAATGTCTGACTGCTGGCAGATAGCTGCAGCGTGCGGCCAATCATGAAATGATGGCTGCCGTAGCTTTTCCCCTTGCCTGGAGACTCACATGTTTGCAAAAGCGGTAGCGGTATCGGTGCTCGCCTTGGCCAGCGGTCAATTACTGGCGGCCGAGTGTTCGACCACCGTCGATTCGACCGACCAGATGACTTTCGGCACCAAAGCCATCGAGATCAGCAAGAGCTGCAAGACGTTCACCGTCAACCTGACCCACTCCGGCAGCCTGCCCAAGGAGGTCATGGGGCATAACTGGGTCTTGAGCAAGGAAGACGACGCACGCGGCATCGCGATGGACGGCATGAGTGCCGGTATCGACAACAGCTACCTGAAGAAAGGCGACGAGCGTGTGATTGCGTACACCAAGGTCATCGGCGCCGGAGAGAAGGATTCGGTGTCGTTCGACGTGTCGAAACTGTCGGCCGAGCAGAAGTACCTGTTCTTCTGCTCGTTCCCAGGTCATTTGGCCATGATGAAAGGGGCGGTGACCCTGGTTGATTGAGTCTCGACCGCTCCCTGGTAGGAGCGGTCATTGGCCGCGAAGAAGGCGCCGCGGTATGCCTGTTTGAACGCGTCGGCCCGTTCGCGGCCACGGACCGCTCCTACAGGCACTGCGCTGCCATCGGGACCTGGGGCGCGTGTGTTACGCCTGCTCCGGCACCTTGAACACGTGGCGCAGGTAGGCGACGAAATTGGGGTCGCGGCACTGGGTCTTGGCGGCTTCGTCGGAAATCTTCGCCACCGGTTGGCCATTGCAGTCGGTCATCTTCAGCACGATGTTCATCGGCTCCACGCCTGGAATGTCGCAGGTCAGGTTGGTGCCGATGCCGAAGCTGACATTGATGCGCCCACGCAAGGCGCGAAATATCTCCAGCGACTTGGGCAGGTTCAGCCCATCGGAAAACACCAGGGTCTTGGTCATCGGATCGATGCCCAGCTTGCGGTAGTGGACGATGGCTTTTTCCGCCCATACCACCGGGTCACCCGAATCGTGGCGCAGGCCATCGAAAAGCTTGGCGAAGTAGAGATCGAAATCGCCGAGAAACGCGTCCATGGTGATGCAGTCGGTGAGGGCAATGCCCAACAGACCGCGGTATTCGCGGACCCAGCAATCGAGTGCCGCGATCTGGCTGTCGATCAGCCGTGGTCCCAGCTGTTGGTGGGCCATGATCCACTCGTGGGCCATGGTCCCCAGCGGCTTGAGGTCCAGCTGGCGGGCCAGGTGCATGTTGCTGGTGCCGACGAAGCGCCCCGGAAACTCGTGCTTGAGCACCGTGACCACTTCCTCCTGCACTTTGTATGAGAAGCGCCGACGGGTACCGAAATCCGCTACCTGCAGCTCGGCCAGTTCTTCGCTGCTGGCATTGGCCTGCAGCCATTCGAACTTGCGGTAGAGTTTTTCCCGGGGCTGACTGAGCAGCACATCGGGATAGCGAATGCGGTTGCGCACCTCGCTGACCGTTGCCAGCAACGGCACCTCGAACAGAATCACGTGCAGCCACGGTCCGCGCAGGCGGATGAACAACTGATCGTTCTCGATGCCGATGCTCAGGTAGCGCAGATTGAAGCGGAACAAGCCCAGGAAGCGCAGGAAGTCCGGCTTCATGAAGTTGATGCCTTCCAGGAAGCTCAGCTGATCCGGACCCAGGCTCAATTCGGACAGCTGCTCGAGCTGTTCGCGAATGTCGTGCAGGTAAGGCCGCAGGTCTTCGCCGTTGCGACAACGAAACTCCCACTCGACGTCGACGTTGGGGTAGTTGTGCAGTACAGCCTGCATCATGCTCAACTTGTACAGATCGGTGTCGAGCAGGTTTTGCACGATGCGATCGGCGAATACGCTCTCGCTCATCAGGGTCTCCAGAACCGCGTGCCTCATTTGGAGCAGCGGTGGCACACAGTAAGGGCACATTCTGCCAGCTTTTTGGAACACGGGTGGTCGCGACCGTGCGGTCCTGTGCCATTGCGTCGCCAATGGCTCGAGCGATGTTGCCGGAGCGGCCTGAGCAGGGCGCTTCGGGAGGATCCTGTGGTGCGCGGTGTAGCAGTTATGCACCGACAGTGTGCACTTCGGTTACGTCCGCTGTTACAGCATGGTTGCCCACTCCTGCAATGAGCGGTTGCAATGATGGCGCCCAGGGGTTGTACCGGTATTGTCGTCGGGTATCACCACGCCCGTTCCAGGCGGTTGCACGACCTGTAGAAAATGGTCGAGGCGCTGCCTCGCACCTCTGAAAGTGAAAACTCTGCAACGGGGGTAAATGCGCTGGCACGGCGCTTGCTCGGAGGTTGGCGCTGAAGTTGTAGTGCCAACCAAAAAAATTCAGGAGCACCACTCATGTCGCAGACGTTCTACAGGAAAGGTTTTCTGGCTCTCGCAGTGGCAACTGCGCTGGGCGCTTCGTCGATTGTTCAAGCCGACGTCAAGATCGGTGTAGCAGGGCCAATGACCGGTGCCAACGCATCGTTCGGTCAGCAGTACATGAAGGGTGCAGAAGCGGCAGCGGAAGCCATCAACGCAGCCGGTGGCGTGAACGGCGAAAAGATCGTGGTGGTAGCCGGTGATGATGCCTGCGAGCCCAAGCAAGCGGTGGCTGTGGCCAACCGCCTGGTCGATCAGGACAAAGTAATCGGGGTGGTGGGGCACTTCTGTTCGTCGTCGACCGTTCCGGCGTCCGAGGTGTACGCAGACGCAGGTGTGCTGATGATCACCCCTGGCTCGACCAACCCAACCGTTACCGAGCGCGGCCTGGCAGCGGTATTCCGCATGTGCGGCCGGGATGACCAGCAGGGCATCGTTGCCGGCGACTACATCGTCGACGTACTCAAGGGCAAGAAAGTCGCGGTCATCAACGACAAGGACACCTATGGCAAAGGCCTGGCCGATGCCACTGCCAAGCAACTGACCGCCCGTGGCGTCAAGCCCGTTCTGGAGGAAGGTCTGACGCGCGGCGAGAAAGACTTCAGCGCCCTGGTCACCAAGATCCGCTCCACCGGCGCCGACGTGGTCTATTTCGGCGGCCTGCATCCCGAAGCCGGTCCGCTGGTTCGGCAGATGCGCGAGCAGGGCCTCAAGGACGTCAGGTTCATGTCCGATGACGGCATCGTCACCGACGAACTGGTCACGACTGCGGGCGGTGCCCAGTACGTCGACGGCGTTTACATGACCTTCGGTGCCGATCCGCGCATGCTGCCCGACAGCAAGGCCGTGGTCGACCAGTTCCGCAAGTCCGGCTACGAGCCTGAAGGCTACACGTTGTACGCCTATGCATCGTTGCAGGCCCTGGCCGCAGGTTTCAACGGCGCCAAGTCCAACAAGGGCGAAGAGGCTGCCAAATGGCTCAAGGCCAACCCGGTCAAGACCGTCATGGGCGAGAAAGCCTGGGACGGCAAAGGCGACCTGAAGGTCTCCGACTATGTGGTCTACCAATGGAACGCCGAGGGCAAGTACAAACAGCTGGAACAGCAGAAGTAGGACGTTTGCGCTGGCGCTCGCCAGCCGGGGCTACCCAGGGGTAGCCCCTGTTTTCCTTAATACCGCCTTACGGTGGGCGGGCAGGCTCCAGGTCTGCCTGCCCATTGCGCGGTGCGCGGTTCCAGACGTTCGTGAGAGTGCATGATGGACGGTATCTTCCTGCAACAAATGATCAACGGCCTGACCCTCGGGTCGGTGTACGGCTTGATCGCCATTGGCTACACCATGGTCTACGGCATCATCGGCATGATCAACTTCGCCCACGGCGACGTGTACATGATCAGCGCCTACCTGGCGGCCATCGGCCTGGCCGTGCTGTCGTTCTTCGGCCTCGAATCCTTTCCGTTCCTGATTCTCGGCACGCTGATATTCACCATCGTGGTGACCGGCGTGTACGGCTTCGTGATCGAGCGCGTGGCCTACAAGCCGCTGCGCAACTCGACCCGGCTGGCGCCGCTGATCAGCGCCATCGGCATATCGCTGATCCTGCAGAACTATGCGCAGATCAGCCAGGGTGCTCGTCAGCAAGGCGTACCGACGCTGCTCGAAGGCGCCTGGCGCTTCGAAGTGGGTACCGGTTTCGTACAGATCACCTACACCAAGATCTTCATCCTCATCGCCGCCTTCGTGGGCATGGGCGTGCTGACCTACATCATCAAGTTCACCAAGCTGGGGCGCATGTGCCGCGCCACCCAGCAGGACCGCAAGATGGCCTCCATCCTGGGCATCAACACCGACCGGGTGATCTCCTACGTATTCATCATCGGCGCCGCCATGGCGGCCCTGGCCGGTGTGTTGATCACCATGAACTACGGCACGTTCGACTTCTATGCCGGCTTCATCATCGGCATCAAGGCGTTCACTGCAGCGGTACTGGGGGGCATCGGCTCGTTGCCCGGTGCGATGCTCGGTGGCCTGATCCTGGGGGTTGCCGAATCGCAGTTCTCCGGCTTGATCAACTCCGACTACAAGGATGTGTTCAGTTTCGGCCTGTTGGTGCTGATCCTGATCTTCCGTCCCCAAGGCCTGCTGGGTCGCCCACTCGTGGCGAAGGTATAAGTATGTCCGCACCTACTGCCAAACCTGTCGATATCAAGAAAAGCCTGGTTGACATGGTCATTGCCGGCTTGCTGGCGCTGATCGTGTTCGGCCCCATCGTCGGCATCGTGCTCGACGGCTACAGCTTCAACCTGCAACCGGCACGCGTGGCGTGGCTGGTGGCGGCGGTGATGGCCGGGCGCTTCCTGCTCAGCCTGTTCCTGCAGACGCCTCGGGGGCTGGCCATCTCGCAGAGCTTCGAGAGTTCGGGCTCCGGTGTGCACGTGCTGCCGCCGGACTACAAGTCGCGGCTGCGCTTCATCATTCCGGCGCTGATCGTGATTGCCATCGTGTTCCCGATTTTCGCCAACAAGTACATCCTCACCGTGGTGATCCTCGGCTTGATCTATGTGCTGTTGGGTCTGGGCCTGAACATCGTGGTCGGTCTGGCCGGTCTGCTCGACCTGGGCTACGTGGCGTTCTATGCCATCGGCGCCTACGGCCTGGCGCTGGGCTACCAGTACCTGGGGCTGGGCTTCTGGTCGGCGCTGCCGCTGGCCGCCATTGCTGCGGCGCTGGCGGGGTGCATCCTGGGGTTCCCGGTGTTGCGAATGCACGGCGACTACTTGGCCATCGTGACCCTGGGCTTCGGCGAGATCATTCGCCTGGTGCTCAACAACTGGCTGTCCTTCACGGGCGGACCGAACGGCGTACCTGTGCCGTCGCCTACCTTCTTCGGTCTGGAATTCGGCCGTCGCGCCCGTGATGGCGGGGTGCCGATCCATGAGTACTTCGGTTTCGAATACAACCCCGACCTGAAATTCCTGTTCATCTACGCGGTGCTGTTCCTCGTGGTACTGGCGGTTCTGTACATCAAGCATCGACTCACGCGCATGCCGGTAGGGCGTGCCTGGGAAGCGCTGCGCGAAGACGAGATCGCCTGCCGCTCGATGGGCCTGAACCATGTGTTGGTCAAACTTTCGGCGTTCACCATCGGCGCGTCCACTGCAGGTCTGGCCGGGGTGTTCTTTGCCAGCTACCAAGGCTTTGTCAACCCTACCTCGTTCACCTTCTTCGAGTCGGCGCTGATCCTCGCCATCGTGGTCCTCGGTGGGATGGGTTCGACCGTGGGCGTGGTGATTGCAGCCTTCGTACTGACCGTGGCGCCAGAGTTGCTGCGCAGTTTCTCCGAATACCGGGTGTTGCTGTTCGGCGTACTGATGGTGTTGATGATGATCTGGCGACCTCGTGGCCTGATCCGTATCAGCCGTACCGGTATCAAGCCGGTGAAGGGTGCATTGATCGATGCCAAGGGGACGACGCCATGAATAACGAAGTCATTCTTTCGGTCGAGAAACTGATGATGCATTTCGGCGGCATCAAGGCCTTGAGCGATGTCAGCCTGCAGGTCAGGCGCAACTCGATCTTCGCCCTGATCGGCCCCAACGGTGCCGGCAAGACCACGGTCTTCAACTGCCTCACCGGGTTCTACAAAGCCACCGGTGGGCGTATCGAACTCAACGCCCGCGGCCAGAAGACCAACGTCATCAAGCTGCTGGGCGAACCGTTCCAGGCTACCGACTTCGTCTCGCCGCGCAGTTTCGCCAGCCGCGTCTGGTACAAGATGTTCGGCGGTACCCACTTGGTGAACCGCGCAGGTCTGGCTCGGACTTTCCAGAACATTCGTCTGTTCAAGGAAATGTCGGTGATGGAAAACCTGCTGGTAGCCCAGCACATGTGGGTCAACCGCAACATGCTGGCGGGCATTCTGAATACCAAGGGCTACCGCAAGGCCGAAGAAGACGCCATCAAGACCGCCTTCTACTGGCTGGAAGTAGTGGATCTGGTGAACTGCGCCAACCGCCTGGCCGGTGAGCTTTCCTACGGCCAGCAGCGACGTCTGGAAATTGCCCGGGCCATGTGTACCCGTCCTCAGGTGATCTGCCTGGACGAACCGGCGGCGGGCCTCAACCCCCAGGAAACCGAGGCACTGAGCGGCATGATCCGCCTGCTGCGTGACGAACACGATATGACGGTGGTGCTGATCGAGCACGACATGGGCATGGTAATGAGCATTTCCGACGACATCGTGGTGCTGGACCACGGCAACGTCATCGCCAAGGGCAAGCCGGAGCAGATCCGCAACGACCCCAAGGTCATCGCGGCCTACCTGGGTGCCGAAGAAGAGGAACTGGTATGAGTACGCCCATCCTCGAATTGAAGGAGATCGACGTTCATTACGGCCCGATCCAGGCGCTGAAGAAAGTCTCGTTGCACATCAACGAGGGCGAGACGGTCAGCCTGATCGGCTCCAACGGCGCGGGCAAGTCGACGCTGTTGATGTCGATTTTCGGCCAGCCGCGCGCCAGTGCAGGGCAGATCATCTACCGTGGCACCGACATCACCCAGAAGTCGTCCCACTACATCGCTTCCAACGGTATCGCCCAGTCGCCGGAAGGCCGCCGGGTGTTTCCCGACATGTCGGTGGAAGAGAACCTGATGATGGGCACCATTCCCATCGGCGACAAGCACTCGAGCGAAGACATGCAGCGCATGTTCGACATGTTTCCAAGGCTCAAGGAACGTCGCAACCAGCGCGCCATGACCATGTCCGGTGGCGAGCAGCAGATGCTGGCCATTGCGCGTGCGCTGATGAGCCGGCCCAAGCTGCTGTTGCTCGACGAGCCCTCGCTGGGGTTAGCGCCGATCGTGGTCAAGCAGATCTTCTCGACCCTGCGCGAACTGGCCAAGGGCGGCATGACCATCTTCCTCGTGGAACAGAATGCCAACCATGCCCTGCGGCTATCGGACCGTGCCTACGTGATGGTCAACGGCGAGATCCGCCTGACCGGAACGGGCCGTGAACTGCTGAGCAACGACGAGGTGCGCAACGCTTATCTGGGCGGGCATTGAAGCTTGGCATTGAAGTTACCGAACGCCCCGTCAGGGGCGTTTTTCATGAGCGCGTACAATTGTGGAAAACAAATTCACCACAGCCCCTGCGTGCGACATAAAACCACGGTTTGTCACCGAACTGCCACATTGAAGGCTTGTCCCCAATTGCTGTGGAACCGGTTGTGGACAACATGGTGGTACTCCCTTGCAGGCCGCGTCTGGCGTGGCTTTCAGGCTGTTGATCAAAAAGCGTACAGCATGGTTGGAAGGGCCGTCGGCCACCTTTGTCAACTGTTTTATCCACCGTGCCAATCCGTGTGACTGCCCCTGCTCATCCTGTGGATAAGTCTGTGAACAAGCCTTGGAAATACCTCGAGAAGTGGCGGATTTACTGGCCTTGCGCCTTTGGTCGTATGACCATGACTAACTACGCCAGGCGTTTGCATACGCAATACCCCTGGCCGGTCAAGCCAAAAAGTTCTAAAGACGTCTTTTCAGGCGTGCCATGAACTGATGATCGCAGTTCTACTTGCCCACAATCTCTGTGGAACTGCTTGTGGATAAGATGCTGGTAACCCGCCGCGGGCCCGTAGCCATAGGGGTTTGCCGGGCCTGATCGATTATTGATCAGTTGCACACACTTCATTCGCCGGGCATTCTGCAAAACCTCATCCCCAGTGGCGACGGTGCGAGCGGCCTGAGCATCAGGCGCCCATGCTGCGTGGCTACACCCTCAGGAGACCCCCATGACTTCAACGGTATTCATCACTGGCGCCACGTCCGGATTCGGCGAGGCCTGTGCCCGGCGTTTTGCCGAAGCAGGTTGGTCGTTGATCCTGACTGGCCGCCGCGAAGAGCGTCTGACAGCGCTGAGCGAAGAGCTGTCGGCAAAAACGCGGGTGCACCCGCTGGTGCTCGATGTGCGCGACCGCAAGGCCATGGAGGCTGCGATTGCCGGGCTGCCCGAGGAGTTCGCCACCATCAGTGGCCTGGTCAACAACGCCGGCCTGGCGCTGGGCGCCGATCCTGCGCCCAAGTGCGACCTGGACGATTGGGACACCATGGTCGATACCAACATCAAGGGCCTGATCTACGCCACGCGCCTGCTGCTGCCGCGCCTGATCGCCCACGGCAAGGGTGCCACCATCGTCAACCTGGGCTCCGTGGCTGGCAATTACCCCTATCCCGGCAGCCACGTGTACGGGGGCACCAAAGCCTTTGTCGGGCAGTTCTCGTTGAATCTGCGCTGTGATCTTCAGGGTACCGGCGTGCGCGTCACCAACCTGGAGCCCGGCATGTGCGAAAGCGAATTCTCGCTGGTGCGTTTCGGCGGCGACCAGGCGCGCTACGATGCCACCTATGCAGGCGCCAACCCGATCCAGCCCCAGGACATCGCCGAAACCATCTACTGGATTCTGACCCAGCCTGCGCACATCAACATCAACAGCCTGGAAGTGATGCCGGTCACGCAATCCTGGGCCGGCTTCGCGGTCGAGCGTCCTGGCAAGGCGTGATCGGCGCGAGCGTCAGGTGAGTGCCTGGAGGCCTTGATAGCAGGTCAGAAGGTGGTAAGGCGTGGTCGACGGCATGTCGGTGCGGCTGACCGCACCCTGGCCATCGCGGCACTCGTGCCAGCCGGCGGGGTGCAGAAAGCGCTCGCTCAGGACCCGCAACTGCTGGCCGACGTCGGTCCCGGGTTGCAGGGCCAGCGCCCGCAGGTATTCGGCCTGTGCCCAGATGCGTTGCGTGGCATCCAACACCTGGCCGTCGAGCTTGAGCATGGCCATGACCACGCCGTCCTGCACGCCTGTGCGTTGTGCGTAGGTGAAAGCGCGCTGCAGGGACTGGTGCAGCGCGCTGCCCTGCAGTAACGGTGAGGTCTGCACGAGAAACAGCCACTCGAACTGATGGCCCGGTTCGAACCAGTTATCCACAGCGCCGCGCGGCTTCTCCAGCATGATGCCGTGTTCGGGTTCCACGAAACGCGCCTGCATGGCCTCGCACAGGGCCAGCAGCGCCGCCTGGGCGGGCTTATCGTCACGCACGGCCACGGTTGCCAGGAAGCCTTCGGCCAAGTGCATCAAGGGGTTCTGCAAAGGGCCTGCGCCCTGATCGCTCCAGTCTTCCCCGAGCAGCGCTTCGTAGAGGCCGTCACCTGTGGAAAACCGCGTGGCGATCACTTCCAGGGCGGCGTTGAGCACCGATTCCACCAGCGGCTCGCGCACCTTGGCCCAGTAATGAGCACAGGCGAAGACGATGAAGGCGTGGGTATACAGGTCCTTGCGCCGATCCAGCGGTGCACCTCGCTCGTCGATGCTGTAGAACCAGCCGCCGTGCTCGGCATCATGGAAATGCCGTTGCAGGGAGCGGAACAGGGTGGCGGCGTGTTCGCGGGCACCGGGCTGGTCGATCAGACTGGAAAACACATACAGCTGACGAGCGCACGCCATGGCGCGATAGCGTTGCGCCGGCAACGGCTGGCCAGTGGCGTTCACCGCTTCGAACGGCAGGCCCAGTTCGGTGTTGAAGCCTGCGCCTTGCCACAGTGGCAGTACGATTTCGCGAAAGTGTGCTTGAGTGGCCGCCAGGGCGGCGTGCAGCGATGGGTCAGGCATTGGCGGGATCATCGGAGGCGTTTTGCGCGACATGGTAGCAGGTGTCGAGCAGGGCGCCTAAACGTCGGCCCCCCAGAGCAGGGGGGGCCATGCTGCAATCAGCCGACCAGCAGCCATGCGCCGGTCATGGCCGACAGGGCGCCTGCCACGCGCACCAGCGGCGCCGCGGCCTTGGGCAGGAACCGCACGACGGCATAGCCGGCGGCATGCAGTGCCGCGGTGGCCGCTACGAAGCCTGCGGCATAGGCAACCGGGCTGGACATGTCCGGCAGCTCCAGGCCGTGGGCCACGCCGTGAAACAGGGCGAACGCTGCGGTAGCGATCACGGCCAGGGCCAGAGGAGGTCGCACGGCCAGCGCCACGGCCAGGCCCAGCGCCAGCACCGAGGCGGCGATACCACTCTCCAGCGCCGGCAATTGCAGGCCGGCAAAGCCGAGCAGACCACCGATGAGCATGGTGCCGACGAACGCGCACGGCAGTGCCCAGCGCGCGGCGCCTTGCTGCTGCGCCGCCCACAGGCCGACGGCAAGCATCGCCAGCAGATGGTCGAGGCCGCCCAGGGGGTGACCGATGCCGGCCAGCAGGCCGTTGTCGCCGTGGCCCGGATGGGCGAAGGCCATGGCCGGTGTCAGCAGCAGGGCTGCACAGGTGAAAAGCGTCTTGAAGTTCATGCGCGTCTGTTCCTTATCGTCATGTTCACTGTAATGCAGGGCTAGGGTGCCGGTGGCTCAGGCGGCGTCGAGCAGTCCTTGGCGTTCGATGAAAGCAATGATCTGCTCCAGGCCCTGGCCGGTCTTCTGGTTGCTGAACACGAACGGCTTCTCGCCGCGCATGCGGCGGGTGTCGCCGTCCATCATCTCCAGCGACGCGCCTACCAATGGCGCCAGGTCGATCTTGTTGATCACCAGCAGATCGGACTTGCAGATGCCGGGGCCGCCTTTGCGCGGCAGCTTGTCGCCGGCGGACACATCGATCACGTAGATGGTCAGGTCCGACAGCTCCGGGCTGAAGGTGGCGGACAGGTTATCTCCACCCGATTCGACGAGAATCAGATCCAGGCCAGGAAAACGTCGATTGAGCTGGTCCACCGCTTCGAGGTTGATGGAGGCATCTTCACGGATGGCCGTGTGCGGGCAACCACCGGTTTCCACGCCGATGATGCGTTCCGGGGCGAGCGCTTCGTTACGCACCAGAAAGTCGGCGTCTTCGCGTGTGTAGATATCGTTGGTGACCACCGCCAGGTTGTAGCGCTCGCGCAGGGCCAGGCACAAGGCCAGGGTCAGGGCGGTCTTGCCGGAACCTACCGGGCCTCCGATACCGACACGCAGGGGTTGGGTATTCATCGCGATTCTCCTAGGAACGGAACAGACGGCTGTACTGGCGCTCATGGGCCATGCTCGTCAATGACAGGCCGAAGGCGGCGCTGCCGTAGTGTTGGGGATCCAGGTCGGTGGCAGCGAGCTGCGCCTGCTGCAGTGTCGGCAGCAGCTGTGTGGTGAGGCGTTGGGCGGCCTGCTGGCCCAGGGGCAGGGTTTTCATCAGCACCGCCAGCTGGTTTTCCAGCCAGCTCCACAACCAGGCGGCCAGCGCGTCCTGCGCCGGGATGTTCCAGGCGCGTGCGGCCAGCGCCCAGCCCAGGGCCAGGTGCGGTTCTTCGATCTGAGCCAGGTAGTGGCGGGCTGGGGCGTCCAGTTCGGCAAGGCCCAGCAACAGTTGCTTGAGCGAATAGCCCATTTGCCGGCTTTCCAGTTGCAGCTCGCGGGTTTCCCGGCTGGCGCGGTGTTCGGCGCACAGCTCGAGCAGTTGCCCCCAGTCCTCTTCGCCAGCGGCCACGCAATGGGCCAGCAGCAGGGGCGCCTCGAAACGTGCCAGGTTGAGCAGCAGTTGGTCGGCGATCCAGCGATGGGCGCTTTGCGCATCGTTCACCGCGCCGTTTTCCACGGCCATTTCCAGGCCCTGCGAATAGCTGTAGCCGCCAATTGGCAGCTGTGGGCTGGCCAGGCGCAGCAAGGCCCAGGCGTTGTTCACGTGCGCACGCCGAACTGATGCAGTTTGGGCGCGTAGTTGAAATCTTCTTCGCCGTGGCGTGAATGGTGGTGACCACCGCCGTAGGCACCGTGCTCGGGATGAAAGGGTGCGAGCAGGGGCTGGGTCTGTGCGCCAAGCTGTTCGAGCATGGCTTTGAGCACATAGTCATCGAGCAGGCGCAGCCAGCCGTCGCCGACTTGCAGGGCGACGTGGCGATTGCCCAGATGGTAGGCGGCGCGGGTCAGCTCGAAGGCGTTGCTGCAGGTGACGTGGAGCAAGGCCTCGGGGCGGGCGCATACGCGTACCACGCGGCCGTCTTCGGCCTGCAGGCATTCGCCGTCGTGCAGCGGCGGTTGGCCGCGTTCCAGAAACAGACCTACATCTTCACCTTCGGCACTGAAACAGCGCAGGCGACTTTTGCTGCGGGCTTCGAAGTTCAGATGGACTTCGGCCGCCCATTGGCTTGCGGGTGCAATTCGGCGATGGATAACCAGCATTGGAAGCATCCGTCTGAAGGGCAATGGCCAATGCAGAGCAAGTGTCTTGCCAACCCAGGGATCGAACCGGGAATCCAAAGGGGGCGCCTGCTTTCAGGGCGGATGAGTGCGCTTTAATGGTGCGCCGCCAAGGCGCGTGCACCACGGTGCGCCATCGACGCTACTGGGTCAGGCCTTTCCAGTACTTGGCGCCGATGAAGATGAAGCGCAGTTGTTGGCTGATTTTCGCTTCAGGCGTCAGGTGGGCGGGAAGATCGGCCGCAGGTGGGTCGATCAGTTCCGGAAGTGTGGCGAACACGGCCTTGACCACCAGGTCGGCCATGACCTGTAGCGAGGCGCTGCTCAGGTGCTGCCACTTGGGCATGGAGCCCAGGTCGGTGGCCAGGTCCGCGCTGATGGCCGCGCGCAACGTGGCAATCGCCTGACGCACGGGCAGGGAACCACCGTATTGTTCGCGAGCGAGGAACAGGAACTGCGGGCGATTGGCGGCCACGCCGTCGAGAAAGATGCGCACCGACGCAGCCGTGAGGCCGCCGACCACTATTTCATGGTGACGAACCAGGCGCAGGGTGGCGCGGAACGTGGCGTCGACTTCGTTGACCAGGGCCAGGCCGAGCTGATCCATGTCGTCGAAATGGCGGTAGAAACCGGTAGGCACGATGCCGGCAGCCTTGGCCACTTCGCGCAGGCTGATACTGCCGAAGCCTCGACCGGCCGCCATCAATTGGCGTGCGGCTTCGAGGAGGGCGAGGCGGGTCTGCTGTTTCTGTTCGGCGCGAGGCAACATCGACGGTGCTTCTATGAAGGGCAGCGAAGAACTCTAGCAAATAGACAGGCTGGGCGTCGAACCGAGAGGGCGGAGCGATAGGCTACAGCAAGGGTGGATCAGGTTGGATCGGCAAGCCCGGTCTGGGGAAACCGGGCTTTGTCGGAGACATCAGGCAACAGCCTCATGCGTTGGCTTGGTCTTGACGATCCAGCAGACGCTGCGAGCCGTTCTCGGCGAAGGTACCCTGTGGAGTGCGATCCGAACCGTCCTCAGCGAAGGTGGCCTGAGGGGTGCGGTCGGAGCCGTTCTCGGCAAAGGTGCCTTGTGGGGTGCGATCCGAACCATCTTCAGCGAAAGTGGCCTGAGGGGTGCGGTCGGAGCCGTTCTCGGCGAAGGTGCCTTGTGGGGTGCGATCCGAACCGTCTTCAGCGAAAGTGGCCTGAGGAGTGCGGTCGGAACCGTTCTCGGCTACGGCACCCTGTGGAGTGCGATCGGAGCCATCTTCGGCCAGGTAGGGCTGGCTGTAGCTGGCGGCGCTGGAGCGCAGCTCGGCGGAAACACTTTGATCCGCGGCGGGCATGGCGAAAGCATTGGCAGCAAGGACGGAAAGGGTCAGGGAAAGCAGTAATTGGCGTTTCATGATGTAGGCGCTCCTTGGGAGGGCAGTAATTGGGTACAGAGCCAATGCTACTCTTTGAAATTCGATAGAAAAGTTCATAAAGGCAATGGTAACAATCAACGAAAATGATGTTTTGTCGCGAGGCCTCTAGATCGAGGGTTTCAGTGCACCAGTGCGGTGTGTTTTCAGGTCCGAAGCACTGTCGTCGCGCGTCACCATCGGTAACGTTGATAATGAATACCGCATACGGCTTCTGCATTGGACGCGTTGCATCAGGCGTATCGCATGCACCGCCGACGCGGCTCGCGCCGCTGCTACAGGGGGTGGGCGCGGGTCGGCCTGAACCGCTGTCGGGGCAGACCGCGATCCCTGTAGCAGCGGCGCGAGCCGCGTCCGGGTTGATCGCATTGCATCGGGCGCACCGCATCCGCTGTTAAAGCGGCTCGCATCAGGGAGTGAAAAACCCAAAAACTAAACCCTCAAGGCGTTTATCAGTCCTACCCTTGTTAGGTAGCACCCCCTGTGCTCGCGGGAGCACGCAGTCTCAAGGAGCCCGCAATGACGCGCCCACGTAAAATCGTCGCCTGGACCCTGGGCAGCCTGTTGGTCCTGCTGGTGATATTGGTGGTGGTGATCGCCACCTTCGATTGGAATCGAATCAAGCCCACACTGAACGAAAAAGTATCCGAAGCGCTGCATCGTCCCTTCGCCATCAACGGTGACCTTGCCGTGCATTGGCAACGCGAAACGGACGAAGGTGGCTGGCGTGCCTGGGTGCCATGGCCGCGTTTCGTCGCGCAGGACATCACCCTGGGCAACCCCGACTGGTCACAGAAACCTCAGATGGCCAGCCTGCAGAAAGTCGAATTTCGCCTCTCGCCCTTGCCGCTACTGGCCCAGCGCGTGGTCATCCCGCGTATCGACCTGACCGGCCCCGATGTCGCTTTGCAGCGACTGGCCGACGGCCGTGCCAACTGGACTTTCCAGTTCGATGAAAAGGACCCTGACGCCGAGCCGTCCAAATGGGTCATGGACATCGGCGCCATCGGCTTCGACAAGGGCGTGGTGGCGTTCGACGACCAGACGCTCAAGACCTCGGTCAAGGTGTTGATCGATCCGCTGGGCAAACCCATCCCGTTCAGTGACATCGTCGGCAGCGGCGCGGCCAAGAAAGTCGCCGACCAGGGCGCCAGTGCGCAGGACTATGCATTCGGCTTCAAGGTCGATGGACGCTACAAAGGCTTGCCGCTGTCGGGCTCAGGCAAGATCGGCGGGCTGCTGGCGTTGCAGGATGCGTCTCGACCGTTTCCCGTGCAGGTCGACGTGCGTATCGCCGATACCCGGGCGGCGGTTGCCGGCACGCTGACCGACCCTCGCAACCTGGGAGCCCTGGACTTGCGCCTGCGTCTGAGCGGCAGCAGCCTGGGCAACCTGTATCCACTGACCGGCGTGACCCTGCCCGATTCCCCTGCGTACGAAACCGATGGGCACTTGCTGGTCAAGCTGCACGAGCCCAGTGGCGCATCGTTCCGCTACGAGGGCTTCAACGGCAAGATCGGCAACAGCGACATCCATGGCGATCTGGGGTTCGTGGCCAGTCAGCCCCGGCCCAAGTTGAGCGGCGCGCTGGTGTCGAACCAACTGCTGTTCGCGGACCTCAAGCCGTTGATCGGCGCCGACTCCAATGCCGAACAAAAGGCCCGGGGTGGGGCGAGCAAGCAACCGGCCGGCAAGGTCCTGCCGGTGGAGGAGTTCAAGACCGACCGCTGGCGCGCCATGGACGCCGATGTGGAATTCACCGGACGCAAGATCGTCCACAGCGAGGAATTGCCGTTCACGGACCTGTATACCCACGTGGTT
This sequence comes from Pseudomonas rhizosphaerae, assembly GCF_000761155.1. Classification (NCBI taxonomy): domain Bacteria; kingdom Pseudomonadati; phylum Pseudomonadota; class Gammaproteobacteria; order Pseudomonadales; family Pseudomonadaceae; genus Pseudomonas; species Pseudomonas rhizosphaerae. The sequence goes on along the minus strand of NZ_CP009533.1, from coordinate 3,073,471 downwards.
CTGGACGACGGCAATCTGCGCCTCGAGCCCCTGCGCTTTGGCGTGGCGGGTGGCAAGTTGGACGCCCAGATCTCGCTGAACGGCCGTACCACGCCGTTGCAGGGTCGGGCCAAATTGACCGCGCGCGGGTTCCAGCTCAAGCAACTGTTTCCCACATTCGAACCCATGCGTACCAGCTTCGGTCAGCTCAACGGCGATGCCGACATTGCCGGCACTGGCAATTCGATAGCGGCCCTGTTGGGTTCGGCGGACGGCAACCTGAAGATGCTGGTCAATGACGGCGCGGTGAGCCGCGACCTGATGGAAATTGCCGGACTCAACGTGGGCAATTACCTGGTCGGCAAGATATTCGGCGACAAGGAAGTGGACATCAACTGCGCCGCCGCGTCGCTGGGCATCAAGAATGGCCTGGCCAGCACCGATCTGTTCGTCTTCGATACCGAGAACGCGATCATCTACATCGATGGCACCGTGAACTTCAAGCAGGAACAGCTGGATCTGAAGATTTCGCCGGAATCCAAGGGCTTCCGCCTATTGTCACTGCGCTCGCCCTTGTATGTCCGCGGCCCGTTCGCCAAGCCCAATGCCGGGGTACAAGCGGTGCCGTTGCTGTTGCGCGGTGCGGGCATGGTTGCCTTGGGCGCTACCATCGGGCCAGCGGCTGGGTTGCTCGCACTGGTCGCTCCCAGCGGCGGTGAGCCGAACCAATGTACGCCGCTGCTCGAGCAGATGAAGTCGGGCAAGGCACCGAAGACCGTGCCGGGGTCTTGAGCCGTTTCTGTGGGAGCGGTCATCGGCCGCGAAATGGGCGCTGCGGTGTGTCAGTTGAACCGGGTGGCCTTTTCGCGGCCACGGACCGCTCCCACGGGTTTTGGGAGCAACTGTAGGAGCGGTCATCGGCCGCGAATTGGGCGCTGCGGTGTGTCAGTTGCATCGGGTCGTGTTTTTCGCGGCCACGGACCGCTCCCACGGGTTTTGGGAGCAACTGTAGGAGCGGTCATCGGCCGCGAAACGGGCGCTGCGGTGTGTCAGTTGAATCGGGTCGTGTTTTTCGCGGCTACGTACCGCTCCCACGGGGTCCAGGCAAAATGACCGGGCACAAAAAAGCCAGAACCTGAGTTCTGGCTTGGGGCCTGCGACTGACGATTACAGCGCGTTGTAAATGTCGGCCATGTCGTCGGCGTGTTCTTCTTCCTGGGCCAGGATGTCTTCGAAGATGCGGCGAGTGGTAGGATCCTTGTCGCCGATGTACTGGATGATTTCACGGTAGCTGTCGATAGCGATCCGCTCCGCCACCAGGTCTTCGTAGACCATTTCCTTGAGCGTGTTGCCTGCCACGTATTGTGCGTGGGAGTTCTTGCTCAGCAGGTCAGGGTTGAATTCCGGCTCGCCACCCAGCTGCACGATGCGCTCGGCCAGCTTGTCGGCGTGTTCGGCTTCCTGCTCGGCGTGCTCAAGGAATTCGTCGGCCGCAATGCTGGCCTTCAGGCCACTGGCCATGAAGTAGTGGCGCTTGTAGCGCAACACGCAGACCAGCTCTGTGGCCAGCGAGCCATTGAGCAGTTTGATGATCTCTTCGCGGTCGGCGTTGTAGCCTTCAGTGACGGCGCCTTGATCGACGTTCTGACGTGCGCGGGCACGCAGGTCTTGTACGGATGTCAGTTGGGAAGTTTCGAGATTCAGCATGTCTATCTCCAGCTATACGGTTTGAGCCGTCGCGCTCTGTTGTTCCGAATTCGGAACCCGGCGGGATCGGTGCAGATGCGTCATTGCATGAATGTCGCTACAGGAATGTGAGTGGCGGCGGCGACGAAAAGTTTTATTACAAATGGCCTGGGGAGGGCCTTTCGTCAGCCGCCTGAAGCAGGCTTACGGCGCGGTTTCGTTCAGCTTGCGCTGCTCGCAGGTCATGAAGCCTTTGGTAGCAACACGGCCCGAGCTGTCGAAGCTCACGTAGTAAGGCTGCTGATGGCCTTCACGGGTCAGGATGTAGTTGTTGCAGGTGCCGTACATCGAGTTGGCAGTGCCGGCCACTACGGTCGAAGGCGTGCCGCCAATGGCCAGGACCTGTTGCATGGTCATGCCTTTCTCGACCTGCTTGACCAGAGGCGCGTCGCGGTAGGTCACGAAGTCCACCGGGTTCTGCACGGTGGTGTTCGACGAACAGCCGGCCAGCGAGGCGATGACGCACAGTGCTGCCAAGGATTGCTTGTACATGGGGAGTCGCTCCTTCGATGGGCCGTGAGTGGCCCCGTGCAGCTTTGGAGCGCCGTGGCAGGGCGTTAGTTCTGAAATTTTTTGCCCGTTCCCGTGTTGGCCAGACCCTGCACAAGTGGTCTGCGCCGGAAAACAAATGACGCAATTTCCCCGTGGGTCGGCATGTGTTCGCCTACTGGCCCTTCGCTCGCAACGCTGGCAGACTGCCTGTCCTTTCGAATCGCTCGCTTCTGAGGCTTTATGCCCATGTTCTCTTCGCGTCAAGTGCTGATCGCCAGCTGGATTCTGGTGTTCGGCGGCCTCCTGCTGGTCTTGCCGATGCGCTTGCTGCCCAGCCTGCTGGCCGGCCTGCTGGTCTTCGAACTGGTGAACATGCTGACGCCGCAACTGGAACGACTGATTGCCGGGCGGCGTGCGCGCTGGGTGGCAGTGGCGCTGTTGGGCACCCTGGTGGTCAGTAGCCTGGCGCTGCTGTTCGCAGGCGTCATCAGCTTCGTTCTGCACGAAGCGGAAAACCCAGGCGCTTCGCTGAACAAGTTCATGGGTGTGGTCGATCGGGCGCGCGGCCAACTGCCGCCTTTTATCGATGCCTACCTGCCAGCCAGCGCTGCCGAATTTCGGGTGGCCATCAGTGGCTGGCTGAGCAAGCACTTGAGTGATCTGCAACTGGTCGGCAAGGATGCGGCGCACATGTTCGTGACCTTGCTGATCGGCATGGTGCTGGGCGCAATCATCGCGCTGCAGGCGATCCCCGATCCTGACCGGCGCAAGCCCCTGGCAGCGGCGCTGTTCGATCGCCTGTCACTGTTGGTGCGGGCCTTTCGCAACATCGTTTTCGCGCAGATCAAGATCTCGCTGCTGAACACCTTCTTCACCGCCATTTTCCTGGCCGTGGTGCTGCCACTGTGCGGGATCAAGCTGCCGCTGACCAAGACCCTGATCGTGCTGACCTTCCTGCTCGGGCTGTTGCCAGTGATCGGCAACCTGATCTCGAACACCTTGATCACCATCGTCGGGCTGTCGCTGTCGATTTGGGTGGCGATGGCGGCGCTGGGTTATCTGATACTCATCCACAAGGTCGAGTACTTCCTGAACGCCCGGATCGTCGGTGGGCAGATCAGTGCCAAGTCGTGGGAGCTGCTGCTGGCGATGCTGATCTTCGAGGCGGCGTTCGGCCTGCCCGGGGTGGTGGCGGGACCGATCTACTATGCGTATCTGAAGAGTGAGTTGAGGCAGGCTCAGTTGGTGTAGGGCTTACTGGCCTCTTCGCGGGCAGAGCCCGCTCCCACAGGTATTGTGGGAGCGGGGCGGGCGGCGAGCGCTCTGCCCGCGAAGAGGCCAGCCCTGCCTTTAAGGCCAGCCCTGCCTTTATTGTGGGAGCGGGCTCTGCCCGCGAAGAGGCCGAGCCTGCCTTACTCCGTGCCGTAGCGCTTGCGCGCCTCGATGGCCAGGCCGCTGCCGATGCTGCCGAAGATGTTGCCTTCAACATGCCGCGCATTCGGCAGCATTGCCGCCACGCTGTTGCGCAGGGCCGGAATGCCGCTCGAACCGCCGGTGAAGAACACCGTGTCGACCTGCTCCACGCCCACACCCGCCTTGTTCAGCAACTCGCCGACACTGCCGCGCACGCGTTCCAGCAGGTTATCGATGGCCGCCTCGAACAGGGCACGGGTCAACTCCACGCTCAGGCCCGGCTCGATGCGATCCAGCGCGACAAGGCGGCTGGCAGCTTCGGTCAGTTGGATCTTGGTCTCCTCGACCTCCATCGCCAGCCAATGCCCGGCTTTCTCTTCGATCAGCTTGAACAGCCGGTCGATGCCGTCCGTGTCCTGGATGTCGTAGCGCATGCTGCCCAGGGCCAGTTGCGACTTTTGCAGGTACACCGAGTTGATGGTGTGCCAGGTCGCCAGGTTCATGTGGTGGCTGGTCGGCATGAAGGCGCCGCTCTTCATGCGGCTGCCATAGCCGAACAGCGGCATGACGCCCTGCAGGCTCAGCTGCTTGTCGAAGTCGGTCCCGCCGATGTGGACGCCACCGGTGGCCAGGATGTCCTCAGAGCGGTCATCCAGTCCGCGCCGCTCGGGCGCCAGGCGTACCAGAGAAAAGTCGGACGTACCACCGCCGATGTCGACGATCAGCACCAGCTCTTCGCGCTCGATGGTGGACTCGTAATCGAAGGCGGCCGCGATGGGTTCGAACTGGAACGACACGTCCTTGAAACCGATTTTTTTCGCCACCTCAGCCAAGGTGTCTTCGGCCTCCTGGTCGGCGGCCGCGTCGTCGTCGACGAAATGCACCGGGCGTCCCAGTACGACCTGGTCGAAGGCGCGCCCGGCGTTGGCTTCGGCACGCTGCTTGAGCTCGCCGATGAACAGCCCGAGCAGGTCCTTGAACGGCATCGCCGTGCCCAGCACGCTGGTGTCGTGCTTGATCAGCTTGGAGCCCAGCAGGCTCTTGAGCGAGCGCATCAGACGGCCTTCGTAGCCTTCCAGGTATTCGTGCAGGGCCAGGCGGCCGTACACGGGGCGACGCTCTTCGAAGTTGAAGAAGATCACCGAAGGCAGGGTAATCTTGCCGTCTTCCAGCGCAATCAACGTCTCGCTGCCCGGGCGGTGCCAGCCGACAGTGGAGTTGGAGGTGCCGAAGTCGATGCCGCAGGCGCGGGCCGGGGATGCGTTTTTCATGGCAAGGCAGTCTGTTCAAAAAACGGCCGCGCAGTGTATGCCAGTTGCGTACAGAATCAAGCGCCGCGGCTGTCTTGAAAGTGCGCCGGCGGCCCCAACCTTCTAGCCATCGACCGTGCTGTACAACTCACTGTTCACATCCAGTGGCCTGCAGCCGATAAACTTCCCATGCGTTGCCGAGTCCGACCAGTAGGCGCGGGCGGCGCGCATTCGCTCATTGATGGTGATGCTTAGATGGATTTCAAAGACTACTACAAGATTCTGGGCGTCGAGCCGACGGCGGACGAGAAGGCGATCAAGACCGCCTACCGCAAGCTTGCGCGTAAATATCACCCTGACGTCAGCAAGGAAAAGGACGCCGAGGACAAGTTCAAGGAGGCCAGCGAGGCCTACGAAGCGCTGAGCAATGCCGACAAGCGCGCCGAGTATGACGAGCTGCGCAAATACGGCCAGCATGGCCGGCCCTTCCAGGGGCCGCCGGGTTGGCAGGGGCGTGGCGGCGGTGGTTTTCACGATGAAAGCGCCGGCGACTTCTCCGACTTCTTCAGCACCATCTTCGGCAATGGCGGTGGTCGCGGTGGGCCAGGCGAGAGCCCGTTCGGTCGCGGCGGTCAGCGCAGTGCTGCGCGCAAAGGCCAGGACGTGGAAATGGAGCTGGCGGTGTCGCTCGAGGAAACGCTGGCCGACGAATCGAAGAAAATCAGTTTCAAGGTGCCGCAGTACAACGCCGGTGGCCAGCGTCTGACCGATGTGGTCAAGAACCTCAACGTGAAGATTCCCAACGGGGTCGTCGATGGCGAGCGTATCCGCCTCAAGGGCCAGGGCGCACCTGGCGTGGCGGGTGGCGCCAGCGGCGATCTGTTCCTGACGTTGCGCCTGGCCGCGCATCCGCTGTTCGAGGTGGACGGTCACGACTTGATCATTCAGGTGCCATTGGCCCCTTGGGAAGTGGCGTTGGGCACCAAGGTTGCCGTGCCCACGCTGACCGGCCGGATCAACCTGACGATCCGTCCGGACAGCCAGAACGGCCAGCGTCTGCGCGTCAAGGGCATGGGCCTGAAGAACAAGCAGGGCGGACGAGGCGACGCGTTCGCCCAGCTCAAGGTGGTGATGCCGCCAGCGGCCGACGAGGCCACTCGGCAGGCCTGGGAAACCCTGGCCAAGCACGCCGAATTCGACCCGCGTCAGAACTGGGGGCGCTGATACCGCCAGGCCCCGATACCGCTAGACCCTGCTACTTCTAGACACTGCCACCGCTAGACATTGGTGCCAGTATTCTTGCTGGACGCTGGCATCTTCAGGCTGATATCGCCCCGAACCGGTATCAGGTCCGGGGCCAGCACCTCACCGGTATCGATGCCGAAACGTAACGGCTGATCGCTGTCCACCAACTTGACCCGCAGGCTGGGCGTGCCGGTCAGACCCGCCAGCCCGGGAGTGCGGCTGTAGTGGTTGGCCAGGGTCTGGTCGGTCAGTGCCAGCCATTTTTCATCGGGTTTCAGGCTCTGCAACGCTTCGATGCGCTTGTAGGCATAGTAGACACGCAGGCGTTGTTGCAGGTGCGGGGAGGAATTGCTCAAGCCGTCGCTGGACAGGCTGGCAGCGCAATCCAGCGCTCGGACGTTGATGCCCTGGCGCCGCGCTTCTACCAGTACCTGGCGCAGGGTGTAGCGGCCACCGTCCAGGCGGGTGCCTCGGTTGTGCAGGTCGCGCAGCGTCTTTTCCAGGTCGCGGCCCAGTATGCCCGTCTTCTGAAACTGATCGAGCAGGTCCTGGTGCAGGTCCTTGAGCAGCCCCTGGACGTACAGCGTCTTGACCTGTTGGGCCTTGAGCGTGGACATGTACTTGATCAACAGCTGGCAGCTGCCGACGGCATTCCTGGCTTCGTTGACCACCAGCCCGGTGTTGCTGGCATACACCTGAGTGAAAAACTCCTTGGGCGTCATGGTGCTGCTCAAGGCCGGCAGGCGCGGACTGCGCTGTGGGACGGAGCTGAGGAAGAACGCTTCGGCCTTGGCACCCAGGGCCGTACGCAGCTCGATCAACTGCGAACGCGCGGTGCGCAGGACGCTGTCGATGGGGCCGGTCATCAGTTGATGCGCACCCGGCTTGATCAGCATTGCGGTGATGTCGCGAAACCCCGGTGCCGTATCGAAGGCGGCCAGGGTATCGGTGCTGACGGTGGGGCTGCCGGGCGCGGTCAACGTGAACAGCTCCCAGCGGCCCTTCCAGTCTCGCTGCACCGGAAAACTGCCCTGGATCTGCAGCGGCGCAACGGGATCGACGATCACCCAGCGTTCCAGCGCCTCGATGTAGGTGACCTGGAAGACCTTGCCGTCGAGGCGAATGTAATGGTCGCCCTCGGGGTTGGTGAACACGCCCTGGTAGATACCTGTCCCTTCCGGCAAGTCGGACAGATTCTCGTCGAGTGCAATGGCATCGAGCTGCGAGTTGCCTGGCACGACGCGGTCGATCTGCGCCAGATTCCCGGCCTCCAGATCCAGGGCTGCCCCCAGTTCTTCGAAGTTGCCGAGGTGTACCACGGTCTCGTTACTCACCCCGCGCAGCAACGGCATGTCCAGAAGGATATTCAGCGCGTCCAGGATTGCCGCCCTGAATGCACTTTGCCGCTCACGTGGCGTGGAACCACGCACAGCTCTGGCCAGGTGGGCGCCGAAGGCAACCGAGCCGGCCGCCACCGCCACCAGCGCTACCACCGAGTCGGCCGGTGCCAGGGGCGTGACGATGCGCATGAAGGCTTCCAGGTCGACCAGGAACAATTCCTTGCGCAGCTCGTGATTGCTGCTCAACAGTTGTTTGGCATCGAGCTTGAGACGGTTGCGCACTGAGTCGAAGAGGAAGCTGAAAGCATCCTTTTCGATGGTCACGGCAGCACCGTTGAGCAGGCGCTGCCCCGCTTGCCAAGGCGTGGTGCGGATGCGTTCCAGTGTCGCCAGCAACAGCGTGCGCGGCGGTACGCTCGACTCCCCGGGGGTATCGAAATGGGCGATGAGTCGTTCGCGCTGCTGCTCCTGTGCGGCTGTCTCGGCGACCCATTCGTACAGGTGCTGTTCACTGTGGAAGGTTCTGAACCAACCGGCCGGCATGTAGAGGATTTCCGGGCCCTCACCAGTGGTAATGCGCAGTATGTCGAACGAAGTCAGGTCGCCGAGCGTGAAGCTCTTGACCGTGGTCAAGGTGCGGCTCTTGTGCAGTTTCTTCAGGTCTTCCAGGGTAGGCGGGCCTGCGACCGGTCCGACGAATGCATCGAACACCAGGATCAGTTCCTTGGCGTTCAGCGCGCCGGAGTTGTAGGCATTCCAGACAAAGCTGAAGAACAGGATCTTGATCAGCACGCGGCCGTCATCGGCATAGTCGCGCAGAAAAATACCCAGGCGCTTCTGATAGTGGGCCGAGAAATCCGTGGCCCAGAATTCCCGCATGATCCACGAAGGAGCCAGCGGCACTTCGTTGGTCTCGTTGTAGATGTCGGCCTGCTGCACGGTATAGAACCCGGACATCTGATCGAGCAGGTCGAAGTTCACCTGGTAGAACGTCTTGAATCGGCGCAGCACCAGCTCGGTGACGGTCAGCGTCTGCTTGGGCCTGCCCATGTGCTGCTGGCCGGTGTGGGCCCGCGGGTTGTTCTGGGCATTGTCGAAGTCGTGCCAGTAGACCTTGTCCGGATCCAGATCGAGGTCGGTATGGAACTTGAGCAGCTTGATACCCCAATCCCGTGCGCACTCGCGCAGGTCGGGGAAGTTCTCGTAGTAACGGTCGGCGATGGCGCTGACGTTTTCAGCGGATAGCGCAGTGGTGACGGGCATGGTGCAGCTCCTGTATCGATGGGAGCTACACCTTAGGGAATCCGCCATGAATCAGCGGGTTACATAGTTAGGCGCGGTTGGGGCAGGGCGGTCCTGTCAGAGAAGTCCTTTCAAATCCGCTCTTTTCAAAATAGAAAATAGCGCTGCGCCATGGGCAGCACCTCGGCCGGCTCGCACCACAGCAACACGCCATCGGCCTTGACCTGATAGGTCTGTGGGTCGACGTCGATGTCGGGCAGGTAGCCGTTGTGGATCAGGTCGGTCTTTTGCACCGAGCGGCAGCCTTTGACCACCGCGATCTGTTTTTTCAGGCCCAACTGCTCGGGCACCCCGGCGTCCAGTGCCGCCTGGCTGATGAAGGTCAGGCTGGTGGCGTGGCGCGAGCCTGCGAAGCTGGCAAACATCGGCCGGTAGTGGACCGGTTGCGGGGTCGGGATCGAGGCATTGGCATCGCCCATGAGGCTGGCGGCAATGGCACCGCCCTTGAGGATCAGGGTCGGCTTGACGCCGAAGAAGGCGGGGCGCCAGAGCACCAGGTCCGCCCATTTGCCCACCTCGACCGAACCGACTTCATGGCTGATGCCGTGGGTGATGGCCGGGTTGATGGTGTATTTGGCGATGTAGCGCTTGGCGCGGAAATTATCGTTGCCTGCGGCGTCCTCTGGCAGCGGGCCGCGTTGTTTCTTCATCTTGTCGGCAGTTTGCCAGGTGCGCGTGATCACTTCGCCGACCCGGCCCATGGCCTGGCTGTCGGAGCTGATCATGGAGAATGCGCCGAGGTCGTGGAGGATGTCTTCGGCGGCGATGGTCTCGCGGCGGATGCGGCTCTCGGCGAAGGCGACGTCTTCGGCGATGCTGGGGTCCAGGTGATGACAGACCATGAGCATGTCCAGGTGCTCGTCGATGGTGTTGCGGGTGAACGGGCGAGTCGGGTTGGTCGAACTGGGCAGCACGTTGGCGAAGCCGCAGGCCTTGATGATGTCCGGGGCGTGACCGCCGCCGGCGCCCTCGGTGTGATAGGTGTGGATGGTGCGGCCCTTGAAGGCGGCCAGGGTGGTCTCGACGAAGCCCGACTCGTTGAGGGTGTCGGTGTGGATGGCCACCTGCACGTCGTACTGGTCGGCCACGCTCAGGCAGTTGTCGATGGCAGCAGGCGTGGTGCCCCAGTCCTCGTGCAGTTTCAGGCCGATGGCGCCGGCTTTGACCTGCTCGATCAGCGGCTCGGGCAGGCTGGCGTTGCCTTTGCCGGTGAAGCCGATGTTCATGGCGAAGGCATCGGCGGCCTGGAGCATGCGCGCCATGTGCCAGGGGCCCGAGGTGCAGGTGGTCGCGTTGGTGCCGGTGGCCGGCCCGGTGCCGCCGCCGATCATGGTGGTGACGCCGCTCATCAGTGCTTCTTCGATCTGCTGCGGGCAGATGAAGTGGATGTGGGTGTCGATGCCGCCGGCGGTGAGGATCATGCCTTCGCCAGCGATCACTTCGGTGCTGGCGCCGATGGCGATGGTCACGTCAGGCTGGATGTCGGGGTTGCCGGCCTTGCCAATGGCCGCGATGCGCCCGTCCTTGAGGCCGACGTCGGCCTTGACGATCCCCCAGTGATCGATGATCAGGGCATTGGTGATCAACGTGTCGACCACGTCGGCGGCCAGCAACTGGCCCTGGCCCATGCCATCGCGGATGACCTTGCCACCGCCGAATTTGACTTCTTCGCCGTAGGTGGTGAAGTCCTTCTCCACTTCGATCCACAGGTCGGTGTCGGCCAAACGGACTTTGTCACCGACGGTGGGGCCGAACATGTCGGCGTAGGCTTCTCTGGAAATCTTCATCGGTGTGCCCTGCAATTCAATGGTGTGTGGCCCCTGTAGGAGCGGTCATCGGCCGCGAATGGCCCGCTGCGGTGTATCAGGTAGAGCGCGTTGCCTCCTTCGCGGCCAAGGACCGCTCCTACAGAGGGGGACGTGCTCAGAGATCACCCATGACGCGGCCGGCGAAGCCATACACGCGGCGCAGCCCGGCCAGGTCCACCAGTTCCACCTCGCGGCTCTGGCCCGGTTCGAAGCGCACCGCCGTCCCGGCAGGAATGTTGAGCCGCATGCCGCGCGTGGCCGGGCGATCGAAGTGCAGCGCATCGTTGGTCTCGAAAAAGTGATAGTGCGACCCCACCTGAATCGGTCGATCGCCACTGTTGGCCACGGTCAGGCTCAAGGTACGCCGCCCGACATTGAGTTCGATGTCGCCAGGCTGGATCTGGTATTGGCCGGGAATCATGGGAGAGCTCCTCGAAGTGATGAAGGACGGCGGTTCAAGCCGACTCCTGGGGCGGCTCGGCGCCTGGGTTGAGGGCCAGTTGCATGAAGGTCAGGTCCAGCCAGCGGCCGAACTTGATGCCGACCTGGGGCATCTGCCCGGTGGTGGTGAAGCCCAGGCGTTCGTGCAGATGAATCGATGCCTGGTTGCCGCTTTCGATGGCGGCCACCATGACGTATTTGCCGCCCTCGCGGGCACGCTCGATGAGCACCTGCATCAGGCGCGCGCCGAGGCCTTTGCCGCGCTGATCGTTGCGGATGTACACCGAGTGCTCGACGCTGTAGCGAAACCCTTCGAATGGGCGCCAGTCACCGAACGACGCATAGCCGACGACCTCGCCCTGTTCCTCGGCGACCAGAATCGGATAACGCTGCGCCCTGCGGGCCTCGAACCAGGCCTGGCGGTTGGCCAGGTCGACCGGCTGCTCGTTCCAGATCGCCGTGGTATTGAGCACCGCATCGTTGTAGATCGCGCAGATCCCGGGCAGATCGCGCTCGGTTGCATCTCGAATCATGGCCGTGCCTCAGGCGATGGGTTGATGGACGGTGACCAGCTTGGTGCCGTCGGGAAAGGTGGCTTCTACCTGGATTTCCGGAATCATTTCCGGAATGCCTTCCATGACCTGTTCGCGGGTGAGCAGGGTGGTGCCGTAGTGCATCAGCTGCGCGACCGTCTGGCCATCGCGGGCGCCTTCGAGCAAGGCGGCGGAGATCAGCGCCATGGCTTCCGGGTAGTTCAGCTTCAGGCCACGGGCCAGACGGCGTTCGGCCACCAGGCCGGCGGTGAAGATGAGCATCTTGTCTTTTTCGCGGGGTGTCAGGTCCATGGGTGTTCCTTGAGAATTTTGGTAGGTAGCCAGGCAGGCAGGAATCAGTCAGGTGCTCCAGATCCGTGGCGCCAGCGCTTCGCGGCCCAGCAGGGCCGGGCGTAGCAGCGTCCACAGCTGGATCAGCCAGTCGCGCGCATGCAGCGCCTCGTCGGCCAGGCAGCGGGCCACTAGCAGCCCCGGCAACTGGCTCAGGTCGCCGCGCACGCGGGTCGTCAGGCCACGGCAGCGTTCGAGCAGAGCCGGGTCGATCTCGCCGGTCACCAGCAAGGTGGCGAACACCGGCTTGCCGCCCAGGCCCACGGCCGAGTCGAGCAGGCCGTCGTCGCCGACGATGCGCTGGCGCTCGTGCCAGAGCAGCTCACCGTCGCGGCGAATCTCCAGGCGTGACTGGAAATGCCCCTGGTCGAAGCGCTCGGCGGCCGCCGGACGACCCACGGCGACGATGTCCCAATAGAACAGCCGGGCATCGCCCTGCAGATGGATACGGGTGTCCAGTTCAGCCTGGGCGGCACTGTAGACGATGGTTTCCTGGGGCAGCCATTCAAGGGTAGCGCCAGCGGCCACGTGCAGCTCGGTGCTTTGATAGGCCGGACTGAGCGCGCGGTACCATTTGGCCGCGCCGGGCGTGGTCAACTGCGCCCAGGCGTTGGCCTGAACCTGGGCGCTGATGTCCAACCGATCGCCGCCAGCGATGCCCCCCGGCGGATGCACGATGATGTGCTGGCACACCTCGGGCCCTTCGGCGTACAGATGCTTCTGCACCCGCAAGGGGCCCAAGTGGCGGCGCAGGGTCGGTCGCGTGCTGTCGCCGAAGCGTGCGTAGCCCAGCTCCAGCCGGGCGTGCCAGCTGGGCGTGTAGGGCAGGGAAGTGACGGGTAGATTCATGGCCTTCATTCTTGTTCGGGTCGCGGAAGATTAAATGGTTACCAGGCCACGTACACCCTCGGTCTCCATGTTTTCACCGCGACCCTGCTGGACAATCTCACCGCGCGACATGACCAGGTACTGATCGGCCAGCTCGGCGGCGAAGTCGTAGAACTGCTCGACCAGCAATATGGCCATGTCGCCACGTGCGGCGAGCTGCTTGATCACGGCGCCGATTTCCTTGATCACCGAGGGCTGGATGCCTTCGGTGGGCTCGTCGAGAATCAGCAACCGTGGTCGGCTCGCCAGAGCACGACCAATCGCCAGTTGCTGCTGTTGGCCGCCGGACAGGTCGCCGCCACGGCGGTGTTTCATCTGCAGCAGCACCGGAAACAATTCGTAGATGAACGCCGGCACTTCGCGCGCTTCGCTGCCGGGAAAGCGTGAAAGCCCCATCAACAGGTTTTCCTCGACCGTGAGGCGGCCGAAGATTTCGCGGCCCTGGGGGACGTAGGCGATGCCTGCATGCACCCGCTGATGCGGCTTGAATGCGGTGATCGGCTTGCCTTCCCAAGTCACGCTGCCTTGCTTGGCCGGAATCAGGCCCATCAGGCACTTGAGCAGGGTGGTCTTGCCCACGCCATTGCGCCCGAGCAGGCAGGTCACTTCGCCTATTTTCACATCGAACGACAGGCCGCGCAGGATGTGACTGCCGCCGTAGTATTGGTGAAGCTGGTCGACTTGGAGCATGGTTTGTCCTTGTTGTTGCAGTGTCTGGGTGGGGCTTCTTCGCGGCCACTGACCGCTCCTACGATAATCGAGCGTAGGAGCGGTCAGTGGCCGCGAATGGACCTCAACGCCCCAGATAAACCTCGATCACCCGCTCATCGGCCTGCACCGCCTCGAGCGAACCTTCGGCCAGCACGCTGCCCTGATGCAGCACGGTGACATGGTCGGCAATCGAGCCGACGAAGCCCATGTCATGCTCCACCACCATCAGCGAATGCTTGCCGGCCAGGGTCTTGAACAACTCGGCGGTGAATTCGGTTTCGGCGTCGGTCATGCCTGCTACCGGTTCATCGAGCAGCAGCAATTGCGGGTCTTGCACCAGCAGCATGCCGATCTCCAGAAACTGCTTCTGGCCGTGGGACAGCAAGCCGGCCGGGCGATCGACCGACGCGCTCAGGCGAATGGTTTCCAGCACTTCGGCAATGCGGTCGCGCTGCTCGCCGGTCAGCCGTGCGCGCAGGCTGGCCCAGACCGACTTGTCGGTCTTTTGCGCCAGCTCCAGGTTCTCGAACACGCTCAAGGCTTCGAACACGGTCGGCTTCTGGAACTTGCGGCCGATGCCGGCCTGGGCGATCTGCACCTCGCTCATGTGGGTCAGGTCCAGGGTTTCGCCGAACCAGGCTTTGCCCGTGGTAGGTCGGGTCTTGCCGGTGATCACGTCCATCAGGGTGGTCTTGCCGGCACCGTTGGGGCCGATGATGCAACGCAGCTCACCGACGCCGATGTACAGGTTGAGGTCGTTGAGCGCCTTGAAGCCGTCGAAGCTGACGCTGATGTCTTCCAGGGTCAGAATCGTCCCGTGTCGGGTGTTCAGCCCCGGTCCGCTGGCCCGGCCAAGGCCGATGGCATCGCGGCTGGTGCCGGCGTCGCTGTTGGGGTCGAGGATCGGTTCGAGCATGAACTCGCCGGTTGCGGTGATTCTCATTGTTCACCTCTCTTCTTCAACAGGCCGATCACGCCCTTGGGCAGGTACAACGTGACGATGATGAACAGCGCGCCAAGGAAGAACAGCCAGTATTCGGGAAACGCCACGGTGAACCAGCTCTTCATGCCGTTGACGATGCCGGCGCCCAACAGTGGCCCGATCAGCGTGCCGCGTCCGCCCAGGGCCACCCACACGGCGGCTTCGATGGAGTTGGTCGGCGACATCTCGCTGGGGTTGATGATCCCCACTTGTGGCACGTACAGCGCGCCGGCCAGACCGCAGAGCACGGCGCTGAGCACCCAGACGAACAGCTTGAATCCGCGTGGATCGTAACCGCAGAACATCAGCCGATTCTCGGCGTCGCGCAGCGCGGTCAGCACCCGGCCGAACTTGCTGCGGGCCAGGCGCCAGCCCAGGTACAGGCTCAGCACCAGCAACGCCACGGTGAGCAGAAACAGCACCGCCCGCGTGCCTTGCGAGGTGATGCTGAAGCCCAGAATGCTGCGGAAGTTGGTGAAGCCGTTGTTGCCGCCGAAGCCGGTCTCGTTGCGGAAGAACAGCAGCATGCCAGCGAAGGTCAGGGCCTGGGTCATGATCGAGAAGTACACGCCCTTGATCCGCGAGCGGAAGGCGAAGAACCCGAACACCAGGGCCAGCACGCCCGGCGCCAGCACCGCCAGGCACAGGGCCCAGAGGAAATGTTCGGTACCGACCCAGAACCAGGGCAGTTCGGTCCACGATAGAAACGTCATGAAGGCCGGCAGGCCGTCGCCGGCCGCTTCGCGCATCAGGTACATGCCCATGGCATAACCGCCCAGCGCGAAGAACAGGCCGTGGCCCAGGGACAGCAGACCTGCGTAGCCCCAGACCAGGTCCAGCGCCAGGGCGACGATGGCGTAGCAGAGGATCTTGCCGACGAGGGTCAGGGTGTAGGCCGACACTTGCAAACCGTTGCTGGCCGGCAGCAGCGACAGCAGCGGCAGGGCGATGAGGATCGCCAGGACCACGACGCCGATGGCGAGGGTCACTTTCGGGCCGGCTTTCTGCGCGGCAGTGAGCATCAATGGCTGATTCATCAGTCGATCACCCGTCCTTTCAGTGCGAAGAGGCCTTGCGGACGTTTCTGGATGAACAGAATGATCAGCGCGAGGATGAGGATCTTGCCCAGCACCGCACCGATCTGCGGCTCCAGGATCTTGTTGGCGATGCCCAGGCCGAACGCGGCGGACACGCTACCGGCCAGTTGGCCGACGCCACCCAGCACCACCACCAGAAACGAATCGATGATGTAACTCTGGCCCAGGTCCGGGCCGACGTTGCCGATCTGGCTCAGGGCCACGCCACCCAGGCCGGCGATGCCCGAGCCCAGGCCGAAGGCGAGCATGTCGACGCGCCCGGTGGGCACACCGCAGCAGGCGGCCATGTTGCGGTTCTGGGTTACGGCACGCACGTTGAGGCCCAGGCGGGTCTTGTTCAGCAGCAGCCAGGTCAGTACCACCACGAACAGCGCGAAGGCGATGATGACGATGCGGTTGTACGGCAGCACCAGGTTGGGCAGTACCTGCCAGCCACCGGAGAGCCAGGCCGGATTGGCCACTTCCACGTTCTGCGCGCCGAAGATCAGGCGAATCGCCTGGATCAGCATCAGGCTGATGCCCCAGGTCGCCAGCAGGGTTTCCAGTGGGCGACCGTACAGATGGCGAATCACTGTGCGTTCCAGAATCATGCCGACGCCTGCGGTGACGAAGAACGCCACAGGCAGGGCGATCAACGGGTAGTACTCGATGGCGCCGGGGGCGATGCGCTGGATCAGCATCTGCACGACGTAGGTCGAATAGGCGCCGAGCATGAGCATTTCGCCGTGGGCCATGTTGATGACACCCAGCAGCCCGAAGGTGATCGCCAGGCCCAAAGCGGCGAGCAGCAGGATCGAGCCCAGGGACATGCCGCTGAAGGCCTGGCCGAGGATGTCGCCGATCAGCAGCTTGCGTTTCACCTGCGCCAGGCTGGTCTCGGCGGCCGTGCGCACGCCCGGGTCGGTTTCCACGCCCGGCGCCAGCAGGTTTTCCAGACGGGTGCGCGCCAGGGGTTCACCGGTTTCGCCCAGCAGGCGCACGGCGGCCAGGCGTACGGCGGGCTCGGCAGCGACCAGTTGCAGGTTGGCCAGGGCGAGGGTCAAGGCGGTTTTCACCGTTTCGTCCTGTTCACCAGTGGTTTGGCGGTCGAGCAAGGCCAGCTGGTTGGGCTGCGCGGTGCGTTGCAGTTGCTGCGCAGCGGCGAGGCGAACCTGGGCGTCGTCGCTCTGCAGTTGGTGGCTGGCAAGGGCGGTTTCCACCAGGCCGCGCAGGCGGTTGTTCAGGCGCAGCTTGCGCACTGGTTCCACGGCCGCGGCGGTGCCGTCGGCGGGAGTCATCTGGCCGTTGGTTTCGATGAACGGTTTTTTCTCGGCATCGGCGGCAACCCGGCCTTCCTGCAAGGCGTCGAGCAGGTCGAGCCGCACCGGCTCTGGCTGCGCCGCCCAGGCTTCGAGCAGGCGCACCTGCTCGGCGGACGAGGCGCCGGTAAAATCACTGGCGTCGTTGGCGTTGGCCAGCAGGGGCAACAGCAGGACGGCAGTGACGAAGAATTTGCTAAGGGACATGGCAAGTCCTTTGAATTGACGGCAATGGCGGCCGATAGGCGCTTCCATGAATGCAGCGCAAAGCCCTTTCGCGGCCAATGACCGCTCCCACGCAAAGCCCCGGTCCCCCGTGGGAGCGGTCCGTGGCCGCGAAAAGAGCACTGCGGTCTGTCAGACACACCGCGGTGATCCTTCGCGGCCGATGACCGCTCCCACGGAAAACCTCGGTCCCCCCTAGGAGCGGTCCGTGGCCGCGAAAAGAGCACTGCGGTCTGTCAGACACACCGCGGTGACCCTTCGCGGCCGATGACCGCTCCTACAGAGAACCCGCGTTTACGGTGGCCCTGCAAAGCAGGTTGGATCAGTTGCTCTTCACGGCGTGGTCCGGCTTCTTGTCGTTACCCGGAATGTACGGGCTCCACGGCTGGGCGCGGATCGGCTCTTCGGTCTTCCATACGACGTTGAACTGACCGTTGTCCTCGATCTCGCCGATCATCACCGGCTTGTGCAGGTGGTGGTTGGTCTTGTCCATGGTCAGGGTGTAGCCCGACGGCGCGGCGAAGGTCTGCCCGGCCATGGCCTCACGCACCTTGTCCACGTCGGTGGACTTGGCCTGGTTGGCGGCCTGCGCCCACATGTTGATGCCCACGTAGGTCGCCTCCATCGGGTCGTTGGTGACCACGGTGGCGGCGTTCGGCAGGTTCTTGGCCTTGGCGTAGGCCTTCCAGTCGGCGACGAACTGGGTGTTTTCCTTGTTCTCCACCGACTGGAAGTAGTTCCACGCTGCCAGGTTGCCCACCAGCGGCTTGGTGTCGATGCCGCGCAGTTCTTCTTCGCCGACCGAGAACGCCACGACCGGCACGTCGGTGGCCTTCAGGCCCTGGTTGGCCAGTTCCTTGTAGAACGGCACGTTGGAGTCGCCGTTGACGGTGGAGATGACCGCAGTCTTGCCGCCGGCCGAGAACTTCTTGATGTTGGCGACGATGGTCTGGTAGTCCGAGTGACCGAACGGGGTGTAGACCTCTTCGATGTCTTTGTCGGCCACGCCCTTGGAGTGCAGGAAGGCGCGCAGAATCTTGTTGGTGGTGCGCGGGTAGACGTAGTCGGTGCCCAGCAGGAAGTAGCGCTTGGCCGCGCCACCGTCTTCGCTCATCAGGTATTCGACTGCCGGGATCGCTTGCTGGTTGGGCGCCGCGCCGGTGTAGAAGACGTTCGGCGACATCTCTTCACCCTCGTACTGCACGGGGTAGAACAGCAAGCCGTTGAGCTCTTCGAAGACCGGCAGCACCGACTTGCGCGACACCGACGTCCAGCAGCCGAACACCACCGCCACCTTGTCCTGGGTGATCAACTGGCGTGCCTTCTCGGCGAACAACGGCCAGTTGGACGCCGGGTCCACTACCACCGCCTCGAGCATCTTGCCGTTCACGCCACCCTTGGCGTTGATTTGGTCGATGGTCATCAGGGCCATGTCTTTCAGAGAAGTCTCCGAGATCGCCATGGTGCCGGACAGCGAATGCAGGATGCCGACCTTGATGGTCTCGGCAGCCTGAATCGTCCAGGACAGACCCATGGCAGCGATCGATGCAGAAAGGGTGAACGCCTTGATCAAGCTGCGACGCTTCATTGTGCAATCTCCATGTACGAATGTTTTTTTAGTGAGGCAGATGGGGACTTCTCAGCGGAGCTTTGCAAGGGGTGTGCCGGAGTGCGCGCAGGTGCGGGATAGGGGGCGAGGGGGGGGCTTGGACGAATATCGGTCGCACCGCGTTGGTGCTCGATGCGAGGGGTGGTGCGTTTCAGTGGAAGGTATTGGTGCGCCGGATTTCATCCCCAGCCGAACGACGCGCTGCGCCGCCCGCCGACGCGGCTCGCGCCGCTGCTACGGGGATTGGGTGTACCGCTGGACGCGGCTTGCGCCGCTGCTACAGAGACCGTGTGCACCGCTGACGCGGCTTGCACCGCTGCTACGGGGACCGTGTGCACCGCTGACGCGGCTTGCGCCGCTGCTATGGGGGGCACTGAGGTTCCCTGTAGCAGCGGCGCGAGCCGCGTCCGGTAGCACCGCAGATCCAGCAGGATGACTCAGATCGCTTCGATCGGCGGCCGCAGGCGAACCAACACCTGGTCCACCGCCCAGATCAACAGCAGTGAAACGCCCACCAACGGAAACGCCACCCCCACTGCAACCATCACCCCGACCGCCACCCTCCAGCGCGGCAAGTCATGGCGCAGCGGCGGCACACCGAGCTTGCCCTGGGGCCGGCGTTTCCACCAGATCACCAGCCCGCTGACCGAACTGAGCAGGATCATCAGGCACACCAGCAGCACGATGATCTGATTGACCGGCCCGAACATCTTGCCTTCATGCAGCATCACCCCGGTTTCGGTCGCGCGGGCAACCAGGCCGTAATGCTCCCAGCGCACATCGGCCAGCACCTGCCCACTGTACTGATCGATATGCACCGTCGCGTCGTTGCGCGGATCGTCGGCGAATACCGCCACGGTGAACACACCGCTTGCCGTGGTGGGCAGGGTGATGCTGTAGCCAGGTTCCACCTGCAGCCGGGTTGCCGTGTCGACAACGCTTTGCAGGCTGACCAACGGCGCCGCCGGCATCTGCATGTGCCCGCCATGCCCCATGTGTTCGGCATGTGCGCCAGAGGACTGAGGCATGGGCGTGTTTTCCATGGCCCAGGGCACGGTCTGGCGGTGGGCCTGGTTGAGCGTGCCGGCCTGCTCGTCGGACTTGGGCATGGCGTTCCACATGGCGTCGGGGAAGCGGTTCCACACTTCGGCGTACTGCTTGCCCCAGAACCCGGTCCAGGTCATGCCGCTGAGCAGCATGACCAGCAACAACGCCGCGCCCCAGAAACCGACGACCGCATGAATATCGCGCCACAGCGCGCGGCCGCGGCTGCGCCAGCGCGGCCAGAGCACGCCGCTGCCTGCGGTGCCGCGCGGCCACCACAGGTACAGGCCGGACATCACCAGCACGATGCCCCAGCCAGCGGCCAGCTCCACCAGGCGGTCGCCGACGGTGCCGACCATCAGCTCGCCGTGCAGCGCCCTGGCCACGGCTTGCAGGTTCCATTTGGCATCCTGCTCACCCAGCAGTTCGCCGGTGTAGGGATTGACGAACACATTCAGCTCGCGGCCATCGGCATGCACCACGAACTGGCTGCTGCGCTCGGCAGTGCTGGGTGGCAGGTACTGGCCGATGACGCCACGCGGGTAGGCATTGTGCGTGCGCAACAGCAGCTCATCGGCGCTCAGGCGCTGCTCGGCCACCGGCACCACCAGCAGATCGCGGTACATCCACGGGTCCAGTTGCGGTTTGAACAGGTAGATGATCCCGGTCAGCGCCAGCAGGATCATGAACGGCGCGACGAACAGCCCGGCGTAGAAATGCCAACGCCAGGCAAGGTTGTAGAAAGAGGTTTTCATAGATGAAAGGTGTTCCAACGGTATCGTTGTGTTCAACGTTGACGTGCGCGATGCCAATGCCGACCTGTGGGAGCGGGGCGGACGGCAAGTCCTCTACCCGCGAATAGGCCTGCGCAGACACCGCATCAACTCACAGTCATTCGGATTCGACGATCAAACCATTGAGGGTGGCGCACGCGTGCGCGCACCGGGAAACACGGCCTGAGTCGCATGCCCCTCGCGAGGCCGGGCAACGAAGGCACTGTGCGGACGCTGCGAAGTCGCGCCCGCGATACCCAACGCCTGAGGCAGCGCCGGGCAGTGGAAGAACAAGCTGCAGTAACCGCATTTCTCCATCAGGGCATGCAGTTCCCCGCTGCCCGACCCACTGCCCGCACCGCTGCCATGATGTTCGCCATGGGCCGCGTGATCCATGCCGGACATGGCGTTGTCCATGGCCATGCCGGACCGCGTGTGGTCCATCGGCATCGACTGGGAAATCAACGGGCCGATGAACATCATCAGCACTGCGAAGAGGCTGATCCAGCTGGCGCGGGCCTGGGCAAACGGCCGAGAAGAAGGGCGCCTGGCGCTCGGGCGGCTCATCGGGTCAATGCGCGTGCTCGCCGGCATCGTCCTGCACCGGCGCCTGGGTGAGCACCTGCACCTCGACCACGAAATCACCCGCCTTGGCGAAATGCAGCGTCAGCGGGAAATGCTGGCCCGCCTGCAAGGGACTGCTCAGCTTGAGGTCCAGCAGCATCACGTGAAATGCCATGGGCGCGAACACTGCGTGGCCACTGGCCGGAATGGTCACGCCCTGAACCTGCTGCATCTTCATCATGCCGTCCTGGCTGATGTGCTGGTGCAGTTGCGCGTCACCGGCGATTGGCGTGTCGACGCTGGTCAGGGTGTCGTTGTCCAGTCCGCGGTTGCGCAATTCGAAATACACCGCAACGGTGGGCGCATTGGGCGGCAGTTCCTGCGCCCAGGGCTCGACGATCAGCAGGTCGCCGGCCTTGTATTGACGAACCTCGCCCTGCGCGGCGACAGCTAGCAGCATGAGCACACAAGCACACCAGAACCTTTTCATCGCAGACACCCCGGCACGAAAGCCGCCATTGTAGCAGCGGCGCAAGCCGCGTCGGCGGCACACGTGATAAATCTGATCCACCGCGCGCGACCCGGACGCGGCTTGCGCCGCTGCTACAAAAACACCGCGATCTGATTCATCTGCGCCAACAGCGTTGCTGCATCCATGAAGGTGCGATCCACCTTTGGCAGGGTCGGGCGCTTGAGCACCAGCACTGGAATCCGCAACTCCCGCGCCACCTGCAACTTGGGCTCGGTAGCGCCACTGCCGCTGTTCTTGCTGATCAGCACATCGATGCTGCGCTGGGCGAACAGGGCGCGTTCGTCGTCGAGGCGGAAGGGGCCGCGGGCGCCGATCACCTCGCAGCGCTCCGTGCCGGGGTAGGGGTCCAGCGCACGCAGGGTCCAGTGCTGATGCGGCGGAATCTCCTGCAAGTGTTGCAATGGCTCGCGACCCAGGGTTAACAGCGGTCGCCGGAACGGCGTCAGTGCCTGCACCAGTTCGGCCCAGTCGGCCACCTCTCTCCAATCGTCACCGGCCTGCGGCTGCCAGGCCGGACGTCGCAACGCCCAGCACTCGATGCCCGCCAGGCCAGCCGCCTTCGCCGCATTGGCGCTGATCTGCGCTGCGTAGGGATGAGTCGCGTCAACCAGCAGCGTAATACCTTCAGTGCGGATATACGCCGCCAGCCCTTCGGCCCCGCCATACCCGCCGACGCGCACCTGACAGCGCAGGTCAGTGGGCACGCGACCCACGCCGGCCAGGCTGTAGACGTGCTCCGGGCTAAAGGTCCGAGCGATCGCCAAGGCTTCGGTTACGCCACCCAGCAGCAGGATGCGCTTCATGGAGTGCCCCCCGCCTGTCCGACGATGCCGCCCTGGCGGTCGATGGCGAACACTTCTACCTGAACCCGATCCTGCACCACGCTGCGGGCGAACCGCCAGGCATGGCGACAGACTTCATCGCCCAGCCTCACGCCCTCGGCATGGGCCAGGGCCAAGGCTTGCTGGCTGGTGTTGGCCTCGCGAATCCGCGCTTGCAGATCACTCCCTGCGCCGACGTCGCTCGCCCAACCTGCCAGCTGCACCAGATCGATGCTCGAATGACGACTGTGCAGGTCCATGTGCCCGGCTGCCAGCTTGCTGATCTTGCCGAAACCGCCGCACAGGCTGAGCTTGTCCAGCGGCACCTTGCGCACGTGCTTGAGCACCGCACCAACGAAGTCGCCCATCTCGATCAAGGCAATCTCGGGCAGCGCGTAGACCTGGCGCATGGTGTCCTCGCTGGCATTGCCGGTGCAGGCGGCGATGTGCCGGTAGCCGTTGGTGGTCGCCACATCGATGCCTTGATGAATGGAGGCGATATAGGCTGCGCATGAAAATGGCCGAACGATGCCGCTGGTGCCCAGGATCGACAGCCCGCCGAGGATGCCCAGCCGCGGGTTCATGGTCTTGAGCGCCAGGCTGGCACCGTTCTCGACGTTGACAGTGACCTCGAAGCCGCCGCCGTAGCGATGCTCTTCGGCCAACTGGGCCAAGTGTTCGCTGATCATGCGCCGAGGGACCGGGTTGATGGCCGGCTCGCCGACGCCCAACACCAGCCCCGGGCGGGTGACAGTGCCCACGCCGTCGCCGGCCAGGAAGCGGATGCCGGGCGTATCCAGCAGGCGGACCTGGGTGTGCAACAGCGCGCCGTGGGTCACATCCGGGTCATCGCCGCCGTCCTTGAGGGTGCCGGCTTCGGCGCCGTCGGCATTCAATCGGCAGAACTCCAGGCGCATCGATACCTGCTTGCCCTTGGGCAGCACGATATGCACCGCATCGCTGGCACCACCGCCCAGCAACAGCCGGGCGGCGGCCAGGCTGGTGGCCGTGGCGCAGCTGCCGGTGGTCAGGCCGCTGCGCAGCGGGGCCGGTTGCTCCGCCGTTTCTTCACGCATCGAAGGGCTTGACCGTGTCGAGCAGGGTGATCGGCAACGCCTGGCGCCAGGTGTCGAACTCGCCCAGCGGGGCCGCCTGGGCAATGTGCAGCCGGGTCAGTTCGCCACCGTGGCACTCGCGCCATTGCACCAGGGCCAGTTCGCTCTGCAGGGTGACCGCGTTGGCCACCAGGCGACCGCCGGGTTTGAGCGCTGCCCAACAATCGGCGAGGACGTTTTCGCGGGTAACGCCACCGCCGATGAAGATGGCGTCGGGTGCGGGCAAACCGGCAAGCGCATCCGGCGCCCGCCCGCGCACCAGTTGCAGGCCGGGCACACCCAGGGCGTCACGATTATGTTCGATCAAGGCCTGACGGCCTTCGTCGGACTCGACCGCGATGGCTCGGCAACTGGGGTGGGCCCGCATCCACTCGATGCCGATCGAGCCACACCCGGCGCCGACGTCCCACAGCAGCTCGTCTGGCTGGGGGGCCAGGCGTGCCAGGGTTACCGCGCGGATGTCGCGCTTGGTCAGTTGGCCATCGTGGCGAAAGGCACTGTCGGGCAGGCCGGCCAGCGGGGACAGACGCGGGGCGTCCGGGCTGGCCTGGCAGTCGATGGCGATGAGGTTCAGCGCGGCGATGTCGGCAAAGTCGTCGGTTGCGCCCCCATCGATGCGCCGCTCCCTGGGCCCGCCCAGGTGTTCGAGTACCGTCATGCGGCTAGGGCCGAAGCCGCGCTCGCACAGTAACTGTGCAACGGCCTGCGGGCTGCTGCCGTCGTTGCTCAAGACCAGCAGGCGCTGGCCGCTGTACAGATGCGCGGCCAGCGCCGCCACCGGGCGGGCGACTACCGACAGGGTCACCACGTCTTGCAGTGGCCAGCCCAGGCGGGCCGCCGCCAGTGAGTAGGAGGACGGCGAGGGCAACACGTGCATCTGCGCTGCCGGAATCTGCCGCGCCAGGCTGGCGCCGACGCCATAGAGCATCGGATCACCGCTGGCCAGCACGCAGACTGCATCGCCAGGCTCGGCCAGCACGGCATCGAGGCTGAACGGACTGGGCCAGGCGACCCGGGTACCGACGATGCAGCGCGGCAGCAATTCGAGCTGGCGCGGGCTGCCGACGATGCGCCGGGCACTCAACAGCGCCCGGCGCGCCTGCTTGCCCAGTCCTGCAAAACCGTCTTCACCGATACCTACCAGGGTCAGCCAGGCCGACATGAATATTCCTCATACAAAACTATTCCGACGGGCAGACTTTTCATGCCTTCGGCCAAAGCAGGCATAATACCGCGCCTTACCCTTGCCAGTGGTTTTTCGCGTGTGCCCGGTGCCCCTTTGAACACGACCTCGAACGTTGTCCGCCCCTCGGCGTGTCCGGGGTTGCTGCGTATCGTGCAGGCGTTGGACGGAGGCATCTGCCGCATCAAGCTGGCCGGTGGCGAGTTGCACGCCGAGCAGGCCGATGCGGTGGCCGAGGCAGCCGAGCGGTACGCCGGGGGGACGATCGAGGCAACCAACCGCGCCAACTTGCAGATTCGCGGTATCGGCGACCGTCAGCAGTCGCTGATCGACTGCCTGCTGCAGGCCGGGCTGGGTCCCCGGGAGGCGGCCGGCGACGATGTGCGCAACGTCATGCTCAGCCCTAGTGCCGGCATCGACCCCGAACAGGTGGTCGATACCCGTCCGCTGGCCGCGCAGATCATCCACAGCCTGGAAACCGAGTCCCGCTTTCATGCGTTGTCGGCCAAGTTCGCCGTGCAACTGCACGGTGGCGAGCGCCTGGCGATGCTCGACCACCACCACGACCTGTGGCTGTCTGCCTTCAAGCGCGACGGGCAATGCATGTGGGCGTTCGGCCTGGCCGGCTGTCCCGGAAGCGACCCTGCCGTGGGCGCCGTGCCCTTCGCCCAGGGCCATGCGCTGGTGGTGGCAGTGCTGCAACGCTTCCTCGAACGGGCGCGCCCGGAACATACGCGAATGCGCGATCTGCTCGCCGGCGCGGACGCCACCCAAGCATTCCTGAGCACCCTGGGTCTGCCTGTTGACCCCGCACCATTGGACAAGCCGCTGGCCGCTTTCAAACTGGGCATCCAGCCACAGCGCCAACCAGGCCTGAGCTTCATCAGCACCCTGGCCCCTTTGGGACGGCTGACTCCCGTGATGCTGCGCGGCGCCGCCCAGCTCGCTCGCGATCACGGCAACGGCACCCTGCGCATGACCCCATGGCAAGGCCTGCTGCTGCCTGATCTATGCGATCCCGAGCCGGTGCTCCAAGCCCTGGCCGAGTTGGGCTTCATCACCGGTCCGCAACAGCCACTGGCCGCCATGATCGCCTGCACGGGCGCCAGCGGCTGTGCCAAGGGCTTGGCCGACACCAAGGCGGATGCCGTTCGCCTGGCCGCGCTGTTGCCTGATCGGGCGCCACTGAGCGTCCACTTCAGCGGCTGCCCACGCTCATGCGCCGCCGCCCATGTCGCCCCAGCGACCCTGCTGGCCAGTAGCGCCGGCCACTACGACCTGTATCTGCGCGCCGCCGGAACACCCGGATTCGGGACCCTGGCCGCGCGCCACCTTTCACTGGATGCGGCCGCTGCCCTGCTGCGCGACCGCTCACGGAGCGACACCCATGATTGACTACATCCGCGATGGTCAGGAGATCTATCGCAACTCCTTCGCCATCATTCGTGCTGAAGCGAAGCTGGACCAGATCCCCGCCGACCTGGAAAAACTCGCCGTGCGGGTGATTCATGCCTGTGGCATGGTCGATGTCGTCCAGGACCTGCGCTTCTCGCCCGGCGCCGGCAAGGCCGGGCGCGATGCCCTGGCGGCTGGCGCGCCCATCCTGTGTGACGCGCGCATGGTTGCCGAAGGCATCACCCGCGCTCGCTTGCCGGCCAACAACCAGGTGATCTGTACCCTCAAGGACGACAGCGTGCCTGCCCTGGCTCAGGCCCTGGGCAACACCCGTTCGGCGGCGGCGCTGGAACTGTGGCGGCCCCACCTGGCCGGCTCGGTAGTGGTCATCGGCAACGCGCCAACCGCGCTGTTCTACCTGCTCGACATGATCGATGCCGGCGCGCCCAAACCTGCCTTGATTCTGGGCTTTCCGGTCGGCTTCGTCGGCGCGGCCGAGTCCAAGGCGATGCTGGCGGCCGACAGCCGTGGCGTGCCGTTCGTCATCGTCGAGGGCCGCAAGGGCGGCAGCGCCATGGCGGCCGCGGCGGTCAATGCACTGGCCACGGAGGTCGAGTGATGCAACCGCGTGGCCGTCTGCTGGGACTGGGCGTAGGCCCGGGCGATCCCGAACTGATCACCGTAAAAGCACTGCGCCTGTTGCGCGAGGCGCCGGTGGTGGCGTATTTCGTCGCCAAGGGCAAGAAGGGCAATGCCTTCGGCATCATCGAGGGTCACTTGCAGGCCCAGCAGACCCTGCTGCCGCTGATCTACCCGGTCACGACCGAAGCGCTGCCCGCGCCGCTGTCCTATGAACAGGTCATCAGCGATTTCTACGACACCGCCAGCCTGGACGTGGCCACGCATTTGGATGCCGGCCGCGACGTGGCCGTGATCTGCGAGGGTGATCCGTTCTTCTATGGCTCCTACATGTACCTGCACGACCGGCTCGCCGAGCGCTATGAGGCCCAGGTGATCCCCGGCGTCTGCTCGATGCTCGGTGGCGCCTCGGTGCTGGGTGCGCCGTTGGTGTACCGCAATCAGAGCTTGTCGGTGCTGTCGGGCGTGCTGCCGGCGGACGACCTCAAGCGACGCCTGGCCGACGCCGATGCCGCGGTGATCATGAAACTGGGCCGCAACTTCCACAAAGTCCGCGAAGTGCTGGCCGAACTGGGTCTGGCCGAGCGTGCGCTATACGTCGAACGCGCCACCATGGCCAACCAGAAGATCGTCCCGCTGGCCGAGGTCGACCCGACCTCGTCGCCGTATTTTTCCTTGATCATCGTTCCAGGCGAGAGGTGGCAAGGCTGATGAACGCTCCAGCAATCGTCATTCTCGGCAACGGTGCCCTGGCCACCGCCCGGCGCCTGCAGCAACTGTATCCACAGGCGCTGATCCACGGCCTGGCCGAACGCGTGACCGGTGTCGACCGCAGTTACCAGGATTTCGGCGCCACCTTGCGCCAGCTCTACCAGCAAGACACACCGATCATCGCCCTGTGCGCTGCGGGCATCGTCATCCGCAGCCTGACGCCAGTGCTGCTCGAGAAGGGCGCCGAGCCCCCCGTGCTGGCCGTGGCCGAAGATGGCAGCGCCGTGGTGCCGCTGTTGGGTGGCCTGGCCGGGGTCAACGTGCTGGCTCGCGAAATCGGCGCTGGGCTGGGAGTCGCCGCAGCGATCACCACCAGTGGCGAGCTGCGTTTCGGCATCTGCCTGCTCAACCCGCCCGATGGCTACGCCTTGGCCGATCTGGAACTGGGCAAGCGCTTCGTTTCCGATCTGCTCGCCGGTGAACAAGTGCGCGTCGAAGGCACAGCGCCCTGGCTGGCCGACGCGCGGCTGCCCGAGGATGCCCAGGCGCGGCTGACCATCCATGTTGGCAGCGATGCGCGGCAGCCCTCTGCCAACGAACTGCTCATCCACCCGCGCAATGTGCTGGTCGCGGTGAATGCGGCACAGCCCGAGCTTGCCCAGGCCGTGCGCGACGCGCTGCAGCGCAGCGCAATTGCCCTGCCATCGCTGGCGTGCCTGCTGGCGGACGAACACGACATGGCCAATGCTGCGCTGCATGACGCCGCCGTAGCGCTCGGCGTACCGCTGCGGTTTGCCCCGGCGCAGGGTTCGCTGGCGCAGCTGGCCCTTCAAGAAGTGCCGCAGTCCTCGCCTATAGCGATCGGCGAGCACCTGGCGATCGCCGTGGCCGATCAGCCGCTGGATCTGCCCGGCATCGGCCGGCCGCGCGGACGTCTGGCCGTGATCGGCCTAGGGCCTGGCGCTGCCGACCTCATGGTTCCGGCGGTCAAGGCGGAGCTGGCGCGGGCCAACGATGTACTGGGCTATGAGACCTACGTGCGCATGGCCGGCCCGTTTCGCCCCGACCAGGTGCTGCACTGCACCGACAACCGCGAAGAAATGCAGCGCGCCCGGCATGCCTTCGAGTTGGCCGCTCAGGGCCGTTCGGTGGTGGTGGTGTCGTCCGGCGACCCTGGCGTGTTCGCCATGGCGGCGGCGGTGCTGGAAGCGCTCCACGAATCCACCGAGCCAAGCTGGCACGCGGTAGAGCTGGAAATGCTGCCAGGCGTGTCGGCCTCTTTGGCCACCGCCGCTCAAGCCGGCGCGCCCTTGGGCCACGATTTCTGTGTGCTGTCGCTGTCCGACAACCTCAAGCCGTGGGCCATCATCGAGCAGCGCCTGGACCTGGCCTGCCAGGCTGACCTGGCCCTGGCGTTCTACAACCCGATTTCCCGCTCGCGGCCCTGGCAGCTGGGCAAGGCGCTGGAGATCGTCCGCCAGCACCGTGCGCCCGCCACTCCCGTGGTCCTTGGCCGAGACATCGGTCGGCCTGGCCAGTCCCTGCGGGTCATCACCCTGGGCGAGCTGACCCCCGAACAGGTGGACATGCGCACCATGGTGCTGGTGGGGTCCTCCACCACCTGCACCTTCGCCAAGGCCGCAGGCGGCACCTGGGTCTACACCCCACGCTGGTACGGCAGCAAACCCTGACCCTGTAGCCGCCCGCGCACCGCCGCCGAATGACAGCTCCTGTAGCAGCGGCGCGAGCCGCGTCCGGCCACACCGCGTATTTCCTGACACACCGCGTGTAACGCCGACGCGGCTCGCGCCGCTGCTACAGGGGCCTGTGCGGGGTCAGAGGGTTTTCAAAGGCGGCACGATGGCCTCGCGCTGCGCCGCCCAATGCTCGACCAACTCACGCAGCTGCGACATTTCGATCGGCTTGGCCATGTGCCCGTCCATGCCGGCCTGGCGTGCCTGCTCCTTATGCTCGCTGAGGATATGCGCGGTCAGCGCCACCACCGGCGTGCGCACGCGCTGGTTGCCCATCTCCCACGCGCGCAGCTGCCGGGTCGCGGAAAAACCATCGAGGATCGGCATCTCACAGTCCATCAGCACCAGGTCGTAACGCTGCGCCTTCATCGCCCGCAGGGCTTCTTCGCCGTTGCTGGCGGTGTCCGGATGCAGGTTGAGCTTACCGAGCATTCCACGGATCACCTTGGTGGAAATGTTGTTGTCCTCGGCCACCAGGATGCGAAAGTCACTGGGCAGATCAATCGGTGCCAGGTGCGCGGCGGCGGGCGGCGGTGCCTCGATGTCGCCACGATGGCTGAGCTCGTCGGCCAGCGTGGTCTTGAGGGTATAGCCGGCCACTGGCTTGGCCAGGATGCGCTTGATCCCGGCATTGCGCGCGACGATCTTGCTCGGCGCGTTGCTGATGCCGGTGAGCATGATCAGCAGAATGTCGTGGTTCAGGCTCGGATCTTCCTTGATCTTCGCAGCCAGCTGCATGCCGGTCATGCCGGGCATGTTCTGGTCCAGTAGCACCACGTCGAAATAGTCCCGCAGGTGCGCCTTGGTCCGCAGCAGGGCCAGGGCCTCCTTGCCCGATGGCACGGAACTGACATTCAGGCCCCAGGCGCTGCACTGTTGCACCAGCACCTTGCGACAGGTTTCGTTGTCGTCGACCACCAGCACCCGCGCGTTCTTGAGTGGCAGGTCCAGATCCGAAGACGGCTGCTCCAGGCGCAGCGGATCCAGCGGCAGGGTCAGCCACAAGGTACTGCCGTGCTCGCTGCCGCTCTTGATGCCGAAATCGCCCTTCATCAACAGCACCAGTTGCCGCGCGATCACCAGCCCCAGGTGCCCACTCAGGCGGTTGCCGTCGAGCAGGTTGGTGCTGCGCAATTCGGTGTGCAGCAGCGCTTCGCGTTCGGCACCCGGCATTGGCTCGCCGCTGTCCTGCACGGCGATGCGCAGGCGCGGGGTGGCGCTGCGCTGGTCAAGCGCTACTACCAGCAGGATCTCGCCCTGGTCGGTCTTCTTCAGCGCGTTGTCCAACAGGCTCAGCAGCGCCTGGCGCAAGCGCGTCGGGTCACCACTGATGACCCGCGGCACCTGCGGCTGGGTGAAGCTGATCAGCTCGATGTTCTGCTGCTCGGCCTTGGCGCGAAAGATGTTCAGGCAGTCTTCGATCAATGCGTGCAGATCGAACTGCACGTCGTCCAGCTCGATCTGCCCGGATTCGATCTTGGAGATATCCAGTATCTCGTTGATCAACCCGAGCAACTCGTTGCCGGCACTGTGGATGGTCTGCACGTAATCGCGCTGCTTGACCGACAGCGGCGTGCCCAGCAACAGCTCGGTCATGCCCAGCACACCGTTCATGGGCGTGCGTATCTCGTGGCTGAGCTTGGCCAGAAATTCGGCCTTGGCGTTGATCTCGGCGGTGCTGGCCGCCAGTTGCCGGCTGGCACTGAAGCGATCTTCGCTGATGCTGCGCAGGCGCTGGGTCAGGGCGGTATTGAGGATCACCCCGCCCACCATGGCAAACCCGAGCAGGGTGAAGATTAGCCACTGCGAGGGGGTACGGGTCAGGCCCAGCAGCGCTGGCAAGACCACCAGGCAGCCCAGGTTGCACACTAGCAGGCCCAGGCAGAAGGTGCGGGCCGGCCGATAGCCCTGCAGCCAGTGCCAGACGCCGATCACCAGCATGGTCAGGCTGGTCAGGGCCAGCAGGCCATAGGCGAAGAAGTTGAACGGCAGGCCGTCGATGAACAGCAGCAGCAGCCCACACAGGGCGATCAGGGCGACCTCGGCCTTGATGATGCGATTGGAGCGTTGGTGTCCGCGCACCGCGAAGAAACGCAGGCAGAACATCAGCCCGGTCATCGACGCCAGCAGCAGCGCGCTGTAGGCAGCCGGAGTGCGGGCTGCCGGCCATAGCGAAACCCAGGGGCCGGTGAAATTGAACAGGATCAGCGCCGAGGCCAGCAGGCAGGCCTGGGAACAGGCCAGCCACAGGCTGCTGCTGGAGCGCCGATGGGCGAAGCACATCAGGTTGTGCAGGATGAGCATGGCCACGCAGCCCAGCAGCAGGCCGAACAGCAACGGCTCGCGCTGGTCGGCGGCCGCTGCCGAAGACGATTGCAGAACGATGCTCGGGCGAATCTGGTGTTCGGAGGCGATGCGCAGGTACACGTCGAGCGGTTTCTGGCTCACCGGCAAGGTCAGTAAATGGTCACTGCTGGCCAGCGGTGCCTCGGTGTTAACGTCGGTGTCGGACGAGATGCGCCTGATCAGCGTGTCGGCATCGAGCACATAGAAATCCAGGGCTTTCAGATCAGGGCAGAAAATACGCAGCAACAGTTCCTGCTCGCTCGGCGGCAGACGGTAGTGCAGCCAAAGCGCACCTTCTGGCCCGGCGGCGTTGACCTGACGCAACTGCACGGGGGCGAACTGGTTCTGGAAGCGTTCGGAGCGCACGTCGCCCAACTGCAGCCGGCCGTCCTCGTCCATCAACATCGACCAGCCGCCTGCCGACTCTGCCTGGGCGCCAAGCACACAGAGCAGGGCCAGCAGGCCAGCGGTGAATCCTATGGCAGTCCTGAGCCAGCGCAAGGCGAAATCCCTTCGTAGATGAATGCCTGATTATAGCCATGTGCGCCGTAAAACGTATGTCGGGGGCTTGAAGCCCCCGACCGTTACCGCGCGTACCTGCTGCTTATTCGCCGTTTTCACGGGCGATGGCCCGGTAGCCGATGTCGTGACGATAGAAGCAACCCGACCAATCGACCTTTGCGGCCAATGCATAGGCCTGGCGCTGCGCGGCGCCGACGCTGTCACCCAGCGCCGTGGCACACAGCACACGGCCGCCTGCCGTCACCACCTGGCCGTCCTTGAGCGCGGTACCGGCATGGAACACCTTGCCGGACTCGGCGGCCGCTGCATCCAGGCCACCGATGACATCACCCTTAGCGTAGTCGCCGGGGTATCCGCCGGCCGCCAGCACGATGCCGACACTCGGACGTGGGTCCCACTGGGCTTCGATCTTGTCCAGCGCCTGGGCGAAGGCCGCTTCGATCAGCAGAATCAGGCTCGACTGCAGACGCAGCATGACCGGCTGGGTTTCCGGATCGCCGAACCGGCAGTTGAACTCGATGACCTTGGGATTGCCGGCCTTGTCGATCATCAGACCGGCATAGAGGAAGCCGGTGTAGACATTGCCTTCGTCGGCCATGCCGCGAACGGTCGGCCAGATCACCTGGTCCATGACCCGCTGATGCACCTCAGCGGTCACCACCGGGGCAGGGGAGTAGGCACCCATGCCGCCGGTGTTCGGGCCGCTGTCGCCGTCGCCGACACGCTTGTGGTCCTGGCTGGTGGCCATGGGCAGCACGTTCTTGCCGTCGACCATGACGATGAAGCTGGCTTCCTCGCCATCGAGGAACTCTTCGATGACCACCCGCGAACCGGCGTCGCCGAAGGCGTTACCAGCGAGCATGTCGCGCACCGCGTCCTCTGCTTCCTGCAGCGTCATGGCGACGATCACGCCCTTGCCGGCAGCCAGGCCATCGGCCTTGATCACGATCGGCGCGCCTTTTTCACGTAGATAGGCCAGAGCCGGCTCGATCTCGGTGAAGTTCTGGTAATCGGCGGTGGGAATCTTGTGCCGCGCCAGGAAATCCTTGGTGAACGCCTTCGACCCTTCGAGCTGGGCCGCGCCTGCGGTCGGCCCGAAGCAGTCCAGGTTGCGCGAGCGGAACAGGTCGACCACGCCGGCCACCAGCGGCACTTCCGGGCCGACGATGGTCAGGGACACGTTCTGTTCGGCGAAGTCGGCCAACTGCTCCAATGCCAGCACGTCGATAGCGACGTTCTCGCACTTGGCTTCGATAGCGGTGCCTGCGTTGCCCGGCGCCACGAAGACTTTCTCGACCCGCGGGTCCTGGGCGACTTTCCAGGCCAGCGCATGTTCACGCCCGCCGCTGCCAATGATCAATACGTTCATGGTTCAAAACCTCGGTAAAGCGGAATTCTAAGGGTGTTCGCGGTATATCGCGTAACGGCCTGACGCGGCTCGCGCCGCTGCTACAGGGGTGGCGTACCCCTGGAACATCACTGCAGGAGGTCGCAGTGGAGTGGGTAGATGCAAGGCGGAACCGGTGGCGCTGAGCGCAGTTGCCTATTGGCAATGAGCATCGGCGACACCGGTTCCAACGCGGCAGATACCCGCTTCAATGCGGCCGTCGCCAAGTTAGTGGCGGAAGTGGCGCATGCCGGTGAAAACCATCGCAATCCCGGCTTCATCGGCCGCCGCAATCACCTCGGCATCACGCATCGAACCACCGGGCTGGATCACCGCGGTGATGCCCACCTTGGCCGCGTTGTCCAGGCCATCGCGGAACGGAAAGAACGCATCCGAGGCCATGACCGAGCCCTGCACCTGCAACCCGGCGTGTTCAGCCTTGATCGCGGCGATGCGCGCCGAGTTGACCCGGCTCATCTGGCCGGCACCGACGCCGATGGTCTGGCGATTCTTCGCGTACACGATGGCGTTGGACTTGACGTACTTGGCCACTTTCCAGGCAAAGATCAGGTCATGGATTTCCTGCTCGCTCGGTGCCCGGCGAGTCACCACCTTGAGGTCGTCGGCGCCGATCATGCCGACGTCGCGGCTCTGCACCAACAACCCGCCGTTCACCCGCTTGTAGTCCCAGGCCTCGGCGCGCTCGGCCGACCACTGTCCACAGGCCAGCAGACGGACATTGGCCTTGGCCGCGACGATGGCGCGAGCCTCTTCGCTGACGCTGGGGGCAATGATCACTTCGACGAACTGACGCTCGACGATGGCCTGGGCAGTGGCCGCATCCAGCTCGCGGTTGAAGGCGATGATGCCGCCGAAAGCCGATTCGGTATCGGTGGCGTACGCCAGTTCGTAGGCCTGGCGAATGCCACCCTCGGCGTCCGGGCACACGGCCACGCCGCACGGGTTGGCGTGCTTGACGATCACACAGGCTGGCTTGACGAAGCTCTTCACGCATTCCAGCGCGGCGTCGGTATCGGCCACATTGTTGTAGGACAGTTCCTTTCCCTGCAGCTGGGTCGCCGTAGCGATACCTACTTCGGCCGGCTGCGCCTCGACGTAGAAGGCTGCCTTCTGGTGTGGGTTCTCGCCGTAGCGCATCTCCTGTGCCTTGACGAACTGGCTGTTGAAGGTGCGCGGGAATTCGCCGCGGCCTTCGGTGCTCAGGGTGTCGCCGGCCTGGTCGATGGTGCCCATGTAATTGGCGATCATGCCGTCGTACGCAGCGGTGTGCTCGAAGGCCTTGAGCATCAGGTCGAAGCGCTGCGCGTAGGTCAGGCCGCCGGCTTTCAGGCTTTCCAACACCTGCGCGTAGTCACCGGCGTTGACCACGATGGCCACGTCCTTGTGGTTCTTCGCCGCCGAGCGGACCATGGTCGGCCCGCCGATGTCGATGTTCTCGATGGCCGTCGGCAGGTCGCAGCCGGGCTTGGAAATCGTGGCCTGGAATGGGTACAGGTTGACCGCCACCAGGTCGATCGGCTTGATGCCGTGCTCGGCCATGATGGCGTCGTCGGTACCGCGGCGGCCGAGGATGCCGCCATGGATCTTCGGATGCAGGGTTTTCACGCGGCCGTCCATCATCTCGGCGAAGCCGGTGTAGTCGGCCACTTCCACAGCGGCCACGGCGTTGTCGCGCAGCAGCTTGAAGGTACCGCCGGTGGACAGGATCTCGACGCCAAGGGCTTCCAGTTCGCGGGCGAATTCAACGATCCCGGTCTTGTCGGAAACGCTGATCAAGGCGCGGCGGATCGGCAGGCGGGTGGTCTGGTCGGTCATCACGATTTCCATCTTCAAAGCGTAGAAGTCAACAAAAAAGGCGAACCGCTGGGTCGCCTTTTCTGGTTTGAATGCTTCGGTTACAGCAGGTCGTATTGCTTGAGTTTCTTGCGCAGGGTGCCGCGATTCAGGCCCAGCATCTCACTGGCCTTGGTCTGGTTGCCCTTGACGTAGTTCATGACGCTTTCCAGCAGGGGAGCTTCGACTTCGGACAGCACCAGGTTGTACACGTCCGTGACGGAGGCGCCTTCGAGGTGGGCAAAATAGTTGTGCAACGCCTTCTCGACACTACCGCGCAGGGTCTGACCCTCTTCGCTCGGCGTGTTCAGATGCTGCTTGAGGTTTACGTTGTCGCTCACAGGCGTTGTTCCACTCACTAAAGTCTCGCTCATCATCGTCATGCGGCCACCTCTTTCGCGTCCCTTTCACCAAGGCTTCTATAGCGTTCGCCGAAAAACTCGCGAACGTTGGCGCATTGCTCTTGCGTCTCTTGCAGCCCATTGAAATGGCTGCGAAATTCACGCCCGCCGGGCTGTGTGCACAGGTACCAGCCAACATGCTTGCGGGCGATGCGCACGCCCATCACATCGCCGTAGAAGGCGTGCAGGGCCTGCAGATGTTCCAGCAGAATGCTTTCCACTTCACTCAACTGCGGTGCCGGCAGCAGTTCACCGGTACGCAGGTAATGCTCGATCTCCCGGAAGATCCAGGGCCGACCCTGCGCGGCGCGGCCTATCAGCAGGCCGTCGGCACCGGTCGCCTGCAATACCTGCCGGGCTTTTTGCGGTGAATCGATGTCGCCGTTGGCAAAGACCGGGATCGACACCGCCTGCTTGATCGCGGCGATGGTGTCGTACTCGGCTTCGCCGGTGTAGAGGTCGGCGCGTGTGCGACCGTGGACCGCCAACGCGGCGATGCCCGATTGCTCGGCAATCTT
This sequence comes from Pseudomonas rhizosphaerae, assembly GCF_000761155.1. NCBI lineage: Bacteria > Pseudomonadati > Pseudomonadota > Gammaproteobacteria > Pseudomonadales > Pseudomonadaceae > Pseudomonas > Pseudomonas rhizosphaerae. The sequence goes on along the minus strand of NZ_CP009533.1, from coordinate 3,037,202 downwards.
TGCAACGCTGATGCCATTGCGGTTGGAACGGTCCCAGCCGGTACGAATCTTCAGGGTGACCGGCACATCCACGGCCCCCACCACCGCCTCGAGAATCTGCGCCACCAGCGCTTCATCCTTGAGCAAGGCAGACCCCGCTGCCTTGTTGCACACCTTTTTCGCCGGACAGCCCATGTTGATGTCGATGATCTGCGCACCCGCCTCGACGTTGGCCCGTGCCGCCTCGGCCAGCATCTGCGCGTCCCCTCCGGCGATCTGCACCGAGCGTGGCTCGGGATCGCCTTCGTGAACCATGCGCAGACGGGACTTGCGGCTGTTCCACAGGCTCATGTCGCTGGTGACCATCTCCGACACCACCAGGCCTGCGCCCAGGCGCTTGCACAACTGACGAAAGGGCTGGTCGGTGACCCCGGCCATAGGCGCCAGAATCAGCGAGTTGTTCAAGGTGTATGGGCCGATGCGTACCGCCGACATAGGACTTCCCTGTTGTGGGGCCGGATCATGAGAGTGCGAAAAAGGGTTGGCATAATACCCGCTCTCGATGACGGGTTAAAGATCGATTTGGATAAAATCTGAACAGTTATCTGCCCGCGCGGACAGGTTTGGATGGGCGGCATCCACCCGTCCGGCAGAACATCGGGCTATTCGGGCGAGCGGAAACTCAGGCTGTAGTTGACGGCAGCAGGGCCTGGATCGAGGATGTCCAGGGCAATGTGGATGGGCGTCTGCGGCGGCATCTCGGCCTTGCCGGCCAACTCGCCGTCCAGGTATTCGCTGGGTTTGAAGCGACGGCTGGCGATCAGCTGTCCGTTGAGGTCGGCAAACCGCAGTTCCAGCAACGGGAACGGTTGCGAGAACGCGGCGCGGTTGTAGATGATCGCATCCACCACCAGCGCCCCGGCGAACTCGGGATGGCTGCGCACCACCAGGTTGCTGCTTTTTATCAGGGCGATATCGACCTTGGCCGGCACGCTGCAGCCCATTACGGGGCACAACTGCTGGAACAGCGGCCGGTACTGGTCCTGTCGAGCCAGCTCACCGAAGTGGTACACCACATATTGCACACCCAGGCCCAGGGCGGCCACGATCGCCAGGCCCAGCCACATCAAGCGCTTGCCCCAATGCGGGCGAGGCTTCTCCCACGCCAATTGCATCGGCTCGTCCAGCAGGTCGGCCAAGTCGTCCTCATCGCGCACGGCCGGCTCGTTACGCATGCCCTGCGTCTTGCGGGTCGTGCCGAACGAAGTGACAGGTGGCTCGTCCCGGTCGTGCTCGTCCAGTGCCGACAGTCGACCATGGCCGTCTATGGATGGCTCGTTGTCGTCGTGATTCTCGTAGTGGCGCTCGTCGAGGGGTTCAGGCTGGGAGAGCGACGGCTCGGTCCTGCTGGCGGCCTCGGGCACCTCGGCCTCATCCAGTGCAGGCTGACGCTCGATGATCGGCGGCAAGGCTGTCGACTCGGCATCGGCATCGTCCCGCCGCGCGCTCAGGCTGTCTATCCTGGGGGCGTCCCCCAGCTCGAGCTGGTCCAGGTCGATGTCACCGTTGGCCCACGGCCGTGGCGCAAGCTCCGGCGGGCGGGGCAGGTTGGCCGGGATCAGGGTCGCGCTCTGCTCCAGCAACTGCCGGGCCGCGTTGAAAACCTGCAGGCACGAGCCGCAGCGAACCACACCGCGCGCCACGCTCAACTGGCTGTGGTTGACGCGGAAGCTGCTCTGGCAATGCGGGCACTGGGTGACGAAACTCTCGCTCATGCGCAGGTCCTGGTAGGGCAGGGGGGCTTTCTGGCCGGGTCTCAGCGACGACGGCCGCTGATGCGGACCCAGCCATCACGGTTGGCGATCGGATCCAGCTCGAAGTCCTGGGCGTAGGCGGCGGCGACTTCCTCGCCCTGCTCGGCGAGGATGCCGGACAATGCCAGCAACCCGCCGGGTCGAACCAGGCTGCCGAGCTGAGGCGCAAGGCTGACCAACGGCCCTGCAAGAATGTTGGCCACCAGCACGTCCGCCTGCTGTGCAGGCAAATCGGCAGGCAGATACACCGGGAAGCGCTCGTCGGCAATGCCATTGCGCTGGGCGTTATCGCGGGAAGCTTCCAGCGCCTGCACATCGATGTCGGTGCCGACTGCCTGGCGTGCGCCCAGCAGCAGTGCGGCAATCGCCAGGATGCCCGAGCCACAGCCGAAGTCCAGCACCTGGGTGTCCTGCAATTGCTGACCGTCCAGCCACTCCAGGCACAGGGCCGTGGTGGGGTGGGTGCCGGTGCCGAACGCCAGGCCCGGGTCCAGCAACAGGTTGACCGCGCCAGGCTCCGGTGCCTCGTGCCAGCTGGGCACGATCCACAGGCGGCGACCGAAGCGCATGGGCTGGAAGTTGTCCATCCAGCTGCGTTCCCAGTCCTGATCCTCGATCACCTCGGCATGGTGTTCGGGCAACGCGGCACCGGTGAGCAATTGCAGGTGGGCGAACACCGCGCCTGCGTCGGTATCGGCTTCGAACAGCGCCAGCAGATGGGTGTGCGACCACAGTGGCGTGGTATTGAGTTCGGGTTCGAAGATCGGCTGGTCTTCGGCGTCCATGAACGTGACGGACACGGCACCGACTTCCAGCAGGGCGTCTTCATAGGTTTCGGCTTGTTCTGGGCTGATGGCCAGACGGACTTGCAGCCAAGGCATGGCGGGCACCTTCGATCTAAACGGGGGGCGCAGCACGGTCGCTGCGACGAGCGCGCCAGTTTACGCGAGGAGGGGCGCAAGGGCCAAAAAAAACCCGGCTCGAAAGCCGGGTCCTTTTTTCGCTTACAACTTCACATCAACAACCCAATCACTTCTGGCTGGCCAGCTTGTGTTCCAGGTAGTGGATGTTGACGCCGCCTTTGCAGAAACCTTCATCACGCACCAGGTCGCGGTGCAGGGCGATGTTGGTCTTGATGCCGTCCACGATGATCTCGTCCAGGGCATTGCGCATACGGGCCATGGCCTCGTCGCGGTCCTTGCCCCAGGTGATCAGCTTGCCGATCAGCGAGTCGTAGTTCGGCGGTACGGCATAGCCACTGTACAGGTGCGAATCGACGCGAACGCCGTTGCCGCCCGGTGCGTGGAAATGCTTGACGGTGCCGGGGCTGGGGATGAAGCTTTTCGGGTCTTCGGCGTTGATCCGGCACTCCAGCGAGTGACCACGAATGACCACGTCATCCTGAGTGAACGACAGCTTGTTGCCAGCGGCGATGCTGAGCATCTCCTTGACGATGTCGATACCCGTGACCATCTCCGACACCGGGTGCTCCACCTGCACGCGGGTGTTCATCTCGATGAAGTAGAAACGGCCGTTCTCGTAGAGGAACTCGAACGTGCCGGCGCCGCGGTAGCCGATCTCGATGCAGGCCTTGACGCAGCGTGCCAGGACTTCCTCGCGTGCGGCTTCGTCGATGCCCGGTGCCGGCGCTTCTTCCAGGACCTTCTGGTGACGACGCTGCAACGAACAGTCGCGGTCGCCCAGGTGGATCGCCTGGCCCTGACCGTCGGAGAGCACCTGAACTTCCACGTGGCGTGGGTTGGTCAGGAATTTTTCCAGGTACACCATCGGATTGCCGAACGCCGCGCCTGCTTCGGTACGGGTCAGCTTGGCCGAGGCAATCAGGTCTTCTTCCTTGTGTACCACGCGCATGCCGCGACCACCGCCGCCGCCAGCGGCCTTGATGATCACCGGGTAGCCGACTTCACGGCCGATGCGCAGGGCTTCTTCTTCATCTTCGGGCAGCGGGCCATCGGAGCCGGGTACCGTCGGTACGCCGGTCGCGATCATCGCGTGCTTGGCCGAGACCTTGTCGCCCATCAGGCGGATGGTTTCGGCGGTTGGGCCGATGAAGGCAAAACCGGATTTCTCGACCTGCTCGGCAAAATCCGCGTTCTCGGCGAGAAAGCCATAGCCTGGGTGAATGGCGGTGGCGCCGGTCACTTCGGCCGCAGCGATGATCGCCGGGATGTGCAGATAGGACAGATTGGCAGGCCCAGGGCCGATGCACACCGATTCGTCAGCCAGGCCAAGGTGCATCAGCTCCTTGTCGGCCTTGGAGTAGACGGCAACGGTCTTGATGCCCAGCTCTTTGCAGGCACGCAGGATCCGCAAGGCGATTTCGCCGCGGTTGGCGATCAGAACTTTTTCCAACATCGCAGGCTCTCCGCTGGTCAAACGATGGTGAACAGCGGCTGGTCGTACTCAACCGGCTGACCGTCTTCTACCAGGATCGATTCGATCACACCGCTGGTTTCAGCTTCGATGTGGTTCATCATTTTCATTGCTTCGACGATGCACAGGGTATCGCCCTTCTTCACAGTCTGGCCCACTTCGACGAACGCCGGCGACGCTGGCGAAGCCTTGCGGTAGAAAGTACCGACCATTGGCGAGCGAGCGACGGTGCCGTTGAACTTGGCAGCGGCAGGCTCGGCGGCTGCAGCCGGTGCAGCGGCGACCGGTGCCGCGGCAGGCGCTGCCATCGGCGCGGGCGCATAGTACTGCTGGGCCGGGGTCTTGCTGTGGCGGCTGATCCGTACGGACTCTTCGCCTTCCTTGATTTCCAGCTCGTCGATGCCGGACTCTTCCAGCAGCTCGATCAGTTTCTTGACTTTACGAATATCCATTAATCATCAACTCCCAAGGGTCGGTCAGGGGCGTTCAGTAGGTGTTCTGTGCCAAGCGCCTTTCTAGGAAGGCTGCGAACACTTGTGCCGTTGAAAAGGGCCGAGTGGCGGCGAAAATTCTTGAACGTGCCGGTGAAAAATACGCACGTCGAACAGTGGGATGCTCATCGACAGCGGCGCGTCACGTCAGGGGTGACATCCGCCGACAAAAGCCGTTGGAGCAGCCTTGCTTTCAGTGGCCTCTCATCACCAGGTTCATGGGTTGAGCGGGCGAACTATGCCGGAAAGCTCGGGCGTATGTCCAGTTAAGCGCAATAGCCTGCACGTTGTCCGATGTTTGCGCAAAATTTGTGACTCGCTTGTCGGTTCTGGTCACTGCCAGTGTCACGGATTACCCAAAGCCGGGATTTTTCCTGCGAAGGTTGCCGCATCGATTTCGCCAACCACTCGCGAGCCAACCTGTTCGCTGCCGTTGGCGTCGAAGAACAGCAAGGCAGGCGGGCCGAACAGTTTGAAGCGATCGAGCAGGGCACGCTGTTCGGCGTTGCTCTGGGTAATGTCCAGGCGCACCTTGCGATAACCTGCCAGCCCCGCGATCACCTGCGGGTCGGTCAGCACTTCATGCTCGATGACCTTGCAGCTGATGCACCAGTCGGCATACCAGTCCAATACCAGCGGCTGGCCGGCGGCGGTGGCCTGTTGCAGTGCCTGCTCGAAGCCGTCGGTGGTGGTGATCGTCTGCCAGGCATCGGCCGAGACGTTTGGCGTGGTGGAGCTCGAAGCAATGGCGGCCGGGCGTGCCAGCGGCTGGAAAGGATCGGAGTGGCCGCTCAGGGCGCCGTGCCAGCAGGCCAGGGCGTAGAACAGAAAGCCCAGCCCCACTACCTGTTGCAGGCGCTGGCGCGCAGGCTTGACCACCCACTCCAGCGCCCCCATGAACACGCCGATAGCGGCGGCCAGCAGGCCGATCAACAACAGCGTGACACTGCCCGGCAGCACTCGGGCAAGCAGGGCGATCGCCAGGCCCAGCAGCAGCACGCCGATGGCATTCTTGACGGTCACCAGCCACGGGCCGCTCTTGGGCAACCAGGCCGCACCGCCCGTGGCCACGAGCAGCAGTGGCGCGCCCATACCCAGGCCCAGAGCAAAGAGTTTCAACCCGCCACCGAGGGCATCGCCGCTGGCGCTGATATAGAGCAGCGCTCCGGCCAGCGGCGCCGAGACGCAGGGTGACACCAGCAGGCTCGACACCACGCCGAGCACCGCCGCACCCCACAGCGAGCCGCCCTTGGCATTGCCCGCCACGCGATCCAGGCGTTGACTCACGGCCGCTGGCAGCTTGAGCTCGAACACGCCGAACATGGCCAGGGCAAACACGACGAAGAACAGCGCGAACGGCACCAGCACCCAGACCGACTGCAAGCGTGCCTGCAGGTTGAGCTCGGCGCCGAACTTGCCCATCAGCGCGCCGAGCAGGGCGAAACAGACCGCCATGGGCAGCACGTAGGCCAGCGACAGGCTGAAGCCTCGCAGCCCACCCACCTGCCCGCGCAGGACCACGCCGGACAGAATAGGCAGCATCGGCAATACGCAGGGCGTGAAGGTCAAGCCAATGCCGGCGAGAAAGAACAGCGCCAGTTCGTGCCAATGCCAGCCACCGGTAACCGGCGCCTCGGTCGCTACCGGTGCAGCCTGGCCAATGCCGGCCACGGACAGGCGCTGGGTTGCCGGCGGGTAGCACAGGCCCTTGTCGGCACAGCCCTGGAACGTCACCGCCAGGGTGAGGGCCCGCTGGTCACCGGCAGGGCGAGGGATGTGCACGTCGAGAATGCCGTGGTAGACCTCGACATCGCCGAAATACTCGTCGTGCTTCTGCTCGCCGGCGGGCAGTTGTGCCGCGCCCAGCACGACGTCGGCGGGTTCGGCCTTGAATTCGAAGCGATGGCGATAGAGGTAGTAGCCTTCGGCAATGACGAAGCGCAGGGTGATGTCTTCTGCCGAGGACTGCACCTGTTCGAGCTGGAACGCCTGGCCGACCGGCAGGAAGTCGGCGCTGTTGTTCAGCGATGCACCTCCCAGGGTGGCGCTGGGCCGCGTGTCGAGCAGGCCAGAGGCTGCGACGGGCAGTGCGAGAACCAACAACAAAAGGCAGAGCAGGCGGCGCATGACGTTTCTCTAACAGCAACTGAGCGCGCATCATACTGGAGCCGTGCGGTACTGCCGAATCACCCCACCCCAATTTCATGTAACAGGATGGGTCGCCCGGAGAGGGTCGCCTAGATAGGGTCGCCTAGATAGGGTCGCCCGGAGAGGGTCGCCCAGAAAAGAGCCGCCCGCGCCATCCCCCAGCTTTACACCCTGAACGCCTGCACCGCCGTGCGCAGCTCGCCGCCGAGCAGCAACAGCTGCTCGCCCTGGGCGCGTCCTTGGTCGATGCGCCTCAGGTTGTCTTCACCCAAGCCGTGAATGCGCTCGCCGTGCTCGCGAATGTCGCCCACTGCGCCACTTTGCTGGGCCGTCGAGTCGGCGATACGCACGGCGGTGTCGGAGATGGTCTGGATCGCCGTGACGATCTGCGCCAGTGCGCCGTCCGCAGCCTCGGCCTGACTTGCCGTGGCCTGGGCGTGAACCACTTGTGCGCGGATGCCCTGCACGGACTCGCGCGCTGTGGTTTGCAGGCCGGCAATCAAGCTCTGGATCTGATGGGTCGCCCCGGTCGTGCGCGATGCCAGCGAGCGAACCTCTTCAGCCACCACTGCAAAACCACGACCCATTTCGCCGGCCCGAGCGGCCTCGATGGCGGCATTGAGCGCCAGCAGGTTGGTCTGGTCGGCAATCGAGCGAATCACGGTCAGTACCCCACCAATGGTGGCCGACTCCTCGGCGAGCTGCTCGATCATCTGCGCATTGCCCTGCACTTCACCCACCAGCGCGTGCAGCCCCCTGAGGCTCTGCCCGATGACCTGCTGGCCATGTTCCACCGCATCCCCCGCCAAGCGGCTGGCTGCGGCTGCCTGACTGGCGTCGTCGGCCACCTGGCCGATGGTCGCTTCCAGCTCGCCCAGCGCATCGCGAATCTGCGCGGTATCGCCGGCCTGGCGCAGCGCCCCTCGATGCAGGCCGCCGCTGAGTTCGGCCAACTGATGGCTGCTGCCGGCGACCTGCTCGGCGTTCTGGCGAATGGTGCCGACCAACTCGACCAGGTACAGGCGCAAACGATTGAGGGAGGCCTCGATGGCCTGCAGCTCATGGTTGGTACGGCCCAGGGCAATGGGCTTGGCGAAGTCGCCCTCGGCCCAGGTCGACAGGGCCGGGTCCAGACGTGTCAGCACGCCGGCCAGGCGTCGCTGCATGCGGTCGATAAGCAATGCGATCAGCAGGATCAGGCCGATCATGGCCCCTTGCAGCAGCCTTACTTCGCCCTGGATGCTTGCGTGTTGGCCGCGCACGGCGGGTTCCAGTGCGCCCAGGCCCTGCTGTACAGCATCGATACTTTGCTGCGCGGCATCGGCCAGCTCGGTCCGCCGCTGGATCAACTCACGGGTACGGCTCAGTTCGGCTGGATAGCGCGTCAGCAGGCTGGCCAGCTCGCGCTTGAGGTCCACACCGTCATCCTGGGTGCCACTGGCGGCGTCGTTCTGCAAGCCCATCAACGCAGCGAAATCATCGGCGCTCGACGCGCTGGCGCTGGCAATCCCCAGCAACGGCAGGCCCTGCAGGGTGGTGGCCTGGGCCTTGATGCCGGCCAGCTCGCGCTCGACGTCTTCGGCCAGTGCACTGCGCCCGCTGCCGACCATCTTTTCCCGGGCCAGGGTCAGCCGGGCCAAATGCTGGCTGGCGGTCAGCAGCGTTGCCTGATACGCCCCGTTGCCCTCGGCATACCGGGCCAATTGCTCCAGCGTAGCGCCCAGCTCGCGCTCGGCCTGCACCAGCAGTGCCTGTGGATCGCCCGCCAGCTTGCCGGCAGCCAGCAGTTGTTCGGCACTGAAGGTCATCAGCGCCTGCACATCGTTCTGCAGTGCGCCGGTCAGTGCTGTCGGCAGGCTGTCGACCCCCTCATGCAGCCGGGTCAGCCCCTGCGTGGCTTCGGCATGGCGCAACGCATCGCCGCTGCTCAGATAATCCTGAACGTTGCGCACCACGTCGTCCTGGAACTGCCGCGACAGTTGCAGGTAGCGTTCCATCAGCAGGTAGGGCTGCTCCAAGGCTCTCTGCGACCACCACAGGGTGGCTGCCAGCGCAGTGCAGACGGCGACTAGCAACAGGGTGTTCAGATTGGTGAGCAGTTTCAGGCGCATGGGGCACTACCAACAGCGAAATGGTCAGTGCGTGAAGGTAGGGTTGGTCTGTTACAGGCTCATGAATTGCCGAGAAAAAGATGGCATTTAGCCTGTACGTCTAATGCTGCTGGACTCAGGGTCTGACACATTCAGATGCCTTTGCTGCGGCTGCGACAGTCCTGCACATCCTTTATAGTGCCAAAGTGCTTTCTCTCCCGGAAAACTTTGCCCCTGCGAGGCACGTTAGCCAGGTGACGAGGTCAGAACCCATGAATTCCGCGATAGAAAGGACATAAGCCATGCTGGACTGGAAGAATCGTGCGGGCAACGGTGAAGCGCGGGAGCGTGCCGACACCGGCGGCGGCCCACGCAGCTCTGTCAAAAGCCTGCTGTTGAGCAAGGCGGTACTGGGCGCGCTGGCGGTCTATCTGGTAGTGACCCTGTTGCTGGGTTGGTACTGGAGCGAAGAGCCCGAACTGTTCCCGGTGCAGCAGAATGCCCAGGCAGCTGCCCAGCGTGACGGACGCCAGATGGTCGTCGGCTACACCACTGTGGAAACTCTCAAGGCCGTGGCTTCGACCTTGCTGAACAAACCCGGTGGCTACATTTCCAACGACCGTCTTCCGCCCGGCCTGTGGATGGACAACATGCCCAGCTGGGAATACGGCGTGCTGGTCCAGGTCCGCGACCTGAGCCGTGCCTTGCGCAAGGACTTCGCGCGCTCGCAGTCGCAGTCTGCCGAAGACGGTGACCTGGCCCGTGCCGAGCCACGCTTCAACTTCGACAACAAGAGCTGGGTGCTGCCTTCCAGCGAGTCCGAGTTCCAGGAAGGCATCAACCTGCTGACCCGCTACCAGAATCGCCTGTCCGACCCAAGTCAGACCAACGCGCTGTTCTACACCCGTGCCGACAACCTGAACAACTGGCTGGGCGACGTCGGTACCCGCCTTGGTTCGCTGTCGCAACGCCTGTCGGCCAGCGTCGGTCGGGTCAAGCTGAACACCACACTCAAGACCGAAAGCGTGATTGCCGGCCAGGCACCTCAGGTCGACGAAGAAATCGTCGAAACCCCGTGGATGCAGATCGACAATGTGTTCTATGAGGCTCGCGGCCAGGCGTGGGCGCTGTCCCATCTGCTGCGCGCCATCGAAGTCGACTTCGCCGACGTCCTGGCCAAGAAGAATGCAACCGTGAGCGTGCGTCAGATCATCCGTGAACTCGAAGCCTCCCAGGCACCGGTGTGGAGTCCGATGATCCTCAATGGCAGCGGCTTCGGCATGTGGGCCAACCATTCGCTGGTCATGGCCAACTACATTTCGCGGGCCAACGCTGCGGTGATCGACCTTCGTCAGTTGCTGACGCAGGGCTGAGGACATGCCCATCTCGACCCAGGAGGTCGAACATCGTGCTGCGTCCGATGCCGAGTCGATCGCCTGGGTGGATGAGTCCGACCAGTTGCTGGGAACCCTGCCCAGGGCCGAGCTGCGTGAGCGTGGGCTGATTGGCCGCGGCACCTACATCCTGCTGTTCAACGGTGAGGGTGAGCTGTGCGTGCACCGGCGCACGCTGAGCAAGGCGATCTATCCAGGCTACTGGGACGTGGCCGCGGGTGGCATGGTGCAGGGCGACGAGACCTATGCCGAATCGGCTGCCCGTGAACTGGAAGAAGAATTGGGCGTGAGCGGAGTCGAATTGACCGCTCACGAACTGTTTCTTTTCGACCAGCCGGGCAACCGGGTCTGGTGCGCGGTGTTCTCGGCGGTGTGGGATGGGCCCTTGGAGTTGCAACCCGAGGAGGTTCTGGAGGCACGGTTCATCCCGGTCCAACAGGCCCTGGACGAGAGCACGACCGAGCCCTATTGCCCCGATTCCGTAGCAGCCTTGCTGCGCTTTCTGGCCTGCCGCGACAACGCCTGACGAGACTTGGCGGGCCGAATTCTTCGCGGCCAATGACCGCTCTCACAAGATCACAAGTGTCACGCCCCCGTGGGAGCGGTCATCGGCCGCGAAACAGACGCCGCACAGCCGCGGATACTCCACAGCGCTTCATGAAATCCGCGCAACCTCGGCAAATGCCCCCTCCAGGCACTTAGCACACATCCCTTTTCCCGTTAAACTGCGCGGCCTGATCCACTTCACATGAGGCATGCCGGTGGCAAAGAAAGCCGCATCCTTCGCCGCCCTGGGCGGCCTGGTGTTCTCCACCGACAGCGGTCGGCATTGCCCGGACTGCCGTCAGCCCATCGACGCCTGCACCTGCAAGCAAACGGCCGTGCCCGAAGGCGACGGCATCGCCCGGGTGCGGCGCGAAAGCAAGGGCCGTGGTGGCAAGACCGTGACCACCATCACTGGCGTCCCGCTGCCAGCCGATGCACTCAAGGAACTGGCGACCACCCTCAAGCGCCGTTGCGGCACGGGCGGTGCCTTGAAAGACGGCATCATCGAGATCCAGGGCGACCATGTCGAGCTGCTGCTTGCCGAACTGGTCAAGCAGGGCTTCAAGGCCCGCAAATCCGGTGGCTGAGCCGCACGCCTTGTAAACTTGAAGTACGCGCCGGGGTCTACCCCAGCAGGCGCAGCAATCGTCATCTTTACCCTCTACACTGCGCAGGGCCCGCCGGCCCGCGACAACCGACTTTTTTCATAGGGGACTTCGATGTCCGTACGACGCACACGCAAAGACGATGGCAGCCAATGGACCGTGGCCGACAGCCGCAGCGTATATGGCATCCGCCACTGGGGCGCGGGCTATTTCGCCATCAACGAGGCTGGCCGTGTCGAGGTTCGTCCGAACGGCCCGGACAGCTCGCCGATCGATCTTTACGAACAGGTCGACCACCTGCGCAAGAGCGGCCTGTCGCTGCCGTTGCTGGTACGTTTTCCCGACATACTGCAGGACCGTGTACGCCAGTTGACCGGTGCCTTCGACGCCAACATCGCGCGTCTGGAATACCAGAGCCGCTATACCGCGTTGTACCCGATCAAGGTCAACCAACAGGAAGCGGTGGTGGAAAACATCATTGCCACCGAAGGCGTCTCCATCGGCCTGGAAGCCGGCTCCAAGCCTGAGCTGCTCGCCGTACTGGCGCTGGCGCCCAAAGGCGGGACCATCGTCTGCAACGGCTACAAGGACCGCGAATTCATTCGTCTGGCCCTCATCGGCCAGAAGCTGGGCCACAACGTCTTCATCGTCATCGAAAAAGAATCCGAAGTGGCCCTGGTCATCGAGGAAGCGGCCGACCTCAAGGTCAAGCCGCAGATCGGCCTGCGCGTGCGTCTGTCGTCCCTGGCGTCGAGCAAATGGGCCGACACCGGTGGTGAGAAGTCCAAGTTCGGCCTGTCTGCCGCACAGCTGTTGTCGGTGGTCGAGCGCTTCCGCGAAGCCGGGCTGGACCAGGGCATTCGCCTGCTGCACTTCCACATGGGTTCGCAGATCGCCAACCTGGCGGACTACCAGCACGGCTTCAAGGAAGCCATCCGCTATTACGGTGAGCTGCGTTCCCTCGGCCTGCCGGTCGATCACATCGACGTCGGTGGCGGCCTGGGGGTCGACTACGATGGCACCCATTCGCGCAACGCCAGCTCGATCAACTACGACATGGACGACTACGCCGGTGTCGTGGTGGGCATGCTCAAGGAGTTCTGCGATGCCCAGGGCATGCCCCACCCGCACATCTTCTCGGAAAGCGGCCGCTCGCTGACCGCGCATCATGCCATGCTGGTGGTGCAGGTTACCGACGTCGAACGTCACAACGATGAAGTCCCCGAGATCGTTGACAAGCAGAGCCTGCCCGAAACCCTGCAGTGGCTGGTCGACCTGCTGGGTCCGACCGACATCGAGATGGTCACCGAGAACTACTGGCGCGCGACCCACTACATCAGCGACATCGCTGCGCAGTACGCCGACGGCAAGGTGACCCTGGCGCAGAAGGCCTTGGCCGAACAGTGCTACTTCGCCGTGTGCCGTCGCCTGCACAACTCGCTCAAGGCGCGTCAGCGCTCCCATCGCCAGGTGCTGGACGAGCTCAACGACAAGCTCGCCGACAAGTACATCTGTAACTTCTCGGTGTTCCAGAGCCTGCCCGACACCTGGGCCATCGGCCAGGTGCTGCCGATCCTGCCGCTGCATCGTCTCGACGAAGAACCGCTGCGTCGCGCCGTGCTGCAGGACCTGACCTGCGACTCCGACGGCAAGATCAAGCAGTACGTGGACGAGCAAAGCATCGAGACCAGCCTGCCGGTGCACGCCGTCAACCAGGGTGAGGACTACCTGCTGGGCATCTTCCTGGTCGGCGCGTACCAGGAAATTCTGGGCGACATGCACAACCTGTTCGGCGACACCGACTCGGTGAACATCTATCAGCGTCAGGATGGCAGCGTGTACAGCGCCGGTATCGAAACCCATGACACCATCGAAGACATGCTGCGCTATGTACACCTGTCTCCCGAAGAGTTGATGACGCATTACCGTGACAAGGTTGCCAGCGCCAAGATCACTGCCCGCGAACGCACCCAGTACCTGGACGCCCTGCGCCTGGGCCTGACCCGTTCCTCGTACCTGTCCTCGTAACGCATGGGCCTGGCTGCCCGGCTGCTCGCCCTCGCTGCCCTGCTGGGGCTGCTGGGGCTGCTGGGCGGCTGCTCCGGGTTGCGCACCCTGGATGTGGTGACACCATCCAGTGACTACCAGCCTACGCAGGGCGTGGCCTACGGCCTCGACCCGCGGCAGAAGCTGGATGTCTATCGTCCCACTCGACCACTGCCGGCCACACCGGTGGTGGTTTTTTTCTATGGGGGCACCTGGAACAGCGGCGAGCGGGGCGACTATCGTTTCGTCGCCCAGTCCCTCGCCGCTCGCGGCATGCTCGTTGTGGTCGCCGATTACCGGCTGTATCCGCAGGTGCGCTATCCCAGCTTTCTCGAGGACGGTGCTCAAGCCGTTGCCTGGACCTATCGAAACATCGGTCAGTACGGTGGTGACGCTCGCCGTCTGTTCCTGATGGGCCACAGTTCCGGGGGCTACAACGCAGCCATGCTCGCCCTCGATCCGCAGTGGTTGCGTAAAGCCGGGGTGCCTGCCGATGCCTTGCGCGGCTGGGTCGGCTTAGCCGGCCCCTATGATTTCCTGCCCATCGAGAACCCCGAAGCCCAGCCGGTATTCTTCTTCCCCGATTCCCCGCCCGAGTCTCAGCCTATCAACCAGCCGCTGGCTGGCTCGCCACCGGCGTTGCTCATTGCCGCTACCCACGACTCGACCGTGGACCCGGTGCGCAACAGCGAAGGCCTGGCGCGCCGACTGCGCAGCGCCGGTGTCGCGGTGCAGGAGCGCTATTACCGCCGGCTGAATCACCGCACCCTGGTTGCCTCTTTCGCCTGGCCCCTGCGCTGGCTCGCACCGGTAGTCGACGACGTGGCCCGCTTCGTCACAGCCCACCCTTGAAAGGGAGGGTCCCCTGTGGAACAGCGCTTTCTGTGGGAGCGGGTTCTACCCGCGAAAGGGCCCTGACAAACCACACGTAACTAAGACACCCACTCATCCCGCCGCTGCAACCGCCACGCCGTCCACCCCAGCGTCGCCGCACGCAGCGCCATGAACAGCAGAAAACTCATCCACAGGCCATGATTCCCTAGCGCCGCGCTCAACCAGCCAATCGGCACCATCACCGCCACACTGACCAGCATCGCGTTGCGCATCTCCCGTGCCCGCGTTGCACCAATGAACAGGCCGTCCAGCAGATAGCTCCCCACCGCAATCAGCGGCAGCACCGCCAGGTAGGGCAGGAACGGATAGGCCGCGTCGCGGACACTGGGGATGTCGGTCTGCAGGTTGACGAACACATGCCCACCGAGCAGAAACAGCACGGCAAACCCGCTGCTGGCAATCAACGACCAACCGAAGGCCACCACCATCGAGCGGCGCAGCGTTTGCCGATCGCGTGCACCGATGGCATGGCCGCACAACGCTTCGACCGCATGGGCCAGGCCGTCGAGCGCATAAGCAGTTATCAACAGGCCATTGAGCAGCAGCGCATTGGCGGCCACGGTGGCGTCGCCGAAACGGGCGCCCTGGAGGGTGATCAGCAGAAAGACCCCGGACAACGCCAGGCTGCGCAGGAAGATATCGCGGTTTACGCCCAGCAGCGGCTGCCAGTTGCGCCATGCCTTGAGCGCCGTCCACAGCAGATGCCCCGGATAGGCGCGCAGGGATGGGCGGGTGAGGCTCAGGCCGAGCAGGGCGCCGACCCATTCGGCAATGACCGACGCGCGCGCCGAGCCTACGACGCCCCAGTCCAGGCCGAGCACGAACCACAGGTTCAGGGCAATGTTGACCAGGTTGGTGGTCAGCAATAGTTGCAAGGGCGCGCGTGCGTTCTGAGTGCCAAGGAACCAGCCGATCAAGGCGTAGCTGGCCAGGGCGGCGGGCAGCCCCAACAGGCGTGTCTGGAAAAAGTCGTGGGTGGCTTGCTCCAGTGCAGCCGACGGCGACATGAAGCTCAGGGCAAGGTGGCTGAAGGGCAGGGCCAGCATCGACAGCAGCAGGGAAAACAACAGTCCCAGGCCCAGGCCCTGCACCAGGATCTGGCGCAACGCATTACCGTCTCGGCGCCCGGCCGCCTGCGCGGCAAACCCCGTGGTGCCCATTCGCAGGAAGCTCATCAGCGACACCATGAACGTGAACAGGCTGCCACCTACGGCCACTGCGCCCAACTGGTGGGCATGGGGCAGATGGCCGATCACGGCGCTGTCCACCAGCGTCACTAGCGGCACTGACAGGTTGGACAGAATCATCGGCGCGGCCAGGGCCCAGACGCGCTTGTGGGTCGGGCGATGGCGCCAGTCGGTAATGAGGGTGGACATGCAAGCTCCGTCGTCAGGGCGGCGATTGTAGCCCACAGCCGCAACACCGCGGCACAGTTGTCTCAACCGGTAACCCTGCCTACGAAAACGTCAATATTGATATATATTCTCAGCCTTGCTTTTCACTGCCCCAGGTACTTCACATTGAACAAAGGACTGTTTCTGGCCTGCGCCCTGGCCCTGCTCGGCGGGTGCGATTCATCGACCGCGGAAAAACCCGTCGAACCATCGCCGCCAGTGGCCGCAACGGCTACGGCCAACCCTGGAGCCGTCGTCGATCTGCCGGCGTTGGCGAAGCGCTACGAAGGCCGCGAGTTGACCGTCGCCGATGCCTCCGAAATCCAGCTCGACGGCGCCAGCACCCTTTCGCTGACCTTCAGCGCACCACTGGATCCCCAGCAGAACTTCGCCGACAAGGTGCACCTGGTCGACAGCACCCGTGGCAAGCTGGATGGCGCCTGGGAGCTGTCCGACAACTTCATGGAGCTGCGCTTTCGCCATCTGGAGCCCAAGCGCAAACTGGTGCTGACGGTGGATGCCGGCCTGCTTTCCGTGAACCGCACCACCTTGGCCACCTCTTACACCAGCCGTCTGGAAACCCAGGACCTGCAGCCCACCGTGGGTTTTGCCAGCCGCGGCTCGCTGTTGCCGACTCGCCTGGCCGAAGGCTTGCCGGTGATTGCCTTGAACGTCGACAAGGTCGATGTCGAATTCTTCCGTATACGGCCCGAGCAGCTGCCGGCGTTTCTCAGTCGCTGGGGCCGCAACAGCAGCCTGCAAAGCTATGAATCCCGCGAGCTGTTGCCCATGGCCGAACTGGTCTACGGCGGTCGCTTCGATCTCGATCCTGCGCGCAACACCCGCGAGACTCTGCTGCTGCCCATCGCCGGCATCGAGCCGTTGCAGCAACCGGGTGTCTATCTGGCGGTGATGCGCGCCTCGGGCACCTACGACTACGCCCAACCGGCGACGCTCTTCACGCTGAGCGACATCGGTCTGTCCGTGCATCGCTACGCCGACCGCATGGATGTCTTTACCCAAGCCCTGGAAGGCGGCAAGGCCCTGGCCGACGTCAGCCTGCAACTGCTTGACGGCAAGGGCCGGGTCATCGGCGAAGGCAAGACCGACGCCGCCGGCCACGCTGAACTGCCCTCGCCGGTGAAAGCCGAGGTGCTGCTGGCACACTTGGGCGAGCAGACCAGTTTGCTGCGCCTGAACACCGCAGCCCTCGATCTGGCCGAGTTCGACATCGCCGGGCCCAAGGCACATCCATTGCAGTTTTTCGTCTTCGGCCCGCGCGACCTCTACCGTCCCGGCGAAACCGTGCTGCTCAATGCTTTGTTGCGTGACAACGACGGGCACCCGGTCAAGCCGCAACCGGTGAACGTCGAGGTCCGCCGCCCGGACGACCAGCTCAGCCGCAAATTCGTCTGGCAGCCTGACGAGTCGGGTTTGTATCGGTATCAATTGCCACTGGCCGGCGAAGCACCGACCGGACGCTGGCAATTGTTGCTCGACCTGGGCGACGGCAAGCCCCAGGTCTACGAGTTTCAGGTAGAAGACTTCCTCCCCGAGCGCATGGCGCTGGAGCTCAAAGGCCAGGACATGCCCATTGCGCCTGCCGATGCGCTGAATGTCGACGTGACCGGCCGCTACCTCTACGGCGCACCGGCTTCAGGCAATCGGCTGAGCGGCCAGGTCTACGTGCGCCCCCTGCGCGAGGCCGTGCCCGCGCTGCCCGGTTTCCAGTTCGGTTCGCTGACCGAAGGCGAACTGAGCCAGGACCTGGAGCTCGACGAAGCCACCCTCGATGCGCAGGGCAAGACGAACCTCGCCATCGACAGCCGCTGGAGCGAAGCCAGGTCACCGCTGCAAGTGGTGCTGCAAGCCAGCCTGCAGGAGTCCGGCGGCCGGCCCATCACCCGTCGGCTGGTGCAACCGGTCTGGCCTGCGGATCGTCTGCCGGGCGTCCGCGGTATGTTCGACGGCGAGAACGTCGACGGTGATGGCCCGGCCGAGTTCGAGGTGCTGGTGGCCGACGCTCAGGGTCACAAGCTGGCTGCCGATGCCCTCAAGGTACGGCTGGTGCGCGAGCGCCGCGACTATTACTGGAACTACTCCGAGAGCGACGGCTGGAGCTACAACTACAACGAGAAATACCTGAACCTCAGCGAAGAAACGCTCTCGGTCGCCGAGGGCACCACCGCCAAGGTCAGTTTCCCGGTGGAGTGGGGGCCCTATCGCGTCGAGGTCGAGGATCCACAAACCGGTCTGGTCAGCAGCCTGCGCTTCTGGGCCGGCTACAGTTGGCAGGACAACACCGAAGGCGGCGCGGTACGCCCGGACCAGGTCAAGCTGGCACTTGACAAGCCCCACTACGGTGACGGCGACACCGCCAGGGTAACGGTGACGCCACCGGCCGCCGGTAACGGCTATCTGCTGGTGGAGTCTGCAGAAGGCCCCTTGTGGTGGCAGGAGATCGACGTGCCCGCCGAGGGCAAGACCTTCGACATCAAGGTCGATCCGAAATGGGCCCGGCATGATCTCTACATCAGCGCGCTGGTGATTCGTCCTGGCGAGCGCAAGGCCAACGTCACCCCCAAGCGCGCGGTCGGCCTGCTGCACCTGCCGCTCGATCGCGCCGCACGCAAGCTGGCGCTGACGCTCGACGCGCCCGCTACCATGCGTCCCCAGCAGCCGCTCACGGTCAAGGTGCAGGCGCGCAACAGCGACGGCAGCATCCCGCGTCAGGCCCATGTGCTGCTGGCCGCAGTGGACGTGGGCATCCTCAATATCACTCAATACGCCACACCCGATCCCTTCGCCGCATTGTTCGGTCGCAAGGGCTACGGTGCCGACCAGTTGGACATCTATGGCCAGTTGATCGAAGCGGGGCAGGGGCGACTGGCCAGCCTGGCTTTCGGGGGCGATGCGGCTGACTTGGCCAAGGGCGGTAAGCGCCCGCCGACCAGCGTCAACATCGTCGCCCTGCAAAGCACCCCCGTGACGCTAGACGAACGAGGCGAAGGGCAACTGACCGTCGATATCCCCGACTTCAACGGCGAGCTGCGCCTGATGGCGCAAGCCTGGACCGAGGACCGCTTCGGCATGGCCGAGGCCAAGACCGTCGTCGCCGCGCCGTTGGTTGCGGAGCTGTCTGCGCCACGCTTCCTTGCAGGGGGCGACCAGGCTCGTATCGCGCTCGACGTCACCAACCTGACCGAACGTGCACAGACCCTGACCGTGCAGTTGAATACCGAAGGCCCGTTGACCCTGGTGGACGCCCCCCGTAAGCAGTTGCAGTTGGCCAAGGGCGAGCGTCAGACGCTGTACGTGCAGGTGCAAGCCTCAGGCGGGTTGGGCCAGGGGCACATCAAAGTGCTGATCGATGGCATCGACCTGCCCGGCGAAACCCTGCCGCCCATTGCCCGCAACTGGACCCTGGGCGTGCGTCCCCCTTATCCGGCGCTGGTCAGTCATCTGCGCAGCGTGCTCAAGGACCAACAACCCTGGACGCTGCCTGCCGGTGCCCTATCGCCCTTCGAACCCGCAGGGCGTGAGGCCCTGCTGACGCTGTCGAGCCGACCGCCGCTCAACATCGGTGAGCAGATCAAGGCGCTCAGGGCATATCCTTACGGCTGCCTGGAGCAAACCGTCAGCGGCCTGTACCCGTCGCTGTATTCCGATGCCGCCAGCCTGGAGAAGCTGGGCGTGGGGGGCGACACGGATGCCGAGCGCAAGCGCAAGATGGAAGTCGGCATCGAGCGGCTGCTGGGCATGCAGCGCTACAACGGCAGTTTCGGCTTGTGGAGCGCGGAGGGCGAAGAAGAGTACTGGCTGACGGCCTATGTGACCGACTTCCTGCTGCGCGCCCGCGATCAAGGCTACGCCGTACCCCCAGAGCCCTTGAAGAAGGCGGGCGAGCGACTGCTGCGCTACCTGCAGGAGCGGGACCTGATCGAGGCTGACTACAGCGACAACCTGGAACACACCCGCTTTGCTGTCCAGGCTTACGCGGGTCTGGTGCTTGCACGCAGTCAACAG
Source organism: Pseudomonas rhizosphaerae (assembly GCF_000761155.1). Classification (NCBI taxonomy): domain Bacteria; kingdom Pseudomonadati; phylum Pseudomonadota; class Gammaproteobacteria; order Pseudomonadales; family Pseudomonadaceae; genus Pseudomonas; species Pseudomonas rhizosphaerae. Next base: position 3,017,381 of record NZ_CP009533.1, on the reverse strand, counting down.
GCGCCACTGGGCGCGTTGCGCAGCCTGTTCGAACGGCGCACCGATGCACGCTCGGGCCTGCCCCTCGTGCAACTGGCCATTGCCCTGCAGAAAATGGGTGACCAGCCCCGTGCCGACCAAGCCTTGCAAGCCGGGCTAGCGGCGGGCCGCAGTGACAACGAGTGGCTTGGCGACTATGGCAGCCCGCTACGGGATCAGGCCTTGGTGCTCGCCTTGCTGCAGGAAAACGAGCTGAGCAAGCCGACACTCGAACAACGCCTGTTCACTCTTTCGGACCTGCTCGCCAGCAGCAGCTGGCTGTCGACCCAGGAGCGCAACGCGGTCTATCTGGCCGGTCGCAACGCCCTGGCGAAGCCTCAACAACCCTGGACCGCCCAGCTGCAAAGTGCCGGCGCAAGTCATCAGCTGAGCGACACCCAGCCAGCCCTGAAACTGGCCGGCAGCGCGCTGTCCGAGTCGCTCACCGTCAGCAGTGAGGCGCAGCAGCCGCTGTACCAGCAGCTGACCCTGTCGGGCTACCCGGTTCGGCCTCCGGCACTGCACGCCGACACGCTCTCGATCCGTCGCCAATACCTGGGCTTGGACGGCGAACCGCTCAAGCTCGATACCCTGAAAAGCGGTGATCTGGTGCTGGTGCATCTGGCGGTAAGCGCCAAGCAGCGTGTACCCGATGCGCTGGTGGTGGATCTGCTGCCCGCTGGCCTGGAAATCGAGAACCAGAATCTGGCGCAAAGCGCCGCCAGCCTGGACAGCGCCGGCAGCAACGTCAGGCAGTGGCGTGAATCGATGCAGAATGCCAGTTTGCAGCATCAGGAGTTTCGCGATGACCGCTACGTGGCCGCGCTCAAGCTCGAGGGCTACGGCAGCACACACTTGTTGTACCTGGCCCGTGCCGTGACGCCGGGTACCTATAAGGTGCCGCCACCCCAGGTGGAGTCGATGTACCGGCCCAACTGGCAGGCGGTCGGCGCCACTCCTTCGGACCTTACGGTAAGGCCCCGGTAAGGCCCGGCAGGGGCAGCCGATGGTTGCCCCTGCCGTGCGCTACCGGCGCTATTGAATGATCCAGCTCAACAACCACAGGCCCAGCACGGCCCAGATGACACCCATGATGATCGATGCACGCATGAACGCCCGGACCGCGGAGTACAGGAACAGCAGGCCCACGATCAGGGCCGCGATGGTGACGATGTTGGTGTCCATGCCCAAGGTCCGTGACAGGCCGTCGACGAAGTTGCCTCCTGCGTTGCCGAGCAGGCTGAACAACCAGCTCAGGCTGTCCACTACCCAGCGGATGATGGCGCCCAGGGCCTGTCCCAACCACTCGAAAAAGCCTTCTACATGCATAGTCGCGTCCTGATTCGGTTAGTGGCATTCATGCCATTGTGCCCCCTTTGGCCATGCACCCACGAATCAAGTTCCCGACAGCGCCTGCAAGGTCGGCGCCCTTGATTCGCCGCGTTCTCGTTTTGGCAAAGTCGCATCGATGCAGGTTCATCCGTCGCGCGCTGCTGGCGCTTTGTGTGCCGGTATTGGTCTTGTGGCTGGCCGACCGCCTCTGGCCGCTGCCGCTGCCTGGCGATGACCTCGCGCGCGTGGTGCTCGCCGAGGACGGCACACCGCTGTGGCGTTTTGCCGATGCCGAAGGCGTATGGCGCTATCCGGTCAGCCTCGAGCAGGTTTCGCCTTATTACCTCGAAGCCTTGCTGACCTATGAGGACCGCTGGTTCTATCAGCATCCCGGCATCAATCCGCTGGCGCTTGCCCGCGCAGCGTGGCTCAACCTCAGCGGTGGGCGAGTGCTGTCCGGCGGCAGTACGCTGTCGATGCAGGTCGCACGGCTGCTCGATCCACACTCGCGGACCTTGTCCGGCAAGCTGCGGCAGTTATGGCGCACCGTGCAGCTGGAGTGGCACCTGAGCAAGACGCAGATCCTGACGCTGTACCTGGATCGCGCGCCGTTCGGTGGCACTTTGCAAGGCGTGGCAGCGGCCAGTTGGGCCTATCTGGGCAAGTCACCGGCGCATATCACCCGCAGCGAAGCCGCCTTGCTGGCAGTACTGCCCCAGGCGCCCAGCCGCCTGCGCCCGGATCGACATCCGCAGCGGGCCCAGGCCGCTCGGGACAAGGTGCTGCAACGCATGGCCGACTATGGCGTGTGGTCCGTCGCGCAGGTCCGCGAAGCGCAACAAGAGCCTTTGTTGCTGGCCCCGCGGCAGGAGCCAGCATTGGCCCCGCTGCTGGCCCGCCGGCTGAACCGCAGCGACAGCCCACCGCTGATCCACACCTTGATCGACGCCAGCCTGCAACGGCGTCTGGAAGACCTGCTGCTGGGCTGGCGCACGCGCCTGCCCGAACGCACATCGGCGGCGATTCTGGTGGTGGACGCACAGTCCATGGCCGTGCGCGCCTACCTGGGCTCCGTCGACATCGCCGATGCCCGGCGCTTCGGCCATGTCGACATGGTCAGTGCCGTCAGATCGCCGGGCTCCACGCTCAAGCCGTTTCTCTATGGCATGGCCATGGATGCGGGCCTGATTCACTCCGAGTCGCTGCTGCAGGATGTCCCGCGTCGGTACGGCGACTACCGCCCTGGCAATTTCTCCGCAGGGTTCAGCGGTCCGGTTGCAGCCAGCTCGGCGTTGTCCCTGTCGCTCAACCTGCCCGCCGTGCAGTTGCTCGAAGCCTTGGGCCCCAGGCGCTTCGCTGCGCAGTTGCGCAACGGTGGCCTGAACCTGAGCTGGCCTCTGGCCGCCGAGCCCAATCTGGCGATGATCCTGGGTGGCGTGGGCAGCCGGCTCGACGATCTGGTGGCCGGCTACAGCGCATTCGCGCGAGGCGGCAACAGCGCTGCGCTGCGCTGGCAGCCGCAGGATGGACTGCACGAGCGGCCCATGATGTCGGCCGGCGCGGCCTGGATCGTGCGGCGCATCCTCAGCGGTCAGGCGCGGCCCGATCAAGACCTGCACGCCAACCTCGTCCAGCGTCCGGCATTGGCCTGGAAGACCGGTACCAGTTATGGCTTCCGGGACGCCTGGTCGATCGGCGTGGGGCCCCGTTATCTGGTCGGGGTGTGGATCGGTCGGCCCGATGGCACTCCGGTACCCGGCCAGTTCGGCCTGGCCTCGGCCGCACCCTTGATGCTGCAGGTACACGATGTGCTAAGCAACCGCGACACGCAGCGGGCTATCGCTGCGCCCATCCAGCCCGTACCGTCCAGCGTCGGCGTGGCTGCGATCTGCTGGCCCCTGGGCCAGCCGCTGGATCGCGGCGACCCCAACTGCCGCCGCCAGCGCTTTGCCTGGACCCTGGACAACACCGTCCCGCCCACCTTGCAGGCACTGGATCAGCCACTTGGGACGGGTCTGCTGGAGCAGGTCTGGCTTTCGCCCCGCGGGCTACGTGCGAGCGTCTCTTGCCCTGGTGCTCAGGCAAGATCCATCGCACTCTGGCCTGCTGCCCTTGAACCTTGGCTACCCAAGGCCGAGCACCGCGCACTACGATTGCCAGATGAAGACCCTGAGTGCCCCGCGCCGCCCTTGCCGGCCATGGCGCCGCTATCGATCGTCGGAGCACGCAGTGGCGATCGCCTGCGCCATCCAACGCCCCACAGCGGTCCCTTGCGGCTGCACCTCGCCACGCTCGGCGGGCAAGGCTTGCGGTGGTGGTTCATCAATGGCGCGCCCCAGGAGCAACTCGCCGACGACGGCAGTCTGAACGCCGTGTTCGAGCGCACGGGACGTTATCAGGTCAGTGTGCTGGATGAAGCAGGGCAGACGGCCAGGGTCGAATTGACCGTCGTCGACTGAGCGTGTCGTCAGCTCAACCAGAACAGGGTCAGCACGAATCCAGCGAGCAGGAAGGGAGTGAGCGGCAGCACCGTCGCCGCATTTGGGTCCAGGTAGACCGCCTTGCGCCGATAGCGAATGCTCAGGCGCTGCCAGATCAAGGGTGTGACGAACACCCACAACACCAGGGCGATGATGCCGCCGATCAGAGTTCCGATCAGGTGGCTGCTGTCTGACGCCAGGGCCAGCGCCCAGAGCAGCTTGACCTCGCCACAGCTCAGCCGGCCATTGAGGTAGCCCGGCAGGGTCAGAGCCATGCTCAGCACCAGTGCCGCTGCCGCCTCGACCATGCTCGAGCCGATCCAGGTGTGCCCAGTGGAGAAAAGGCACACCAGCGCCAGCACCCCTGCGCCAACGGTCAGTGTGTCGGCGATGCGCCGATGGCGGATGTCCTGTTCGGCACACAGGGTAAACCACAACAGAAGAACGAGACTTGGCATGGCAGCACCCGCTTGAGTACGACAGTGGATCACTTCTGAAACAGGCCTTCTGTTTTCAGACTAGACGCCTCGCGCTCGACGATGGGGTGGCTGCCACACTTTTTTTCACGCGCCCGCAGTGGCTCAGCGTGGCGGGTAGGTGGAAAGAATGTCGTTCACTGCCTTCTGGATGACAGTGCTGCGTTCATTGGGCGACACGGCATTGTCGTTGACCAACTGTTCGGTACTGCCACGCCACACCAACTTGCCGTCCCGGGCATCGAGCATGTCCAGCTGCAGGGTCGCCACTTTGTAGTCGATGTTGCGCGTTTCATTCATGGCAGGTGAGGCCCAGTACGGCCCCCAGTAACCACCGCCCCAACCGCCGCCGTAGTTGGTGGTGACCTGCTGCTGACGGTTGTCGACGATCAGGTACGCTTGCAAGGTCACGTCGGCACGGCCACCGGCAGCGGCAGGTCGCAGGCCGCGCTGATCGAGTTGACTGCTTACCGCCTGGCGAATGCGCTGCTCGGTGAGATCGCTGCGGACCCGTGGATCGTCCGGCCGATATTGCACCGCCGGCTCTTTCCAGGCCCAACTGCGGTAGGCCCCGAAGTCGCGGCTTGCATCGAAGTCATGATTGACCCGAGGGGTTTGGCACGCGGCCAGTACCAGGGCCAACGGTAGAACGGCAAGACGACGCAACATGATGAAATCTCCTGTGGATCAGGACGGAGGATAAGCCGTGAGCGCCTTTTGCACCGCGTTACGTAACGCCTCGTTACGATCGCTCAGGCTGCCCTGGCTGCTGGTTTCAGCACTGGCGCTCCAGACAGGCTGGCCGCTTTTGCCGTCGAACAGGTCGATGCGCACCACCATTACCTGGATCTGGTAGGTGCGCACCACTGGATAACTGCCATAGCCACCGAAGCGGTCATAGCGATCGTAGGGGCCATAACCGCCCCCATAACCAGCGCCGTAGCCAACGTCGTCGCGGGTCTGTTGCAGGCGGGTTTCCATGCGCAGGCTGGTGCCGACTCGCAGGTCTGCAGTGTCACCGCCGCGCTGGGGTCGCAAGCCACGTTGGTCGAGCGCGTTGCTGACCGCTTCGGCAATCTGTGCCGAGTCCGCCCAACTGGTGCCAGCAGGCAGTTGGCCATTGACCCACGCCCAATTGCGGTACCGAGCGTAATCGCGCGGGGGTGCCGGGTAGGCACTGGCATCGAACGTCTGTGCCGCTTGCGCAGGTGCCGGCGGCAAGGGTCTGGAACTGGCGACGTAGGGGTTGGGGCTTTGACAGGCCGCCAAGGCCAGGCAAACAGCGCAAAGGGACAGGCGACGCATGGCAGTCTCCACTAATACCGATCAAGAATACCGATCAAGCGGGGCGGCAGATCCAGTGCAGGTAGCGACCCAGGCCAGCGAATGCCGGATGCCGACGATGGGCCAGCTCCATTTCCACCAGTTGCTCAAGGTCGGCGCGCTTCTGGAAGTCGATGGGCATGTAGTCATGGAACACGCGGACACCGCTTGTTGATTCGACACGCCATGTGCCTTCAAGTTGCGTGGCCAGCTCGCGTGGGTCCAGCGGCTGCTGGGGCGTCAGGCTCTGCTTCTCGCCGGCCAGCTCATTGCTGTGCAGCTTGCGGAAGTGACCCTTGAGCAAGTTGCGATAGACCAGCGCATCGCGGTTGTAGAACGCCAGCGACAGCCAGCCATGTGCGGCGGTCAGCGAATGCAGGACGGGCAGAATGGCATGGGGTTCGGCCAGCCATTCCAGCACCGCGTGGCAGATCACCAGGTCGAATGCAGGTAGCTCGAGCTCGGGCAACTGTTGCCAGGACGCCTGGATGAACGTGGCGTTCTGGCCTGCGGCGGCAAAGCGCTCGCGGGCGCCGTCGAGCATCGGCTCGGCTGGTTCGCTCAAGGTGACCTGATGGCCTTGCTCGGCCAGCCACAAGGCCATGTGGCCCAGGCCACCACCGACGTCCAGCACGCGCAGGGATCGCTTCGGCAACGCTTCGAGCAGATCGGCCTGAAGCACGGCCAGTCGGATCGCGCCCTTGGCGCCGCCATAGATCTTTTCCGCGAAACGGGTCGCCAGCTGATCGAAATGGCGGTCGCTCATCGAGCGAACCGCCGTTCGCTGTCGGCCAGCTTGGCGCGTACCACCTGATCCATGTCCAGCCCCAGTTCACTGCACAGCAGCAACAGGTACAGCACCACATCGCCGACCTCTTGGCCGGCGTGTTCGAGTTGCTCGGCCGACAGTTGTCGCGACTGGTCTTCGGTCAGCCACTGGAAGATTTCCAGCAGTTCGGACATCTCGACGCTGGCCGCCATGGCCAGGTTTTTCGGGCTGTGGAAACGCCGCCAGTCGTTGTTTTCACGAATCTGGTGCAGGCGTTGGATAAGTGCGTCTAGGTTCATTGCAAAGCTCCTGAAGGCGCATAGCTTCAAGCCGAACTTTGCCGAACGCAATAGCTACTGGGCCACCGGCCCCCAGGTTCCGCTCATGTGCAACAGATCGTCGCGGCCATGCAGCGCCAATTGCCCATCCAGGCCTGCGGCACTGGCGCTCAGGATCAACTCGCTGGGCAGACGTACTGGCTTGTGGAATTCCACCGCCAACTGGTAATTGCTCCGCGGCAGGCGTTCGCGCAAGGCCGCCACGGTCTGCGCCAAGCTCCACATGCCGTGGGCGATGGCAGTGGGAAAACCGAACAGGCGAGCACTCAGGGCACTGAGGTGAATCGGGTTGTAGTCGCCCGACACCCGCGCGTAGCGTCGCCCGGTATCGGCGGCGGCATACCAGCGATGCACGGCCACCAGCGCCGGCTCGGCCGGTTGAGCCGGGGCCTGCACCGGCTGTGACAAACCTTCGATCCGGGCCTGGCGACACAGCATTGTGCTGTGTTCCTGCCAGAGCGGACCTAAAGGGTCATCGACCTGGGTTACCAGGTCGAACGTCACGCCTTTCTCATGGGCTTGCAGATTCTGCGCGTGTACGCTGACCCGTACGCCGGCAACGCCGCCCAAGGGGCGCAATACCTGGATACGATTGCGCAGATGCACCAGGCCCAGCAGGGGGAACGGGAAGTGTTTATCGGTCAGCAGGTGCATCTGCAAGGCAAACGCCAGGACGTGCGGGTAGGTGGCAGGCAACATGCCACCCTCACCGAATCCGCACCGCTCGCGGTAGGCCGCCAGGTGCCGCGGGTCGGCCGACAGGCTGCAGCGCAGACCCAGCTCGGGCAGGCGCTCGCCGGTGACCTTGCGGTTGAACGCAGCTTTCAAGTAGGCGCTGGGCAGGTCGGGGTTGCGCGTCAGGGTCTGCCAATGGATGGCCATGTCAGGCTCCCAGAATGCTTTGGCCGCACACGCGCAGGACCTGACCATTGACGGCGCCGCTGCCGGGCTGCGCCAACCAGGCGATCGCTTCGGCAACGTCCTGGGGCTGACCTCCCTGGCCCAGCGAACTCATGCGTCGGCCGGCTTCGCGCAGGGCGAAGGGCATCTGCGCGGTCATGCCGGTTTCGATGAAGCCCGGCGCCACGGCGTTGATAGTTGCGCCGCGCGTGGCCAGCCGGGCCGCAAACGCCTCGGCCAGGCCGATTAGTCCGGCCTTGCTGGCTGCATAGTTGCTCTGCCCGCGGTTACCGGCAAGGCCTGAGGTCGACGACAGCAGCACCACTCGGCCGTCATCGCGCAAGGTGCCACTGTCGAACAACGCCTGGGTCAGGCGTTGCGGGGCGAGCAGATTGACCGCAAGGACCGAGTCCCAGTACTCGGGCGTCATGTTGACCAGCGTCTTGTCACGGGTGATGCCTGCGTTGTGCACGACGATGTCGACCCCCTCGGGCAGCGCTTCGATCAGGCGACTGGGCGCATCGCTGGCGCAGATATCCAGGTCTATCGTACGGCCGCCCAGGCGCGCTGCCAGCGCTTCCAGGTCATGGCGGGCCTGGGGCACGTCGAGCAGGATCACCTCGGCACCGTCGCGCGCGAGGGTTTCCGCGATCGAGGCGCCGATACCACGTGCGGCACCTGTGACCAGTGCCTTGCGGCCGGCCAGGGGGCGGGTCCAGTCGGTGACCTGCGAGTTGCTGGCTTGCAGCGACAGCACCTGGCCAGACACGAACGCGCTCTTGGGCGAGAGAAAAAAGCGCAAGGCACCTTCGAGTTGCTCATCGGCTTGTGGCGCGACATACAGCAACTGCAAAGTACCGCCGTTGCGCAGTTCCTTGGCCAGCGACCGGCTGAAACCTTCTATCGCGCGTTGGGCAATGTGCGCTTCGGGATCGTCCAGGTCGCGCGGGTTGCGTCCAAGGATGACGATATGCGCGTTGTGGTCCAGGCTCTTGATCACCGGCTGGAAGAACTCGCGCAGGCGTGCCAGTTGCGAGCTGTCGGCGATGGCGCTGGCGTCGAAAACCACAGCCTTGAGTTTGGGGCCTAGCCCTGCCGTCCAATCTGGGAGGTCGCCGACACCGTAGGCGGTGTCGGTCAAGCGTTGGGCAAAGCCGGCCACTTTGTTCGCCAGAGCGCCGCCGCCCAACAGCAGGGCGCCTTCCACAGGTCGCAATCGCCCGGCCTGCCATCGCTCCAGACGCGCCGGCGATGGCAGGCCGACAGCACCTACCAGGCGACGACCGAGGTCGGAGTTGGCGAAGTCGATATATCGATCGGACATGGAACGTGCTCCGGGTCAAAGGGTTCAAAGTGTGGACCACGGCAAGGCCCGCGTCGTTCGCCTGGGTCCTTTGCAGCACGTTTCTTCCAACCCAGGATGTCCGCCATGAACCTTGACACGAATACGGTGCGCCGGGTCGCCATCGTCGGCAGCAACCGTATCCCGTTCGCGCGTGCCAATGGGCCTTACGCCCGGCTCGGCAACCAGGCCATGCTCACCGCCGCGCTTGAGGGCCTGATCGAACGCCATGCGCTGCACGGCCTGCGGTTGGGCGAAGTCGTGGCTGGCGCGGTGCTCAAGCACTCCCGCGATTTCAATCTGACCCGTGAATGCGTACTCGGCTCGCGGCTGTCCGCGCAGACCCCGGCCTACGATGTCCAGCAGGCTTGCGGCACGGGCCTGGAGACCGCGCTGCTGGTGGCCAACAAGATTGCCCTGGGCCAGATCGAATGCGGCATTGCCGGCGGCGTCGACAGTGCCTCCGACGCACCGATCGCGGTCGATGAAGGCCTGCGTCAGATCTTGTTGCAAACCCATCGTGCGAAATCCCTCGGCGAACGGGCCAAGGCGTTGTTGCAACTGCGACCACAGCATTTGAAACCCGAATTGCCACGCAACGGCGAGCCCCGTACTGGATTATCGATGGGACAGCACTGCGAGCTGATGGCGCAACACTGGGCCATTCCTCGCCAGGAGCAGGATGAATTGGCGCTGCTCAGCCATCAGAACCTGGCGGCGGCCTATGCCCAAGGGTGGCACGACGACCTCAGTACGCCGTTCGGTGGTCTGGTGCGTGACCATAACCTGCGTCCCGACCTGACCCTGGACAAACTGGCGGCGCTCAAGCCGGTGTTCGAGAAAGGCCCGCAGGGTACGCTCACGGCAGGCAACTCCACGCCTTTGACCGACGGCGCTTCGGTGGTGCTGTTGGCCAGCGAAGCATGGGCAAAGGAGCGCGGGCTGCCCGTACTTGCGTACTGGCGCGACGGCGAAACCGCTGCGGTTGATTTCGTCGGCGGCGAGGAAGGGCTGCTGATGGCCCCGGTCTACGCGGTACCGCGACTGCTGGCCCGCAACGGTTTGAGCCTGCAGGACTTCGACTACTACGAAATTCATGAAGCCTTTGCCGCACAGGTACTCTGCACGCTCAAGGCCTGGGAAGACGCGGACTATTGCCGTACCCGTCTGGGGCTGGATGCACCCCTGGGGTCGATCGATCGCTCCCGCCTCAACGTCAAGGGCAGCTCCCTGGCGGCAGGGCACCCGTTCGCGGCCACCGGTGGCCGTATTCTGGGCAACCTGAGCAAGCTTCTGGCGACCGCAGGCAGCGGCCGCGGTCTGATCTCCATCTGCGCCGCCGGCGGTCAGGGCGTCACCGCTATCATCGAGCGGTGACGGTGGCGTCCAGGGGCAGGCCGGCCGCTTCCATGCGCAGCCGATTGGCATAGTTTTCCGCCATGATCGAACACACGATCAACTGCAGCGGGTGGTAGATCATGATCGGCAGCAGGATCAGGCCCAGGCCGGGGTTGCCGTTGAAAATCAGCGCCGCCATCGGCGCGCCGGCGGCCAGGGATTTCTTGCTGGCGCAGAACACCGCAGCCACCTTGTCGGCGTGGTTGAACCCCAGCCACTTGGCGGTGCGCGTGGTCAGCAACAGAATCAGCGCCAACAGCAGGGCACTGCCTCCGACCGCCATGGCCAGTACTGACGGCCCTTGCTGTTGCCACAACCCCGACACCATCGAGTTGCAGAAGGCCGCATACACCAGCAGCAGGATCACCGCCTTGTCGATCAGGTTGGTGTAGCGCTTGTGCCGTCCGAAAAACGTGCCGAACAACGGCCGCAACAGTTGCCCCAGAACCAGCGGCAACAGCAGCATGGCGCACAGGTCCAGCAGGGTCTCACCCAGGTCGATGCCGCCCGAACCACCGCCGATTACCAGTGCACACAGAAACGGCGTGATGAAGATACCCAGCACGCTGGACAGGCTGGCATTGAGAATCGCCGCCGGCACATTGCCGCCCGCACTGCCGGTCAGTGCCACCGATGACGAGATGGTCGACGGCAAGGCGGCCAGGTACAGGAAGCCCACCATCAGAGTCCCGGGTATGAAGGCACCGAGTGTCTTGTCGCAGGCCAGCCACAGGAGTGGGAATACTACGAAGGTGAAGGCCTGGACCATGACGTGCAGGCGCCAGTTCTTCAAGCCATGGCGAATCTGCTCGCTGGACAGGTTCATGCCATGCAGAAAGAACACGATGAACACGCCGATATTGGTCACCAGGCCTGCATGCATGGCCCCGCCCGTGGCGCCGAACCGCGGAAACAGCCAGGCCAGAAAGACCGCCAGCACCATGCCGCAGAGAAACCAGTCGGTCACCACGCGCTTGAGGTGTTTGAAAATGTGCATGAGTGAATCGCCTGTACGTCGATGGACATTGAGATCCACAGGCTAACTCAGGCACTCTCCTACCGTCTCGCGATAGAGGGCCAATCAATGCCGGCAAACGGACAAGTTTCGCCACCACGCGCCATTCCTGCCCTGGTCAGTCTGCCTCGGCCCCTGTATGCACGCGCCGAAAGCCTGGGCGCAGGGTCGTGGACACCCGCCCATCGACACGACTGGGCGCAGTTTTCCTACGCCATCAGCGGCGTTCTGGGCGTGCATACCGACGAAGGCAACTTCTTCGCGCCGCCGCAATGGGGCATCTGGATTCCGGCCGGTGTGGAACACAAGGTCGTCACTTCGATGCGCGCCGAGATGCGCAGCCTGTACGTACGCCGGGATGAATCGCCGTGGCTTACCCAGCATTGCAAGGTGCTCGAGGTCACACCGCTGGCACGCGAGCTGATCAAGGGGTTCTGCGAGCTGCCCCACGAATACCCGGCAGGCGACACCGCGCAGGCGCGGCTGGTGCAGGTGTTGCTGGATCAACTGGCGGTGCTGCCCGAGGTAGCGTTCTCCCTGCCCCTGCCCAGGGAACATCGGTTATTGGCCCTGTGCAACGAGTTGATCGCCGCTCCCGATCAAACCACCACGCTGACGCAATGGGCTGGCCGTCTCGGCACCTCGGAGAAAACCCTGATGCGCTTGTTCCAGCGCGAAACCGGCCTGAGCTTCCGCGCCTGGCGCCAGCGCATGCGGCTGCTGTCCTCGCTGCAAGCCCTGGAGAAGGGTGACAGCGTGACCACCGCTGCGCTGAACAACGGTTACGAATCGACATCCGCCTTCATCGCCGCATTCAAGGGGTTGTTCGGCTTCACCCCGGGCGAACTTTAATGGGCGAGCGGCGCGGTCCGCAGGCTGCGAAAGCGCTATGATCGCCCATCGCTTGGCGAGTTGTTTGCATCCTTTTACAGGCTCGGGTCGGCAAGCCGCGCTCGCTGTGAGAGGATGCCGTCAGAATTCGCGTGTTTGGCTACGAAGGACCCAGAATAAAAGCTGATGAAGACTCCAAAACGCATTGAACCGCTGATCGAGGACGGTCTGGTGGACGAGGTGCTGCGACCGCTGATGAGCGGTAAAGAAGCAGCTGTCTATGTGGTGCGCTGTGGCAAGGAATTGCGCTGCGCCAAGGTCTACAAGGAGGCGAACAAACGAAGCTTTCGCCAGGCGGCCGAGTATCAGGAAGGCCGCAAGGTGCGCAACAGCCGACAGGCGCGGGCCATGGCCAAGGGCTCGAAGTTCGGCCGCAAGGAAACCGAAGATGCCTGGCAGAACGCCGAGGTCGCGGCGCTGTTCAAGCTGGCCAGCGCCGGTGTGCGTGTGCCCAAGCCGTACGATTTTCTCGAGGGCGTGCTGCTCATGGAGATGATCTGCGACGAGTACGGCGATGCGGCGCCACGTCTGAATGACGTCGAGCTGGAGCCCGATCAGGCCCGTGAATACCACGCGTTCCTCATCCACCAGATCGTGCTCATGCTCTGCACGGGTCTGGTGCACGGTGACCTCTCGGAGTTCAACGTACTGCTCACCCCCGACGGCCCGGTAATCATCGATCTGCCCCAGGCCGTGGACGCGGCGGGCAACAACCATGCCTTCAGCATGCTGGAGCGCGACGTTGGCAACATGGCCAGCTATTTCGGTCGCTTCGCCCCCGAGCTTCGCCAGACGCGCTACGCCAAGGAAATGTGGGCGCTGTACGAAGAAGGCAAGCTGCACCCTGCCAGTGTGCTGACGGGCGAGTTCGCCGAAGAGGAAGTGGAGGCCGATGTCGGCGGCGTCATGCGTGAAATCGAGGCCGCGCGCCTGGACGACATTCGCCGACGTGCCGCGCGCGAAGCCGACGATCAGCCGACCAAGACCACCGAAGAACCGCCACCGCCCTGGTTGCAGTAAACCGTCGGTCATGCAATGGGGTAGTTCTTCCCCAGTGTCAGTTGCAGCAGCCCCCGGACGCCAGTTCCTGAAGGATCGGGCAGTCCGGGCGGTCGTCGCCGTGGCAGTGGTCTACCAGATGCTCCAGGGTGTCACGCAGGTTGCTCAGCTCGCCAATGCGGCGGTCGAGCTCGTCGATGTGCCTGCGTGCCAACTGCTTCACATCGGCACTGGCGCGCTGGCGGTCCTGCCACAGCGTCAACAGCTTCGCCACTTCTTCCAGGGAAAACCCTAAATCTCGTGAGCGCTTGATGAAGCCAAGTGTGTGCAGGTCTGCAGCCTGATACAGGCGGTAGCCGCTGTCGCTGCGCAGGGCTGGCTTGAGCAGTCCGATGGATTCGTAGTAACGGATCATCTTTGCGCTGAGGCCGCTTTCACGGGCGGCCTGGCCAATGTTCATGCTCGTGTATCCTCGGTAGCGTTTGCGCTAGTATCAACCTTGCCTCTTGGGCAAGGTCAATAGTCCAGCGGCTCGGGCTTGAGGTACAGGCCGGCGCTGCTCGCAGCGATGCGGAATTTTTGAATCTGCCCGGCCTGCAACGTCACGATTACCGGCTTGTACTCGGTGATGCCCGGCGCGCAACCGGGCATTTGCCCCGGTAGCTGGCGCAGGCCCACCGACACGGGTCCTGGTGGCAAGTTGAAGGACGTCGCCTGCTCTTGAAACAGCCGCCCGACCAGTTGGTCTTGCAGGTAGACCCCGATCTCGCAGGACGTGGCCACTTCCAGCCGCTCTCGAGAGACGATCAGGATCCCATACGGTTGACCGGTACCCGCGCCGGCCCAGACGCTTTGTGCCGCCAGGGCACATATCCCGAACAGCCATGGAATCATCGGGCGCATCGAATCTCTCCTGCCAATGGGGTCAGTGTCCAGCTTGGACGAGCGACGCCAGGAATTCCAGCCCGGCCGCGCTGCCCAGAACTTGACCTTGCCCCGATGGGAAGGTTGACAATGGTCTCAATTCCTTCCAGCGAGGTATCCCCCATGCAACAGTTCAACGTGCAAGGCATGACCTGCGGCCATTGCGTACGCGCCGTGACCCAGGCGATCAGCGCTCACGACCCGGCCGCCCAGGTCCAGGTCGACCTGGCTGCCGGCAAGGTCGAAACCAACAGCCACCTGCCGCCCGAGCGAATCGTTCAGCTCATCGCTGAAGAAGGCTACAGCGCGTCCCTCGCATAACCCACCTACGGCCAACACCGTCCCTGTAGCAGCGGTGCAAGCCGCGTCCGGCCGCAACGCGTTCACCCGGACACACCGCGACTGGCATTACACACGGCCAACCCCCTCGACGGAACCTTCACCCCGGTGCTCGTGCAACCCGGTTAAACTAGCTCGCCTGTTATGCCTGGACGTAGTGAATACCCGATGAACGTGAAGACCATCCTGATCCTGGGGGCGCTCAGCGCATGCGGCCCCTTGGCGATCGACTTCTACCTGCCTGGCTTCCCGGCCATGGCGCTCTCTTTTGCCACCGACGAAAAACACATCCAGACCACCCTGGCGGCCTACTTCCTGGGTCTGTCGATCGGCCAGCTGATTTATGGCCCGGTCGCGGATCGCTTCGGTCGCCGAGTGCCATTGCTGGTGGGCGTTTCGTTGTTCACCCTGGCGTCGCTCGCGTGCGCTTTCGCACCCACTCTGGAATGGCTGATCGTCGCCCGATTCGTCCAGGCCCTGGGCGGTTGCGCAGGCATGGTGCTGGCCCGGGCCATCGTCAGCGATAAATGCGACGCGGTCGGATCGGCCAAGGTCTTCTCGCAACTGATGCTGGTCATGGGCCTGGCGCCCATCCTGGCACCCATGCTGGGCGGCGTGCTGGTCAACAGTTGGGGCTGGCAGTGGATCTTCATCCTGCTGACGCTGTTCAGTGCCGGCTGCACCCTGGCCGTCGCCCTGGGCCTGCCCGAAAGCATGCCGGCGGACCGGCCGAGACGCCCACTCAGCGGCGCGCCGAAGCTGTACGGTGGACTGCTCCTGGACCCGGTGTTCATGGGCCACGCGTTGACCGGCGGAATCGCCATGGCCGGCATGTTCGCGTATATCGCCGGTTCACCCTTCGTGTTCATCAAGCTTTATGGCGTACCGGCCGAGCATTACGGCTGGCTGTTTGGCAGCAACGCCGCCGGGTTCATCCTGACGGCGCAAGTCAACGCCCGCTTGCTGTCACGTCGCGGCCCGGCGTGGCTGCTGTCGCGCACCGTCTGGGTCTATATGGCAGCAGGCATCGTGCTGCTCGCACTCAGCGCAATGCAGCCAGCACAATTGTGGCCGTTGCTGGTCCCGTTGTTCGTCTGCCTGGCGAGCCTGGGTGCGATCATCCCCAACGCTTCGGCGTGCGCCATGAACGGACAGGGTTCACGCGCCGGCAGCGCCTCGGCGCTGCTGGGGTGCCTGCAATTCAGCCTCGCCGCCGGTGCTGCATCCCTGGTGGGTGTACTGCACGACGGCACCGCCATGCCCATGGCATCGGTGATCGCCGGTTGCGGCATCTTGGCCGTTTGCGCAGCGGTACTGACACGCCGCTGCCAGCAGCGCCGCGACCTGCAGGTAGTCGCCTAGCCGGCGCTGGCCTGCTGCGCCTGCGGCAGGCCATGGGGCGCCTGCAGCCGGGCTTCGAGCGTGGCGATGAAAGCCCGCGCCTCGGCCTCGCTGCGAAACGACACCACGTGCTGGTCCATGCGCACCTGCCAACGGCTGCCACGCGCTTGCTTCGACTCGGAAAGAAGAACGTTCATTGCGATGTCCTCGGGCTCGAGATGAGGACCCAGTGTAGTCCTCATTTCGAGCCAGCGAGCGTCGCCGGCTGCCTGTCGGACTGACGGCGGCCGTACTGCCTCCAAGACAATCATGTAGGTCTGAAAGGACGGGCATTGCGGGAAAAATCCGTATTGGCTGTGAGGTCTAACCTGCATTCACCCCTGTCTTCAATCGGCTTTTCGGCAAGCGAGCGATACGTTGCGGGCACTTGAGCAAATGTCCTGGAAAATGCCGCCGGTAAGCACAGTGAATACAAGTACAGGGTATTGCATATCCCTCGCATTCGAGGATCAGCCCCGACGATTTCGTCCAATTCCGTACAACCGCAGGGTGCATATAATCACCCCGGCAACCATTGCCAGATTGACGAACGTATCCACAGGGAGTGAACACATGCAACCAACACCTTGCATCAGCCAGATCGCCACATTGCTGGCCGACCCCAAGCGCAGCGCCATGCTCTGGGCCCTCATCGACGGCACCACCCGAGGCGCCGACGAGCTGGCATCGTTGGCAGGTGTATCGGCCTCTTCTGCAGGCGCGCACCTGGCGCGGCTGTCGGCGGGCGGGCTGCTCACGCTCGAGGCCCGTGGACGCAAGCGCTTCTTCCGCCTGGCCAAGCCAGAGGTGGGCGCCGCAGTGGAAGCACTGGCCAGCGTCTCGTTGGTGCAGGCCAATACGCAGATGGCGGCGCCGATCAGCGTCCCCTTGTTGCGCTCACCCAAAGCCCTGCATCAGGCGCGGCTGTGCGGCGATCATCTGGGGGGTGTACTGGCGGCCGACCTGTTCCAGCGCATGGTTCAGAACGGCTGGCTGGAGCACTATGAGCAACGGCTCGAAGTCACGGCGCTGGGCAGCAGCCGTCTGGCCAGTCGCGGTATCTATACCCAGGCGCTGGTCAATCGCGAGCGCCAGCCGTTGAACAGCTGCTGCGACTGGAGCACCCAGCGGCCACACGTCGGCGGCGCGCTGGGTGCAGGGCTGCTGACCCTGTTCCTGCAATCGGGCTGGCTCAAGCTCAACGAAGACAGCCGCTCGCTGCAGGTGACCCGGTTGGGCATGAGCGAGATCGGCCGTTTGGGTACGTGATGGGAAGGCAAGGCGGCGCGCAGCGCCGCCTGTCTCACGGCTTGATCAAACGCGCATCCAGGCTGTTCTGCGCCAGGCGCCGGGCCTGATCTTCGGTCATGCCCAGATGGGTGTGCAGCGCGTGGTAGTTCTCGGTGACGTAGCCACCGAAGTAGGCCGGATCATCGGAATTGACCGTGACCTTCACGCCACGCTCGAGCATGTCCAGAATGTTGTGCTGGCCCATGTGCTCGAACACGCACAGCTTGGTGTTGGAGAGCGGGCACACGGTCAGCGGAATCTGCTCGTCGATGATGCGCTGCATCAGGCGCTCGTCCTCGATGGCCCGCACGCCGTGGTCGATACGCTGGATCTTAAGCAGGTCCAGGGCTTCCCAGATGTACTCGGGCGGACCTTCCTCACCCGCATGCGCCACCGTCAGGAAGCCCTCGTCGCGAGCACGGTCGAACACACGCTTGAACTTGCTCGGCGGATGACCCATCTCCGAGCTGTCCAGGCCGACGGCCACGAACGCATCACGAAACGGCAGGGCGTGGTCCAGGGTCTTCTGCGCTTCGTCTTCGCTGAGGTGGCGCAGGAAGCTCAGGATCAGACCGCTGTCGACGCCCAACTGGCTGCGGCCATCCTTGAGTGCCGCGGTGATGCCGTTGAGCACCGTTTCGAAGGCGATGCCACGGTCGGTGTGGGTCTGCGGGTCGAAGAACGGTTCGGTGTGCACCACGTTCTGCGCCTGGCAGCGCAACAGGTAGGCCCAGGTCAGGTCGTAGAAATCCTGCTCGGTGCGCAACACATCGGCACCGCGGTAGTACAGGTCGAGAAACTCCTGCAGGTTGTTGAACGCATAGGCTCCGCGCAGCGCCTCTACATCATTCCAGGGCAATGCGATCTTGTTGCGCTCGGCCAGGGCGAACAGCAGCTCGGGTTCCAGCGAGCCTTCAAGGTGCATGTGCAGTTCGGCCTTGGGCAAGGCATTGAGCCAGTCGTACATGGTGTCTTCATTCTCTCATCAGGTGCAATCGGGCCCGATTCTACAGGTATTGCCCCTGACTCGCAGCCGCGCAGGGCTGGCCGGCAGGGTCGCGCCGACGCTCGGCCGAGCCTGGGCAGGACCCGGCAGTGTTCACACCGAGGCGCGCGTGCTCTTTTCCACCACGCACATCGGCGTGCCCGCCACCGGTTCGCGAACGATCTGCACCTGCACCTCGAACACCCGCTGCATCAGTTCGGCATCGATGACCTGCGCAGGCGTGCCATCGGCCACCAGGCGGCCTTGGTGCATCACCGCCACGTGGTCGGCGTAGCGACAGGCCTGGTTGATGTCGTGCAACACGGTGACCACGGTCTTGCCTTCGGCTGCCAGCTCGCGCATCAGGTCGAGCAGCTCCACTTGATGGCTGATATCCAGGTAGGTGGTGGGCTCGTCGAGCAACACCACCGGCGTATTCTGCGCCAGCACCATGGCCAGCCAGGCCCGCTGCCGCTGACCGCCGGAGAGGTCCGCCAGCGCGGTATCGGCGAGCGGTGCCAGGCCCATGCGCTGCAGGGCCTGATCCACGGCGCCACGGTCCGCGCCGCTCAGTCGCCCCCAGAAGCTGTTGTGCGGGCTGCGTCCATAGGCCACCAGTTGGGCGACGCTGACACCTTCGGGAATGGGCAGCACTTGCGGCAGAAACGCGACCTTTTGTGCCAGCACACGCGACGACAGTTGTGCGTATGCCTGGCCATCCAGGCTCACCGTGCCCGATTGCGGCGTGATGATGCGCGCCAGCGCCTTGAGCAGTGTCGACTTGCCACACCCATTGGGGCCGATCAGCGCAGTCACCTGCCCGGCGGGGGGCGTGAACGAAAGGTTGCGTACGATGGGCTTGGCGCCGTAGCCGATATCGACCTGGTCGGCCTTGATGATACTCATGAGGTCAGCCCTTGAAACGTGCCAGCAGCCAGAGAAAGTAGGGTGCACCGATCACTGCGGTCAAAATGCCTGCCGGGATCTCGCTGGGCGCGATCAGGGTACGCCCCAGCGTGTCGGCCAGCACCAGCAGCAGCGCGCCGATCAGCATCGCAGCGGGCAGCAGGTGCTGATGATGCCCCCCCACCAGTCGCCGCGCCATGTGCGGCGCGACCAGGCCGAGAAAGCCCACCGGCCCGATGATGCCCACGCCCAGGCTGCTCAACAGCACCGCCATGCCCATCGCCAGCCAGCGCGTGCGCGCAAGCGCGGTGCCCAGGCTGTGCGCCGCCTCATCACCCAGGCCGATCAGGTTCAGCGGTTTTGCCAGGCTCAGCGCCAACGGCATCAGCAGCAGGAACGGCAGGGCCAGCGCGACATGATGCCAGTTGCGACTCCACAGGCTCCCCGTCAGGGCGAGCAGGGCCGTGTTGATGTCCAGCGGGTGCGACAGAATCAGAAATTCGGTGATGCTGGACAAGGTGACGGCGATTGCCACCCCGGACAGCGCAAAGCGTACGCCGGAAAAACTCAGGCCGCTGTTGTACAGCGCCAACAGCAGCGCGCCGCCGGCACCCCCCACGCCCGCTACCAACGGCAGCCAGGTAAAGGGCAACTGCGGGAAAGCGATGATGGCAATGGTCAGGGCCAGCCCGGCGCCCTGGGTCACGCCCAGAATTTCCGGCGAGGCCAGGGGGTTGCGGATCACCCCCTGCACCAAGGCACCTGCCAGGCCCAAAGCGCTGCCTGCCAGGATGGCGATCAGCCCGCGCGGCAGACGGTGGTTCCACACCTCGAAATCCAGCGGGTCGTGGGCCAACAGGTGATCGAACACTGCGCCTGGTGCAAGCCAGGAGGTGCCCGCGCTCAAGCTCAGCCATAGAGCTGCGAGCAGCAGCATGAGCAGGGCCAGCAGGCGAGGGTAGGGCCGAGTCATCGCGTACGCCTGGCAAGGTATAGAAAGAACGGTGCGCCGATCAGGGCGGTCACTACCCCAGCCGGCGTTTCCACCGGAAAGGCCACGGCGCGGCTCAGCAGGTCGGCCGCCAGCACGATCGCAGCTCCCAGCAAGGCGCTGGCTGGAATCAGCCAGCGATAATCGTTGCCCAGGTACTGCCGGGCAATGTTCGGCGCGATCAGGCCGACGAAGCCAATGGGCCCGACCGCGCAGACGCTGGCGCCCACCAACAGCAGGCTGGCGAAGAACACCTGCAGGCGCAGGCTGGCGATTCCGACGCCCAGGGAGCGCGCCGCGTCCTCGCCCAGGTTCACCAGGTTCAGGCGCGGCGCGCAGAACATGGCCCACACTGCGCCCACCAAGGTGCACGGCCACAGCAGTTGCAGTTGCGCGGCACCCACGTTGGCCAGTGATCCGGCCAGCCAGTTGAGTACGCTCTGCGCCTGCGCTTCGACCAGTATCACCGTCAGCCGGGTCAATGCCGCGCAGAGTGCTGCTACCGTAACTCCGGCCAGCACCAGTCGACCTTGCGCCGCCGCCGGCGACCAGGCGCCACCCAGGCTGAAGACGATCACCCAGGCCAGGGCGCCACCCAGACACGTCATCAGCAGTGCACCGCCGGCAAACGGCAGGGCCACCAGGCCTGTGGAAAACAATGCCAATCCAAGCGCCGCACCCGCCGTGACCCCGAACAGGGACGGCGAGGCCAGGCGGTTGCGGGTAATGCCCTGCATCAAGGCGCCAGCCAGCCCCAAACAGGCACCGACCAAGGCCGCGCACAGCGCTCGTGGCACCCGCAGTTGGGCAACGATGTAGGCCATGTTGCCGCCTTCACGGCCTTGACTGAACAGTCCGTTGAACGCATCGGCCTGGCTGATCTTGAACGGCGACCAGGCATAGAGCGACATCCAGAACAGCCCGCCGACGGCCACCGCGCCCAGCGCCATCGCCCACCCACGCTTCATTCAGGGCGTCATGGCGGCTTTGCCGCCTTTGAGAATGGCCAATGCATCCTCGGCAATCTGCTCGGACGCCATCACCCCACGGTTGCGTGCCCAGGTGTCACCGTCGACTTCCGCGACCTGGTGATTGCGCACCGCGCCCAGCACTTGCCACAGTGGCTGCTGGCTCCAGGTGTCTACCAGGCTCGGATGCCGGTAGTGCCCGACCAGCAGCCAGGCGGGGTCCAGCGCCAGCAGTTGCTCCAGGCTGACCAACTCGGTCGGTGCGGCGTTGCTGCGCACCGCAGGTACCTGCAAGCCAATGGCTTTCAGTACGCTGCCCGCATAGGAGTGCGGTCCGTGTACGGAAAAGCTGTCTTCGCGGGCCACACCGAACAGCACCTTGGTCCCGGCGGGCACCTGCCCAGCGATGTCAGCCAGGCTGCGGCGGTTCTGCGCGATCCGCGCTGCCATGGCCTCGCTTTTGCCCAAGGCCTGGCCGATCAGCTCGGCGGACTTCAGGCTACCTTCGTAGTCTTCGCCGCGCGAGGGCAGCAGCAGGGTTGGTGCCAGGCTCGCCAGATCGCTGTACAGCGCCTGATGGCGGTTGAGATCGGCGATGATCAGGTCAGGTTTGAGCCGAGCGATCTGTTCGATGCTGGGCTGGGCGCGCAAGCCCACCGACTGCCACTGGCCAATCGCCTGGCGAACCCGTGGCAACACGCGGTTGGCATCGCCATCGTCAGCGGCCCCTACCGGGGTGACGCCCACGGCCGCAAGACTGTCGAGAAAGGAGAACTCCAGCACCACCACGCGTTGTGGCGCCTGGGGCAGGTGGACAGTGTGCTGACCATCCTCGATCGTGATGGGCGCGGCGACCGCCAGCTTGGCACACAGGGCCAGCGTACTGACGGCGATCAACGAGATGAGGCGGGAGCTGCGCATGGACAAGTACCTTCGCTGTAAGCGTGCACGCTGGGGCAGGCGTGCAAAAACGGCGGGTACTATTCCATATCAGGCTGTCGCGATCAAAAAACATTCTCTTTTACGAGTGATTCGCACGCTTTCGCTCACCCTCGAAACGATGGACCTGCCTCAGCATTCCACCAGATTGACCGCCAAACCTCCGCGCGAGGTTTCCTTGTACTTGTCGTGCATGTCGGCGCCGGTGTCGCGCATGGTCCGGATCGCATGATCCAACGAGATGAAGTGTTCGCCATCACCGCGCAGCGCCATCTGCGCGGCGTTGATCGCCTTGACGGCGGCAATCGCATTGCGCTCGATGCACGGCACCTGAACCAGGCCGCCGACCGGATCGCAGGTCAGGCCCAGATTGTGTTCCAGGCCGATTTCGGCCGCGTTCTCGACCTGCTCGGGCGTCGCGCCAAGCACTTCGGCCAGGCCAGCCGCTGCCATGGCACAAGCCGAACCGACCTCGCCCTGACACCCTACCTCGGCACCGGAAATCGAAGCGTTCTTCTTGCAGAGAATGCCTACCGCCGCCGCTGCCAGGAAGAAGCGTACCACGTCGTCGGCCGACGCTTCGGGGCAGAATTTCATGTAGTAGTGCAGCACCGCCGGAATGATGCCAGCCGCGCCGTTGGTGGGCGCGGTCACCATGCGCCCGCCGGCGGCATTCTCTTCGTTCACCGCCAAAGCAAAGACGTTGACCCACTCCATGGCGCTCAAGGTCGAACCGATGACGTTGGGCTTGCCGATTTCCTGCAGGTTCTGGTGTAGGCGATAGGCACGGCGTCGCACGTTCAGCCCGCCGGGCAGAATGCCTTGCCCGGTCAGGCCCTTGTCCACGCAGGCTTGCATCGCTTGCCAGATCACCGCCAGTTGCTCGCGGATCTGCTCTTCGGTGCGCCAAGCCTTTTCGTTCTCCATCATCAGCGCCGAGATGCTCAGGCCGGTGCGCTTGCACAGGCTCAGCAACTGCGCTGCCGAGGAAAAATCGTAGGGCAGGGCCGTGGTGTCGTTGTCCAGCACACCACTGGCAGCCTGCTCGGCATCGACCACGAACCCGCCGCCGACCGAATAGTAGGTCTGCTCGTGCACCTCGCCGTTCTGCAGGTGCGCCAGCAGGGTCATGCCGTTGGGGTGGTAGGGCAGGCTCTCATCGAGCAGCAGCATGTCGCGTTGCCAGTCGAAATTGATCGCATGATCACCCAGGTGCAGGCATTGCCGCTGGATCACCTCGTCGACCCGTGGCCCGACGGTCTGCGGATCGACCCGGTCGGGCCATTCGCCCATCAAGCCCATCAGGGTCGCGCGGTCACTGCCATGACCCACGCCGGTCGCCGATAGCGAGCCATACAAGCGAGCCTCGATGCGCTCCACCAGCGGCGCCATGCCTTGCTCGGTCAGGTGTTTGGCAAACAGGGCAGCAGCGCGCATCGGCCCCACCGTGTGCGAACTGGACGGGCCGATGCCGATCTTGAACATGTCGAATACGCTGATAGCCATGTCTGCCCCAATTTCTCTCTATACACTCGTACCTTATCTTTGGGCTGACAGACATTTCAGACAAACGATACTTACTAAGTCATTGTTTAGCGGGGCTCACCGATGAGCAAAATCCTCAATGCCCAAATGCACGCCTGGCTGCAGGTGTTTGCTTGTGCCGCGCGGCATCTGTCCTTCACCCGCTGCGCCGACGAACTGCACGTCACCCCTGGCGCCATCAGCCAGCAGATGAAGCAATTGGAGGATCGGCTCGGCTTTCCGCTGTTTCACCGCGTGGGGCGCGGTCTGCAACTGACTGCACAGGGCCAGCGGCTTGCCGTGGTTGCCAACGAAGTGCACAGCCGCATCGACGAAGAATTGCGGCTGTTGCATTCCGGAGCGATCGGCGGGGTGTTCAAGCTGCGCAGCATTCCCTCCTTTCTGAGCAAGTGGCTGATGCCACGGCTGCCCAGCCTGGAACGGGCGTTTCCCGAGCTGCAGTTGCGCGTGATCGCCGAAGACAGCAGCGGCTCCCTGCGCGACGATGACTTCGACCTGGCCATCGACCTCAACGATGGCAGCTACCCCGGCCTGGTCACCACGCCCTTGCTGGAGGAAGAGTTGTTCCCGGTCTGCTCGCCACTGCTGCTCGAAGGTCGGCCACCCTTGGACAGCCCAGGCCAACTGGTGCACTTCCCGCTGTTGCACGACATTACTGCCTGGCGTGGCAGTTATGAATACGCGGAGTGGGAGTTCTACCTGTCGGCCATCGGCGCCGAAGGCATCGACGTACGCCGTGGACACACCTTCAATCGCAACCACCTGACCATCGACGCCGCACGCATGGGCATGGGTGTGGCCATCGCTCGCCGGGCGTTGATCACCGACGAGCTGGAACAGGGCTCGCTGATCGTGCCGTTCGGATGGCCGATCCAGGCGCGCAAGAAATACGTGCTGGCGTACCGCGAAGGCGCCCTCAATACCCCCACTCGACGCGCCATCCATGACTGGCTGGTGGCCCAGGCACAGGTCCGGCCCTGAACCTTTGCCGTTGTTGCATACTCTCATCCGCTGATTCTTGTTACATCCAGTTACTTACCGCGGCACAGGTCGCAGCAATCAGCGAAGGCAGGCCATGATCGCGTTACTCAAGCAGGAAAAATTTCTACTTCTGGCGGTGATCGCCGCATGCGTCGCCTTTCCGGCCGAGCACTACCTGCTCAGCCACGGCCAAGGCGTGGCATTGGGCGCAGGCATCGCCCTGGTCGTGGCGATCATCTTCGCCTCGGTGCGCGTGGCGGGACATGCCGAATTGCTTGCAGAAAAATTCGGCGACCCCTACGGCACCATGATCCTCACCCTCTCGGCGGTACTGGTCGAAGTGGTGGTACTGGGCATCATGATGAGCAACGAGCCGTCCCCGACCCTGGTGCGCGACACCATCTATTCGGCGGTGATGCTCGATATCAACGGCATCCTCGGCCTCGCTGCGCTGATGGGTGGCCTCAAGCACGGCGAACAGTCCTACAACGACGATTCGGCGCGCAGCTACAGCGTCATGATCCTCACCGCCATGGGCGTGTCCATGGTGGTCCCCGAGTTCATCCCTGAGGGCAACTGGAAGGTCTATTCGGGCTTCACCATCGGCGCCATGCTGGTGCTCTACGCCTTGTTCCTGCGCATGCAGGTCGGCCCGCACAGCTACTTCTTCAGCTACAACTACCCGGAAAAGAAGAAGCGCAAGGGCGTGACCACGGAACCCGAGAAGCCGGTCCATCTGGGCTGGTCAGTGGGTACCCTGGTGTTCGGTATCGTCATCATCGGCGCCTTGGCCGAAGTCATGTCCAAGACCATCGACCTGGGCCTGGAAGGCACCGGCGCACCGCCGGTCATGACCGCCATCCTGGTGGCGGCCATCTCTGCCGCTCCGGAAATCCTCACCGCCTTGCGCGCAGCGCTGGCCAACCGCATGCAGTCGGTGGTCAACATCGCATTGGGCGCCTCGCTGTCGACGGTGATTCTCACAGTGCCGGTCATGGAAGGCCTGGCCCTGTACAGCGGCCAGCCGTTCCAGATGGCCATGACCCCCGTGCAGACCGTGATGATCTTCATCACCCTGCTGGTCTGCGCAATCAACCTCAACGACGGCGAAACCAACGCCATCGAAGGCATGACTCACTTCGTACTGTTCGCAACCTTCATCATGCTATCGATCCTGGGCCTCTAAACCAGATTCCACTGGTAGAACCCGTATCCTGTGGGAGCGGGCTCTGCCCGCGAAGAGGCCTCCTCTGACACCCCTGCAAACCCCTCACCAATCAATCCTCTCCCCCCGATAATCCAGAAACTGCAACCCACCCTTGCCCAACTGCCCGGTGATCACATCCACCAATCCCCGGGTACTGGTGGCAACGTCCAGACTGGCCCCTTCACCGCCCATGTCGGTCTTCACCCACCCCGGGTGCATCGCCAGTACCGTCAGCGCAGGCCGCGCCAGCTCGGTCACGAACGTATTGGTCATCGAATTCAAGGCCGCTTTGCTCGCCTTGTACAACGCCATGGGCGACCCTTCGGGCATCGCCACGCTGCCGAGCACCGAGCTCATGAACGCAATCGCACCGCCGTCGGCGACATTGCCCGCCAGTCGCTGGGCCAAGCGGATCGGTGCCACGGCGTTGATGACGAACAGCTCACCGATCTGCGCATCGCTGGCCTGATCGGTGTTGTAGCCCGCCGGTCCGGACACCCCGGCATTGATGAACAGCAGAGCGAAGCGCTGCTGCTGCAGACGCTGGGCCAATGCATCCATCGATTCCAGCCGAGTCATCTCCAGCGCTTCCACCGTGGCCCCGGTGGCCGTCAGCCCGGCCGGGACATTGCCCAGATCACGAACCGTGGCCGTCACTTCCCAGCCATCCTCGCTCAAGCGTTCCACCAGCCCCAGGCCCAGGCCACGGGAGGCACCGATCACCAGCGCTTTCTTTGCAGTTGTCATCGCGACGCTCCTGGAAAAGGAAACAGACTAGCACTCACCGTGGACAGGCCGCATGTTCATGAAACAGCGTCTTGCAGCACGATCCGCCCCCGCGAAAGGTCGGCCAGCTGCTGCGCCAGGGTCGGGATGACTTCACTGGCCACTGCCAACTGCAGGTCGACACCATTGCTGGTGAAATCTTCCGCAGTCACCAACCCTTCAGCCTCGGCCACGCGAAGCTTGACCAGGACCAGCTCGCTGAACGCGCAGGAACACGACACTGCCACCCGCGCGATCAGCAGACGCTTGGGTGCCTGTTGCAGGCATTTGTTCGCACCGCCGCCATAGGCGCGGGCCAATCCCCCGGTGCCCAGCTGAATACCGCCGTACCAGCGAATCACCAGCACCACCACCTGGTCGCAGTCCTGCGCCTCGATGGCCGCCAGAATGGGTCGGCCCGCCGTACCGCCTGGCTCGCCGTCGTCGTTGCTGCGGTACTGGTCACCCATTTTCCACGCCCAGCAGTTGTGGGTGGCCGCCAGATCGCTGTTCTGTTCGATGAACGCCTGGGCGTCCTGCACGCTGGCAATGGGCGCGGCGAGGGTGATGAATCGACTCTTGCGAATCTCTTCGCGAAACTCGCAAGGGCCCAGCAGGGTGGAAGGCATCGCTATCTCTTGGCTGTTGCAGTGATCACACCGCAGGGGTCAGTCCGCATCCTTTCAGAATGATGCGAATCAGGTTGTCACCGGCTTGTTCGAAATCCTCCCGCGTCAGCCGCGCCTGGCCGGTCACCCGGCAGATCTGCGTGGCAAAGTCGGCGTAATGCTGGGTGCTGCCCCACAGCAGGAAGATCAGGTGCACGGGGTCGACGGGGTCCATTTTACCGGCATCGATCCAGGCCTTGAACACCGCGGCGCGCCCGGCGAACCAGCTGCGGTAGTCCTGGCTGAAGTATTCGCTCAGGCACTCGCCACCGCTGATGATCTCCATGGCGAAAATCCGCGACGCCAGCGGCTGGCGACGGGAAAACTCCATCTTGGCGCGAATGTAGCGGGTCAACGCCTGGGCTGGATCATCCTCGGCCTGCAACGTGTTGAAGGTGCTGTCCCACAACTCGATGATGTTGCTCAACACGGCGATGTACAGGCCCAGCTTGTTGGTGAAGTAATAATGCAGATTGGCCTTAGGCAGCCCGGCGTTGAGCGCAATGGTGTTCATGCTCGTGCCCTTGAAACCATGCCGGGCGAATTCGTCTTCGGCCGCCTTCAGAATCGCTTCCTCATTCCTCTGGCGGATGCGGCTGGCAGGCTTGCCATTGGCCGAGGCGCTGTGCGCGGGGACTTCAAGCATCATGGGGTGGTTCCGAGCCAATCGTGTGGGTTAGGCAGATGCGTTGATAACGCACCTGTTCCGATCCGACAAGCATCGTTGCGAAAATGTCGCTCAGACCGGCTCGTTTTCCAGTCGCTGCGTCGACACTTCGCCACTGTGCTTGGGTTCGGGCAACAACAGGCACATGATCAGCGCAGTGACCCCGCCACTGGTGATCGCCGAGTCGAACAGGTTCTGCACCAGCTGTGGCATGCGGTGCAGCAGTTGGGGCTGCGCGGCCACTCCCAGGCCCACGCCGAACGAGGTGGCGATGATCAGCATGTTGCGCCGATCCAGCGGCGACTGCGCCAGGATCCGCACCCCAGCCGCGGCGACACTGCCGAACATCACCAAGGTGGCGCCGCCCAGCACCGGCTTGGGGATCTGCTGCAACACGGCACCGATCATCGGCAACAGCCCGAGCAGCATCAGCACGACGCCGATGTACAGCCCTACGTAGCGGCTGGCCACGCCCGTGAGTTGGATCACTCCGTTGTTTTGCGCGAACGTGGTGTTGGGAAAGGCGCTGAACGTAGCGGCCAGCATGCAACTCACGCCGTCGCCCAGCACGCCACCCTTGAGTCGCTCGATATAGCTCGGCCCACTGATGGGCTGCCGCGACAGCATGCAGTTCGCCGTCAGGTCGCCCACCGTCTCCAGGGTACTGATCAGGTAGATCAGCGCCACCGGCAGAAACGCCGTCCAATCGAACGCGAAACCGAACTTGAAAGGTACCGGCACACTGATCAGCGGCAGGTCAGGTAGCGGTTGGATCACTAGCTTGCCACTGAACCAGGCGGCCAGGCTGCCCACCGCCAAACCGATGATGATCGCCGACAGCCTCAGCCAGGTCGTGGTGCTGCGATTCAGCAGAATGATTACCACCAACACGAACGCGCCCAGGGCGAGGTTGCCCGGCGCACCAAAATCCGGCGCGTTGAAGCCCCCACCCAGGTCGGTGATACCCACCTTGATCAAGCTGACGCCAATCAGCGTGATCACGATACCGGTCACGAGCGGGGTAATGACACGCTGTAGCTGACCTATGAAGCGGCTCAATACGATCTGCACCAACGCGCCGAAAAAACACACGCCAAAAATCATGGCCAGAATGTCTTCCGGGCTGCCCCCGCGCTGCTTGACGATGAAGCCCGCCGACAGCACCGCCCCCAGAAAGGCAAAACTGGTGCCTTGCAGGCAGATCATGCCCGCGCCGATCCCGAACGGACGGCGTGCCTGGATGAAGGTGCCGATGCCGGACACCAACAGCGCCATGCTGATCAAATACGGCAAATGCGTGCCGAGGCCCAACGCCGAGCCGATGATCAGCGGCGGTGTGATGATCCCGACGAAAGCGGCGAGTACGTGCTGCAAAGCCGCCAGCATCGACGTCATGGGGGCCGGACGGTCATGCAGACCGTAGATCAGTTCGCTGGGCATGGACGTATCGGTAGGCATGGCGTCGGAGTCTCGGCACGGGCGATGGGCTGGGGTCAGTCCTCGCTTTGCAAGGCAGCCGTGCAAAAAGCTGTCCAACTGCTCAGGTTTTACCGCGCGGTGTTCACAACGCTTTGGGGATCAATGAGATAGGGCAGTCAGCGCGTTTCGTACAAACTTTCCAGAAAGCTCTCGAGCACTAAATGCGGGCGCCGACCCTTGCGCGTGACCCAGGATAGGCTCAAGTCATAGAACCGCTCGGCGGGCTTGAGCGCGCGCAGTCGTCCCTGCTGCACCCAGAACGTCGCGTAGTGGTCCGGCAGATAGCCGATATAGCGCCCGGTCAGAATCAGGAACGCCATGCCCTCGCGATCCGAAGCGCTGGCCGTGCAGTTGAGCGCCTGGTAACAAGCCTGAATCTCGGCCGGCAAGCGAAAGGTCGGCGCGATCGCCTCCTGTGCATCCAGCCGTGCATCGGCCAGCTGCGTATCGTCGGCGTAGAAAAGGGGATGGCCCACCGCGCAGTACAGCAGCGAGCGCTCGCTGTACAACGGCTGGTATTCAAGCCCGGACAGCGGACTTGCCTGCGGCACCACGCCCACGTGCAGGCTGCCGTCGAGCACCCCTTGCTCGACCTGGCTCGGAGCGATCATGCGGATCTGAATGCGCACGTCCGGCCCGCGGTCCTTCAACTGCGCCAACGCATGGGTGATGCGCATGTGCGGAAGCGTCACCAGGTTGTCGGTCAGGCCGATGTTGAGTTCACCGCGCAAATGACGATGCAGGCCATTGACCTCGGTGCGAAAACTCTCCACCGCACCCAGCATCTGCAGGGCCGACTGATACACCTCGCGACCTTCCTCGGTCAGCGAAAAACCGGCCCGGCCTCGTTGGCACAAGCGCAGACCCAGGCGCTGCTCAAGATCGCTCATCTGCTGGCTGATCGCCGAGCGACCGATACCGAGCACGTTCTCCGCCGCGGAAAAACCGCCGCACTCCACCACGCTGCGGAAAATACGCAGCAGGCGAATATCGAAATCACTGACCTGCGCGAGAGGATCGGGACGGCGGCTCATAGTTTAGTGAATGCCTGACTGAAGATCGCAAAAGTTGAATTTTCCAGACTTTATCGCCGTGACACCGTAGGGGCAACACGCTTGTCAACGCGTCTTCAATCGCTCAAAGAGGTTTGTGCCCATGAACATGCCCGAGAACGCCCCCGTCGGCGTGACCAGCCAGCTCAAGCTGGACGCTCACTGGATGCCGTACACCGCCAACCGCAGCTTCCAACGTGATCCTCGGATCATCGTCGCGGCCCAGGGCAGTTGGTTGACCGATGACAAGGGCCGCCAGATCTACGACAGCCTTTCCGGTCTGTGGACCTGCGGTGCAGGTCACACGCGCAAGGAAATCCAGGAAGCGGTGTCGCGCCAACTCGGTGTGCTCGACTACTCGCCCGCGTTTCAGTACGGCCATCCGTTGTCGTTCCAGCTGGCGGAAAAGATCACCGACCTGACCCCCGGCACCCTCAATCACGTCTTCTATACCAACTCCGGCTCCGAGTGCTGCGATACCGCCGTGAAAATGGTCCGTGCCTACTGGCGCCTGAAAGGCCAGGCCACCAAGACCAAGATGATCGGCCGGGCCCGTGGCTACCACGGCGTCAACGTCGCCGGCACCAGCCTGGGCGGGGTCAATGGCAACCGCAAGATGTTCGGCCAATTGATGGACGTGGACCATATTCCGCACACCCTGCTGCCGGGCAACACTTACTCCAAAGGATCGCCGGAGGAGGGCGGCATCGCCCTGGCCGACGAAATGCTCAAGGTCATCGAGCTGCACGACGCTTCCAACATTGCCGCCCTGATCGTCGAGCCCATGGCCGGTTCGGCGGGCGTCCTGCCGCCGCCCAAAGGCTACCTCAAGCGTCTGCGGGAAATCTGCGACCAGCACAACATCCTGCTGATCTTCGACGAAGTCATCACCGGCTTCGGTCGCACCGGCGCCATGTTCGGCGCCGACACCTTTGGCGTAACCCCGGACTTGATGTGTATCGCCAAGCAGATCACCAACGGCGCCATTCCGATGGGCGCGGTGATTGCCAGCACCGAGATCTACCAGACCTTCATGAACCAGGCGACGCCCGAGTACGCCGTGGAATTCCCCCACGGTTACACCTACTCGGCCCACCCTGTAGCCTGCGCCGCCGGCCTTGCCGCGCTGGACTTGCTGCAGCGCGAAAACCTGGTGCAGAGCGCCGCTGAACTGGCACCGCATTTCGAAAGCGTGCTGCACGGCGTCAAGGGTGCGAAAAACATCGTCGACATCCGCAACTACGGCCTTGCCGGTGCAATCCAGCTGGCACCGCGGGATGGCGACGCCATCGTGCGCCCCTATGAAGTCTCCATGAAGTTATGGAAAGCCGGCTTCTACGTGCGCTTCGGCGGCGACACCCTGCAGTTCGGCCCAACCTTCAATGCCCAGCCGCAAGACCTTGACCGCCTGTTCGACGCCGTTGGCGAAGCCCTCAACCAGATCGACTGACCCTTTTCCTCAGGAGCCCTTTGCATGAGCACTATCCAACACTTGATCAACGGCGATCTGGTTTCCAGCGGCGACCGTACGGCCGATGTCTTCAACCCGTCGACCGGCCAGCCCATCCGCAAACTGCACCTGGCCAGCCGCGAAACCGTGCAACTGGCCATCGACTCCGCCAAGGCCGCCTTCCCGGCCTGGCGCAAGACCCCGGCGGCCAAGCGCGCCCAGGTGATGTTCCGCTTCAAGCAACTGCTGGAGCAGAACGAAAGCAAAATCGCGCAGATGATCAGTGAAGAGCACGGCAAGACGCTGGAAGACGCGGCGGGCGAACTCAAGCGCGGCATCGAAAACGTCGAATTCGCCTGCGCAGCCCCTGAGGTACTCAAAGGCGAGTACAGCCGCAACGTCGGCCCCAACATCGATGCCTGGTCCGACTTCCAGCCCTTGGGTATCGTCGCCGGTATCACACCGTTCAACTTCCCGGCCATGGTTCCCTTGTGGATGTACCCGCTGGCCATCGTCTGCGGCAACTGCTTCATCCTCAAGCCGTCCGAGCGCGACCCCAGCTCC